>CAZRPR010000007.1:0-25883 GCA_964602125.1 uncultured Candidatus Saccharibacteria bacterium
CGTAAAAAAGGTCTGAATATTAATTTTGATCTGTATCCTTATTCTTTCAGCGGCCCTGTTCTCTACACCCTTCTGCCTAATTCTGTGGTCGAGACCGGCCGAGAGGAACTTCTATTGCAGCTAAAAAACCCTAAGACCAAGAAAAAAATTATTCAGGAGATGAAAAAAAGCGCCTTTGATTACTCCAAAGTAGTCGTCGCCTCTTCACCTGTTTCCAAACTGTTGGTTCAGCGAAGTCTTAAAGAAATTGCCGAAAAGCGAAAAATCTCTCCGGAGGAGGCGGTTTTAGACTTAATTATTGCCAGCGAAGATCAATGTAAGGTGTTAGCCGATTTGATTAGTGAGAAAAACGTGATTAAGGGGCTGAAGAGTCCATTGTCGCTGGTGAGCTCCGGTGGGGCGGGCTATGCGGAGAGAGAGGAGCGTAACGGCCACTTGGTGCACGCTCGCTCTTTTGGCTCTTTCACGCGCTTTCTTGCTTACTACGTGAGAAGGAAAAAGGTAATGACTTTGGCGAAGGCCATCTATAAGATTACGGGTTTGCCGGCGGAAAAAATCGGATTGAAGAATCGAGGGCGGATAGAGGAGGGGTACAAGGCGGATATTACGATTTTGGATTGGGATAAACTTAAAGACATGGCCACCATGGAAAGACCATTTGCTTACTCCAAGGGGGTGGATACGGTTATTGTCAACGGAGTGGTCTCTTTGGAGGGTGGCAAGCTCAAAAGAAGTGTTAAAAGCGGTTTAGTTTTAAGAAGAAAATAAAAATGGAAAATAAAAAAATCGTTTACTGGCTGCTGGTAGCTTTAATTCTCCTGGGATCGGCCGGAGTCCGTTTTGTGGGGTTAACTTCCCTGCCCCCCGGTATTTATCCTGATGAGGCCATGAATACGACCGACGGTCTGGCTACGGCTGAAAAGGGCGGTTGGGAATGGTTTTACGAAAATAATCAAGGGCGAGAAGGTCTCTATATTAATATTCTTGGCTATTTACTTCATTGGTTTGGACCAAGTATTTTTGTGGTGCGTTTTCTGCCCGCTCTAATCGGTTTCCTGACCCTGCCCGCTGTTTTTTGGTTGGGCTTGCGATTGGCGGGAAGAATTCCAGCCATCTACGCGCTGGCACTAATGGGTTTTAGTTATTGGCATTTAAATTTCTCGCGCATTGGTTTTCGGGCCTTGCTAATGGTATTTTTGATCACTTGGACCTTTGCTTTCCTGATTGAGGGCCTGTCTCGACTGAAGGAGAAAAAAGATAAAAAGTTTTGGTCGGTTACCGGTTCAACTTGGTTTTTCGCTTTGGCGGGCTTAAGTTTGGGCCTCTCCCTTCACACTTACATTGCCGTTCGGATTGTACCGGCCATCCTGATTGTCGCCTGGCTGGCTTTTATCCTTCTTTTTAGAGAAAAAACCAAGGCGCTACTTCTAAAAACCGTCATTTTTGGCTTTTGTGCCCTGATTACCGCTGCTCCTCTATTGCTCGATTTCTACACTTTTCCTGAGCATTTTTCCGGTCGCACCAACAATGTCTCTGTTTTTAAGTCGGAAAATATGGTCTTGGACTTGGCGAAAACTACCGGCCTCACTCTCGCCTCCTTTGTCGCCTACGGTGATCAGAATTGGCGTCACAACTATCCTTATCTGCCGCTAGTTCTGCCCTTCTGGGGAATATTGCTTTTGGGTGGAATTTTCTACGGCAAGATTTTCTTCCTTAAACAAGCTTTCAAGAGTTTAATTAAGAAAGAAGGAGTCAATTCGAAATTGCTTTGGTCCGCTTTCGGCTGGATATTTCTGATTGCGTGGTGGGTTTTTCTACTCCTGCCATCCATTCTAACTGTTGAAGGCATTCCCCACGCTCTTCGCAGCATTGGATCTATTCCCGCCACTTTTTTGATCATTGCTATTGTTATCGGCCTGCTCTACAAGAAAAAGAGCTATCAAAAAGTATTTTTATTCCTAATGGCAGTCACGGTTTTGGTTAATATGGGCGCTTATTTTTTTCTCTGGGGTCGTTCTCCTCAGACCTACGGCGCCTTTGAATATCGTCTTTCGGGAATGGGTGTCTTCCTTAGGGAACTCGCCTCAAACGATCAGACCACGAACCTTTATGTGGTGGCCAACAATGGCTCTCTTCGCACCAGTGTGAATTTGCCGGTGGCGGCTGAACCGATCAGGTTTTTTACTTGGGGAGTGAGAGATCAAATAAATTTTATTCGACCGGAGGAGTTGGATCAACTGCAAATAAAAACTCCCGCCAAAGTCTTTTTAATGGAAGAGGATGGTGGAATCGAGAGTCGGATTAGAAATATGGCCATGAATTCAGTTTCCAAAAAAGTCAGAATTGGATCCCTACCAGTCAAGGAAGATGACGTGGTCAATTTTAACCCTAAAGAGCTGGAAGGCTTTCTTAATCCAAGCATTCCCGTTTATGCCGATTTTAAAATGATAGAGTTGAAATAATAGCTGATTTCCCTTTTTTTAAAAATGCTTTTAAAATAGACTTGTTAAATTTCAATAAACAAAAATGAAAAAAAATAAAAAAAAGGTGAGCCTAAAATTTTTTTTAGAATCGTTGTTTCTAGCTTTCGTCTTGGCTGTTCCTCTAGTTTTTGTTGAGGCGGCCGCTTCCACCTCAAAGCAGGCGGAACTGGACTTAAGCGCGGAGGAAAGACAATTTATTAAAGAAATAAATGATTACCGCAAAGAGAATGGATTAAAAGCATTGAAAGTTTCTATTATGTTAAGCGAAGCTTCCGATATGATGGCTAAGGATATGCAGGCTAATCCCAGTTTGATTAATCATGATCATAAAGACTCGGAAAATCGATCTCCTGCCGATAGAGCTAATCTGGCCGGCTACACCTGGGCAGTCGGCGAGAACCTCGCTGCCGGCTACAAGACGGCAGAGAAAGTTTTTGAGGCATGGAAAAATTCCGCTGAACATAAAAGCAATATGCTAAATGCAAACTATGAAGTAATGGGTATTGCTCGAAGAGTCTCAGATACGGATTACAAATGGTATTGGGTGAATATGTTTGGTGAGGAGGAGCGAAAATCAGATACGGTGACAGATGAAAGATATTATAAACCTCTTAAGACTTTAAAAATTACCGTTACTGACAGTCTGGGTAAGAAATTGCCGGGCACGAAAATTTTTATTACTAATCGGGGAGGCACGAAAATTGCCAGTGCTAGGGCTAGCAGTATGGGAAGAAAAACTTTTACCGTTGAACCGAGAGATGAATATTTTGTCAGAGCGGGAATAGAGGGTTATGCTTTTTACACTAAGAGAGTCAAATCGGTAGATAAGGACAAATTATCGGTTAAGGTTTGGCTGGAGAAGGAGTAGGGGCGAAAGCCATGAACGGCGTGGAAAGATTAAAGTTTAAGGTTAAAAGAAAAAATTTTTCTCCCCTCAGTTGAGGGGAGATGTTGAGGAATCAGATGACGAGACAGAGGGGTTGTAAAAAAAATTGAAATCTGCGAAATTCAACCCCTCCGTCCTGTTGCTCGAAGCAACAGTCCACCTGCCTACCGGTAGGCAGGCCTCCCCTCAACTGAGGGGAGGAAGATGATTGATTCTCCATTCATTCTCCCATAATCTATAATCTATAATTCCTAATTTCTAATTTCTATAATTTCTATCATGATGCAATCTTCATCCGAAAACGTTCCTCAATTTAAAAAAAGCCGTTTTAAAAAACAGTTTATTATTTATGCGGTTTTTTTGGGTGTAATTTCCAGCTTTGGCATTGGTATGGTCATTGGAGGCGAGTTGGTTAGAGGACGTTACGTGGCAGAAGATAAAAAAGTGGAATTCAAAAATTCCGTTGATACCAGCGTAGTTTTTGAAGCCTGGAAGAAACTGAGCGACAAATACGTGGGGGAAATACCGGAAGAGCCGGAGATGGTTCAGGGCATGGCCAAGGGTTTGACGGACGCTCTCAAGGATCCTTACACTACTTTTTTCGTACCGGAAAAAGCGAAACAGTTCAAAGAAGATTTGCAGGGTAGTTTTGGTGGCATTGGAGCAGAGATAGGCATCAAAGACGATATTTTAACCGTAGTCTCTCCTCTTGATGGCACTCCTGCCAAAGAGGCGGGTATTCGAGCGGGAGATAAAATTGTAAAAATCGACGGTGAGGACACAGGAAAGTTTGAACTGGATGAAGCCATTTCCAAGATTAGAGGTGAAAAAGATACTAAAATTAAGCTAACCGTTTTTTCCGAGGGTGACAATGAGCCGAGAGAGGTGGAAATAAACCGAGCCATAATTGATCCTAAAAGTGTTAGTTGGGAAATAAAAGATAATGATATTGCTTATATAAGATTAGCCAGTTTTTCAGAAGATTCGGTTAAGGAATTTGTTGGCATTGCTTCTGAAATAAAAAAATCAGCGGCTAAAAAAATAATTTTAGATGTTAGGGGCAATCCAGGTGGCTATTTAGAGACAGCTGTTAATATCGCTGGTTTTTTTCTACCATTAGGTACAACGGTAGTGAAGGAAGACTTTGGCGGTAAAAAAGTTTCAGAAGAATATAAAACAGAATATCCTCCTGTCTTGGATGCATATCCCTTAGTAATTTTAATCGACAGAGGCAGTGCTTCCGCCTCGGAAATTCTAGCCGGAGCCCTTCAGGAGCAGAAAGGGGCTAAATTGGTCGGTGAAAAAACTTTTGGTAAAGGCTCAGTCCAAGAATTCTTCTCTTTGAGTGACGGATCAACCCTGAAAGTAACCGTAGCAGAATGGCTTACTCCTCAAGGAAAACACATTAACAAGGAGGGTATTAACGCTGAAACGGAAGTCAAGCTTGATTTTAGTCAGAGCAAAGAAAATTTCAAAGACAATCAGTTGGAAAAAGCCATAGAAGTGGCGAAAAGTTTATAAGTGTTGTAAAATCTAAAAAGAAAAAGACCAAGTTTAAAAAGAAAAACCATGATTCATTTTAGAAATGTAAGTAAAATTTATACGGGCGATGTAGTGGCTTTGCGAGATGTTAATTTGGATATCGGCAAGGGCGAATTTGTCTCTATCGTCGGGCAGAGTGGCACGGGAAAGTCTACTTTGCTTAAGTTGATTATTCTCGAGGAGAAACCGACCATGGGTCAAGTATTTTTTCACGACAGAGACGTTTTGACTATTGGTAATCGAGAAATTCCTCATTATCGCAGAAGAATCGGAGTGGTTTTCCAGGATTTTAAACTCATTCCTAAGAGAACGGTTTTTGAGAATGTCTCTTTTGCCTTGGAAGTAGCTGGTAAATCAAATAAAGAAATTAAAACTAACGTTGGTCAAATTCTTGAGATTGTCGGTCTTTCGGAAAAATCGATGAAATATCCGACTCAACTTTCCGGTGGAGAACAGCAGAGAGTAGCTATTGCTAGAGCCTTAGTTCATCATCCGGCCGTCCTGGTAGCCGATGAGCCAACGGGTAATTTGGATATGATTAACACCTGGGAAATTATTGAATTATTGATTCGCATTAATAAGCTGGGGACGACAGTGCTTCTGGCAACCCATAATAAAGAAATGGTTGATCGCTTAAATCGAAGAGTTATCGCCTTGGATAAGGGTAATGTCATCCGAGATCAGTTGGAGGGCAAGTACATGATTTAGCGTTATTAAATTTTTAAAAATATTTTTCTTATGAATTTTTTGACATTTTGGAGGGGCGTTAAGGCGGGAGTTAAAAATTTTTTTCGAAATGGTTGGTTAAGCGTGGCCACTATTAGCATTATCGTGCTAACTCTGTTTTTGATAAATATAGTCTTTTTGATTACCGTGGTTTCCAATAAAACGTTGGAGAATGTCCAAGACAAGATAGATGTTAGTCTCTACCTCAAAGCTGAATCAGAAGAAAGAGAAATCAAATCATTGGAAGAAACAATTAAAAAAATAGAGGGAGTAAAAGAAACTCGCTATATTTCCAAAGAGGAAGCTCTGGCTGACTTCAAAGAGAAACATAAAAATGACGAAGTGATTCTAAAGTCCATAGAGGAACTAGGTAATCCTCTACAACCTTCTTTTAGTATTAAAATTAACAATCCTGAGGACTATAATCCCGTTTTCATTAAAATCAAAGAAAATGATGTTAAGGGTATAATTAGTGACGTGGATTATTATTCGGAGAAAAAACCGATCGTGGAAAAATTGAGTGAGATTACTCGTTCAATTCGCAAGGTTGGTATTGTCATTGTGTTGATTTTTGCCGCCATTGCGGTTCTTGTAACCTTTAATTCGGTTAGATTGACCATGCACAATTACCGCCGAGAAGTCGAGATTATGAAATTAGTGGGCGCCGGTCATTGGTTTATTCGTCTGCCGTTCATTGTTGAAGGTATGCTTTACGGTTTTTTCTCCGCTTGGATTTCTATTTTGATTTTTTATCCCCTGATCTATTTTATATCGCCCTACTTGAATAAAGCTATTGAAGTAATGGACATAGTTGAATATTTAAATTCTAATGCATTAAAAATAATTGCCATTCAATTATTGAGCGGAATATTTTTGGGAGCATTTAGCAGCTTAATTGCCATCAGAAAGTATTTGAAAATATAATTTATAATTCCTAATTTCTAAAATGAAAGCTTTAATTACCGCCGGAGGACAAGGTACTAGACTGAGACCGATTACTTATACGATCAATAAACACCTCTTTCCCATTGCGAATGAGCCCATGATTTTTCACGCTCTGCGAAAAGTGGCTAAAGCTGGAATCAAAGATGTGGCCATAAATATTAATGAGGGGGATAAAGAACTGCCTCAGGCCATCGGAACCGGTAAGCGATTTGGCCTTAAAATAACTTATCTGGAGCAAAAAGGTGGAGCCTTGGGTCTAGCTCACATTATTTCTAATGCTAAAAAGTGGATTGGCAATGACGATTTACTTTTTTATTTGGGAGATAACATTGTGGCGGGAGATTTGAATGGTCTGGTTGATAAGTTCTATCGCGAAAAGCTTGATTGTCTACTAACTCTCTCCAAGGTTAAGGACCCTGAAAGATTTGGAGTACCCGTTATTAAAAAATCGCGAATTTTAAAGGTAGAAGAAAAACCAAAAAATCCCCAAAGTGATTTTGCCGTTACAGGAATTTATGTTTATAAGCCTGTGATTATTGAAGCGGCCAGCAAGATTAAGCCAAGCCCACGTGGAGAATATGAAATTTCCGATGCTCACACTTATTTGATTAATAAAGGATTTAAGGTCGGATTCGAGGAAATTACCGGTTGGTGGAAAGATACGGGCAAGCCGGAAGATCTGCTTGAGGGCAATAGTCTCATTCTCAGCTCATTTCGGGGACTAGAAATACCTTTTAAGAAATACCCGGAGACAATCAAAATAGAGGGAGCAGTTAAAATTGGGAAAGGCACTAAACTCAGAGGTCATGTGGTTATTCGGGGACCGGTTTCTATTGGGTCAGATTGTTTGATTGAAGATTCTTGCGTTGATCCTTACACGGCCATCGGAGATAATGTTACCATCCAAGGAACGGAGGTTTCACATTCCATTATTTGTGAGGGCACAAAAATTTTGGATTGCGGAGTTAGGATCGTAGACAGTTTGATTGGCAGGAATTCTTTGGTGAAAGCTGAAGATTATTCTTTACCGAGCGGACATAAGTTAGTAGTGGGAGATAATGCTCAAGTCGAGCTTTAAAGTTAGGGGTTTTAAAAATAAAATTTTATGCAAAGTTACTTCTATGTCGATATAGATGACGAAATCACTACTATAATTGGAAAGCTTAGAGCCGACAAGGAATCTAAGGAGGTTTTTTTGGTAGTACCGAAAAGAGCCCTAATCGCTCAGAGTTTGGTCAATTTACAGTTAATGGATAAAGAGGCCAAGAAAATCGGTAAAAAATTGATTTTTGTTTCTCCTGATTCTCATACTCGTAAAATAGCGGAAAAAGCTGGATTAGAAGTGAAAAAATATGTAGCTAAGCCGGAAGAACTTAAAAATTTAGAGGCGGAGGAAAAGTCTTCCAGCACGGAGCCGCGTAAACTTTCTCCTGAGGAGGAGGCGGCAGCCAAAAGAGAGCTTAACGCAATTATGGGTAAACCGGAAGAGCAAAAGACGATCGCTTCGCCACCGCCCGTTAAAATAAGGCCGGGAGTTTTCTCCAGCCAAACAACTTTCAATTCTCCTCAAGGTAATTTTTCTCAAAGGGCGGTTGCGCCTAGAGTAGTTCCGCCCCCCGTTGTGCCTGTAGTCCCCGTACCGATAATGCCAATAATACCAATTCCTAATTTAACCCCAGCTGTTCCAGCTAAGAAAGAGGAGGAAAAAAATCCTGTAATAAATTTGAAAAAAATAGAGGAGGAAAAAAGAAGCTCTCTTCTGTCACAAGGATCCACGGAAAGACCCAAGATAGAGGTAGAAGAAAATCCCTTTAAAGTGAGATCGATTACCGAAAGAAAGGAAGAGACAAAGCCAGAAGTGATTAGTGCCGAAAGAGTAAATAATTTTAATCATCAAGACAAAGAGTTAGCAAATTTAACTTTGAGAGAAAAGGAAAGACTGAGAGATCTTTGGATGGAGCAAAAAGGAGTGGTAAGAGGAAAATTTTTTCAATCAAGCAGCAATTTGGATTTAAGAGATAATCCAGCTGAGGGAAAAATACGTTCTGAGAATTTACCGGAAAGTAATAGCGGTTTGATTAAGACAACGAGGAGAAAGATAGTTGGGTCCGGCAAAGTGGTCGATTTAAGGTCAAGAGCAATACCATTAGGAGGGAATTCAAGCTCCACTTTAAAAAAAAAAGATAAAAAAGAGATTTTATTGCCTTTAGCCAATGTCCGTTTTTTCTCTTTTTTTGTGGTGGTGATTTTTTCTGTTTTATTGATTGTGGCAGGAATTATCTTGCCGAAAGCGAAAATCGAAATAGTCTCAAAAAATAAGATAGATACTTTCGAATTAGGGTTAAGGGTCAACGGTGAGACGGCAGAAATTAACGTCTCTGAGAAAATTATTCCCGGCAAACCCGTTCGTTTTAAAATTATTCAAGAAAGTTCCTTTTCTGTGGCTGAAGAGAGAGAAGTGAAAAATAAAGCCCAGGGACAAGCCACTTTTTCTAATAGTGGCGAAACGGAGATTAATTTAAAAAAAGGTGCCACTTTGGTTAGCGAAAAAGGCAGAAAATACGTGACTCTTTCGGCCGTTAAAATTCCAGCCTCAAGCGTTGCCGTTGTTGATAATGAAAACACTAACTCAGCGGGAACTACCACGGCCGGTACGGCCTCAATAGAAATAGCGGCCGTGGACTTTGGAGAAGAATATAATTTAAAAAGCGGTTCGATTCTGGTTGTTGGCGTTGGCGATGAAAATGCGGTGCTCAATCTTAAATCAACGGTGGGTCGGGCAATTACCGGAGGAGAAATTAAAAAAGTAAAAATAGTTTCCGAAAAGGACATTGAAAAAGCGAAAGAAGAGCTGACCTCTAGAATTAAGGAGAAAAGCTCTGAGGAAGCGAAAAAATATTTTGATTCGAAAAATACAGAAATTCTTTTCCCGACTGAAGCAGGGTTAGAGGAGATTTCCTTCTCTTCTTCCAAAAATAAAGATGAAATTGCCTCAAGCTTCGATGCTAAAATTGAAGGCTCTTTTTTTGGTCTAACTTTTTCCGCCTCTGACTCAAGAAGGGTGGCGGAGGAAGTAGTTGAGCCTGATGATAGCAAGAGACAGGGGGAAATAAAGTTAAAGGATTTTAGAGTGGTTAATTTTAATCCGGTGGAAAATCAAATGGAAATTAGTGGTAATTTTGAATATCAAGAGAAATTAAATCCACAGACAGTGAACATAGAAAAGGAGTTGGTAGCTAAGAGCCGAAAGGAGGGTGAAAATTTTCTTAGTAAAAACAGCGAAATCGAAAGTTACGATATTAAAATCTTTCCTTCCTGGCTGCCATGGTTCCCTCTGCTGGAGAAAAATATAGAGATAAAAACAAAATAGTCTATTCGCCTATAGTGCTACCGGTATCGTACAACTCCTCTCCTCTTTTGATTACTCTGGACATATAGTCAGTAGCGCTGGAGTCATCTTCCAAATCAGTTGTTTTGCCAATGGTTTTCAAGGTGACCGTTTCTTGAGTAAAGGTGTCAGTTGCCTTTATGTTGGATTCCCCAAAAATATTCATAACTTTGCCGTGATCATTTTCAGTTGGAGTAATTCCTACTTGAAAAACTAAACTGACGGCAGGCGAGTCGTTGCCTGCACCGGCCGGAATCCGGTCTTTATTCCAGACAATTTCTCTAGTTCCGGGTTTATAGACAACACCTCCCTTGGAGGGGAAAACCTTATCCATCCATTCAACTCCAAAGGGTAAAACTGACTTAACTTCAACTCCACGTAGATCATTAAAGGCATTGGAAACATTCCAGTGGACGGTATAAGTGGTCTTATCGCCAACAGTCGGAGGAATAGGTCCGCTATTAGGAATAGTCCCGTCGCTATAAAAAACTTTTGTCTCAAAACCGATAAAAGTGCTTAATTTAAACTCCAGGCTTTTCCCTAAAACTATTTTATTGGCTCCTACGGGAGTGGGCATTTCGGGACTCTCAATACTTAAATGAGTGGTGCCGGTAAAGTTAGTCTTTTTACCGTCTACAAAAGGGATAAAATCAGCCACTCTGACAGAAAAAGATAGCTTACCGGAAGAATTTGGTTTTATTAAAGCAAGCTCTGGAGTTTTTCCACCTTGCCAAACGATTTCTTTAGTATTTGAGTCGAACCATCCCCCATTATCCGGTTTCACTCCTTCTTTATAATCAAAAATTACTCCATCCAGTTTAGCTTTAACAATGGCTTCGCTAATAGATCGATCGGAAGAATTTCGGTAGTTGATGGTTACAGTTATTTCGTCCTTTTTATGAACTACTGTCTGTCCATTATTAACCTCCTGAGATATAGTTACGGGCGGATCAGTTATATTGGTAACCGCTTCTCTCTTTAAATACTCCTTAAATCCTTTTTCGTCTTCAATGCCCAGGCTGGCCGTCATTAATTTCTGATCACCTGTCTTGCCATTAATTTTTCCCTCAATCGTTATAGTCCTTTCCTCATTGCTCAGAAGGGTGGGAATATCCCAAACATTTTTTTGGTCTCCCACCAAAGGAGAAGAACTATTAATAAAGGAAAAGCCGGCAGGATAATTGAGTTTAGCAGTTAATTTTTGAAAGGGTTCTTTGCCGTTATTTCTAACCCTTATCTGGTATTTTACGGCATAACCGTCAGCTACCGTTCTGGTAGGTTCAATATTCAAGCTCAAAGGCACTCCAATCACCCTAACGCTGGTTGAATTTTCGTTCTTGAATTCAGCGTTAAAATTTTCCGGTGTGTATGAAATGACAGCTTTAAATTTGGCTGAATCTTCCTCTTTGCTAGTAAAACGTCCATTGATCTCAATAGTCCCATCTTTTTGAGGATTCAAGTCGCCCAGATTCCATTCAACGATGTTTTTATTGGAATTATTAGCTTGGGGTTCAGTGCTCCCCAGAGCATAGTTGGCAGGAAATTCCAGCACTATCTTGGCATTCTTAGCGGCAAGCGGGTTGTTGTTTGAATAGGGCAATGTTAGGGAGAAATCCTCATTTATATTAATAGCGGAAGGAGCTTCTATTTTAATTGAGATTTGCTCCTGTCTAAATTCCTTATGAGTAAAAAAATAAACCAGATAAATCGTGCCTGAAACTAGGACTATGCCTAAGAAAATTGATAAAATCAAAATTAACAATGTTTTTTGCTTTTTGGTAGTGGAAGTTTCTATAACCCAATCTTGTTCTTTGTTTTCTTCTTTCCCATCTTCCATTTGGTTGTTCTGCACATTGCTTCTAGGGTCGTAGGTGTCCAATCGAGGTTTGCGACTCTCAATATCACTTTGGCGAGAATAAAGTTTTTGTCTTAATTGTTGAAGTCTCATTTTGTATTTTATTTTTTAAGTATTTAATTCATTTTAATGAAAAATTTCTAAAATGGGAAATTTAATTTTGATTTTCTATTTTTAATTTTATTTTTCAGTTTGACACTTGGAAAATAAACCTGTAAACAACTTTATGACGGTTAGTTAGCTTAAAAACAAAGTTTTTCAAGGCGACGTAGCTCAGTCGGTTAGAGCGAGGGACTCATAAGCCCTAGGTCGGAGGTTCGATTCCTCCCGTCGCTACTCAGATTAAACTTTAGAGTTTAGCAACCGAATCGTTTTAATTATTTTATTTTAAATTTATCATGGAAGAAATCAAAGAAAAAAAGATCAAAAATTATGAACTAAACTGTCTCTTCGCCCTAGGAGAGGGACAAAAAATTATTGCAATATCTCAAAAAATTTCTGACTGGGTCAGTAAAAACGAGGGAAAAATGATAGAAATGCAGAAAGAGGATGAAGAGAGAAAGACTTTTAAGGGTTATTTCTGGATTGAAAAAAAATATTTCGCTTATCCTATCAAGAAAAACAAAGCGGGCTTTTACTTATATTCATTTTTTAATGTTGACTCGGAAAAAGTTAAGGAACTTTCCAGAATATTAAAACTGGAAAATGGAGTTTTGCGTTTTATGATTACTGACATTTCTTCTGACGAACCGAGGCTTACTGCAGAAGCGAAAGAAATAAACAGCTTCACTGAGTTGGCTGGTATTCAAGAAAAAGTAGCCTCCGACAAAGAAGTTTCTTCTCCGGAAGTAGTGGAAATAGAGGAGACTAAAGTAGGGGAAATTAAAACAGAAGAAGCGGAACTGGAGGCAGTCGAAAAAGTCGAAGAAACTAAAGAAGTTGAAGAAGCCGTAGAGATAGAAAAAATTGAAGAGACTAAAGAGGAGGAGGAAGCAGAAGAATCTAAAGTTGTCAAAGAGGCGGTAATAGAAGAAAAAACAGAGCCTCTAGAAACTGAGTCTCCAGAAGCCGAGGTGGTGGAAAATACCGATTTGAACAGCGAAAAAGTAGAATTAGTGGAGGAGATTAAAGAAGATACAAAACCAGAGGAAGAAAAAACAGAAGAAAAAGTTGAGGACAGTGACGTATTGAATACGCCCGTTAAGGAGGAGGAAGTTAAGACTGAAGAACCGGAAGCTAGAAAGAAAAAGGAATCAAAGCAGAAAAAAATCAGTCTTGATGATCTGGATAAAAGATTGGATGATATTTTGAACGAAGAGATTCTCTAATTGTTAGATAAAGTCGGCTAATTTTTCATTTTTAATAAAATGCCAATCTATCTCAACAAGGTGTTCGTTGTCGGTCGTCTGACCAAGGATCCGGAAACCCGAAGCACTCCTAACGGTCAAAGGGTCACTTCTCTTAATTTAGCTACCAACAGAGTATTTAAAGACAAAGAAGGTAACAAGCAGGAGCAGGCAGAATTTCATAATGTTATTTTGTGGGCCAGATTGGCTGAAATTGCTTCCCAATACTTAATTAAAGGTCAAGAAGTTTTAATTGAAGGGAGACTGCAAACTAGATCTTGGGACGGTAAGGATGGCGTTAAAAGATATAGAACGGAAATTATTGGTGAGTCACTTCAATTAGGATCAAAGCCGGCTGGTGGAAATAGTAACTTTAAGCCAGCGGAGAGTAGTGGAGCTCAAAAGGATGTTAAGCAGCCGCCAAAAGAGGAAGTTAATGAAGATGTTGAAGAAATTAAGATAGAGGACATTCCCTTTTAAGAAGCATGTATTTTTTATTTGATTTATTGTTTTAATTAGTGTACAAATAATTGTATTTAAAGTTATCTAAGTTTTTTATTTTCATTTATGTCACCAAAGCCAGGAAGCAAAAAAAGAAGAAATAATCAACCGGAAGAAGAAAAAAAGTGTTATTTGTGTGAAAACAAACTAGACTCCTTGGATTATAAGGATGTTAATACGCTAAAACTTTTTATTACTCTTCAGGGTAAGATTAAACCACCTCGAAAAACGGGAACTTGCGCCAGACATCAGAGATTAGTTGCCAGAACCGTTAAACGAGCTAGAACGCTTGCCATAGTACCCGTAAAAAGGGGCTAGTAAAAGATACAACACCTTTTCAAGATAAAAAGTAAAATAAAATAAGCCGTGAAGGATAAAAGAGATTTTTGGTTTAAAAATAGGACGTTTTTCTATGCCTCAACCACGATTGTTTCATTGCTGGTTGTCTCTGCGACTGTTCTTCTAGGCTATATTCATTATAAGAAAATTGATCAGAGCAAGAAGTCTTTAGAAATTGAACTCGAGAATATCAAAAATAAGAAAAATTCAGAAAGCAAGTCTCTTGGTATGGAAATGGGTGGTGGGGGGTTGGATTTACAAACCACCAATAATCCGACTGAAGCGGGTATTCCTCTTGATGTGGATAGAGCATCTTCCATAAATATGAATCCTGGCGGCGGAGATATGAGCTCTGCTTCTGGACAACAAATGCCTCAACAACCAGGTCAACAGCCGCCGACTAATCCTATGGGTGAACCAGCTGCAGCTTCCCAACCAAGTTCTCCCGTTACTAAAATTGAAGACACTGACGCCCTGAATAAAAATAAATGGAAAACTTATAATAACGATAAGTATAAATATTCTTTTAAGTATCCACGAGAATTTAATTCAGGGGAATGTTCCTCTGATCCTGAGCCTTGTAAACTTGGTAAAATTATCGAAAGTGAAGGGGGGAATAATGTTGATTTATCGAGTACGTTCGAGGGTCAAACTTGGCCCAAAATCACCATTACTCACTCAGAGAGCGAAGAATATAATTTGCCTGCCGATAAAAATCTAATCGACTGGGTTAAAGAGAAATTTACTAGTGTAGCGTCTTCCCTGCCAAAAAATTATAATATAACTATAAAATCAAAAAGTGGTAATCCGGAAAAAGGCTTGAAGGTTAAAATTGATGATCCATCAACGGAGCCGGCAGCTAATCTTAACAGTAATGACAATTCCAAGGAGGACAAAAAAGAGAACTATCATTATGAAGTTTTTGTCGAAAAAAGTGGCAAGATATTTAAATTTAATCTCCAAGGAATTGATGGCCAGAAAGCCAAAGACTTTTATGATGATTGGTTGGATGAAATAAAACTATAAAACTTATTTTCTTTTCTTCTTTCTTCTTCGCACAATGAATTTATTAGAAACTTTCTTAGCTTTTCTAGTCTTTACTCCTTTAGCGAGCTTACCCCATGGGGTTTTCGGAGCTTTGAGACCGATTGGTTGATTACCTTCTCCTCCTCCATGCGGATGATCAACAGGATTCATTACTTTTCCTCTAACCTGAGGTCTTCTACCCATCCAACGAGAGCGTCCTGCTTTACCGATAGTAATAGTGTTATGTTCAACATTGCTAACCCGACCGATAGTAGCGAAACAAATGTCGGGAAACTTTCTGATTTCACTGGAAGGCATTTGGACTAAAGTAAAATTATTTTCATTAGCCGTGATAACTCCAGCTGATCCGGCGGAGCGGATAATTTGACCGCCCTTTCCCGGTTGAATTTCCAGATTGAAAATTTCGGTACCAACAGGAATATTTTTCAATTCTGTTCGATTACCCTTACTGATTTCTGCATCCTTGGAAAATAGGATTTTATCACCATTCTCAGCTCCTTGCCAAGCGATTATGTATCTTTGCTCACCATCATTGAAAGCTAAAAGAGCTATAAAAGAGCTTCGATTTGGATCTTTTTCAACGGCAACCACTTTGGCTGGAATATCGAACTTGGTGCAACGGAAGTCGATTAAGCGGAATCTTCTTTTGTGTCCTCCTCCTCGGTGACGAATAGAGATTTTTCCCGTCTTCATACGGCCAACATTTCGGCTATTCTTAACGACCAAAGATTTTTTTGGCTTTTTCTTCTTATCAAAACCGGAAGCTACGAAGGACATTATCCTTTTTCCGTTGTTCTTAATTTTTCTTATCTTAATAGGCATGGGAATAAATTAAATAAACTTTTTTACTTAAAACTATTTTGCTTTGCTTAAACTATCTCCTTTAGCAAGACTGACTATGGCTTTCTTCATCTTGCTTCCCTTGATGCCTTCTCCACTCTTGCGGTTTACTTTCTTAGGCTTTACGGTCAACAAATTAACCTTTGAAGGGGTTATGCCATAAATATCTTTAATTGCTTTTTTAACCATGATTTTATTAGCCCAGCTTCTTACTAAAAAAGTGTACTTGTTCATTTTTTCTTCGGCGACCACTTTTTCTGTCATCATAGGTCGAATAATAATATCTTTGAGAGATTTGTTCTGTTCCATAAAATAAAATTAACTAAATAGATTTCAGTCTTTGATTAAGATCAGCAAAAGCCTTCTTGTCAACTAAAATATTTTTAAAAAGATAAAAATCTAAAGAATTGATACCAGCGGCTGATTTGAGCTCAACGTTAGGCAAATTGCCAGTCGCTTTTTTCAAATTGGCGTTCTTCCCCGAGTCAACTATGGCGATTGAACCTTTATCCAGCTTTAAACCGCTAAGAATTGTTTTAAAATCTTTGGTTTTCGGAGTGGTTTTTTCCCAGCTTTCAATTATAAAAAATTCTTGGCTTTCAATTTTTTTCTTAAGAGACATGCCGAAAAAGAGCTTGGCAGTCTTTGCGTTTATCTTTTTCACAAAATTTCTTTCTCCTCTCGGACCGAAAGTAACTCCTCCACCTCTCCAAATAGGACTTCGGTTTGATCCCGCTCTGGCCCTACCTGTTCCCTTTTGTTTCCACGGTTTTTTGCCTCCACCACTCACTTCAGCCTTACTTTTAGTCTTAGCTTTATCGATTCGACTATTATTTTTTAAGATAGTAGTTATTTCATGAGCCAAGGAAGGGTTGAATTTTAAAGAAGAAATATTCTCCTCCAATGAGAGGGAGTCAACTTCTTGACCTTCTAAATTATGAATTTTAATCTTTTCCATCGTCTGCAATTACAAAATTAAACTTAAATTGAGGAGATTTCAATCAATCCACCTCTTCTGCCGGGAACAGCACCCGTTAAAGCAATTAAAGCTTTTTCCGGATTAACCCAGGCCACTTTCAAATTTTTTACCGTTACTCTTTCATCTCCCATTCGACCGGCCATTTTCTTTCCTTTGTTAACGTGTTCAGGAAAAGCACAGCCGATAGAACCTCCACTACGTAAAACGTGTCTATGACCATGACTTTTAGGACCACCGGAAAAATTATGTCTCTTTACAACTCCCTGGAATCCTTTACCTTTGCTTTTTCCTGCGACTTTTACTTTATCTCCGGGAGAAAAAAGACTAACTGAAACTAAACTTTTCTCCTTATAATTTTCATCTTTCAAATCTTCTGCCTCAACTCTAAATTCCTTAATCAGACTGAAGTTTCGGCTAAGTTTAAAAAATTTGTCATCTCTTTTGCTTTCTTCTTCGGCTTTTCGGCTGATGCTCAGAACCAAAGCTGAATACTTGTCCTTTTCTAAGGTTTTTTTTCTTAAAACAAAAAGATTGCTGCAATCAACCAAAGTAATTGATTCAACCTTATTGTCTTTGTCCCAAAATTGAGACATTCCGATTTTTTTACCAAGAAGAAATTTACTCATATCTTTAAATTATATATATCAAACAAAAATCACCGGAGTGATTGTTATTTAAGTTATTAAAAGTTTACATCTTTATCTCAACGTCCACCCCAGCCGGCAAATCTAAATTAGTTAATGATTCGATAGTCTTAGAAGTGAAATTTTCGATATCAATGATTCTCTTATGTAGTCTCATCTCAAATTGCTCTCGAGCATCTTTATGCACAAAAGTAGATCGGTTTACAGTAATCTTTTTGATTCTGGTTGGCAAAGGAATGGGTCCCTTGACTTCCGCTCCCGTTCTTTCAGCCGTTTCAACGATTTGTCTGGCGGAAAGATCGATTACTCGATGATCGTAAGCCTTGATTTTTATCCTGATGCGATTTTTACTCTCTTCCATTTTATCAACTAATGATTAAAGACCAAAAAGTTTCTCCCGTCCTCGGCTCTAAGCTTAAAACGGGAGAAACATCGAACTTAAAACTATTTGGTAATTTCTGTAACTACACCTGCTCCTACGGTTCTACCACCCTCTCGGATAGCGAAGCGCATTTCTTTCTCAACGGCTACTGGTTTGATCAATTTGATCTTGCATTTCATTGTATCTCCTGGCATTACCATTTCCACTCCTTCCGGCAAGGTCACTTCTCCCGTTACGTCCGTTGTTCGAACAAAAAACTGAGGTTTGTATCCGGAGAAGAAAGGAGTATGTCGACCACCTTCTTCTTTGCTCAAGATGTAAACTTCCGCTTCAAATTCAGTATGAGGAGTGATTGAGCCTGGTTTAGACAAAACTTGTCCTCTTTCTACGTTTTCTTTCTTAATACCTCGAAGCAAAATTCCCGCATTATCTCCAGCTTGTCCTCGATCTAACTCTTTATTAAACATTTCAATTCCCGTCACAGCTGTTTTCTGAGTGTCTCTAAGACCAACGATTTCAACCTCTTCGCCTAAGTTAACTACACCTCTTTCGATTCTACCTGTAACCACCGTTCCTCGGCCTTCAATGGAGAATATATCTTCAATAGGCATCAAGTAAGGTTTGTCAGTGTCTCTAATCGGGTCAGGAATTTCAGCGTCTAAACCATCAACGAGGGCCAAGATTTGCTTTAAATTCTCATCGTTAGTATCTTTAGCCTCCAAAGATTTGAGGGCGGATCCTTTTACTACTAAAGCATTATCACCATCAAATTCATGTTTGGTCAGTAATTCTCTAATTTCCGCTTCAACCAATTCAATTAGTTCTGGGTCGTCAACTTGGTCAACTTTATTGATAAAAACAACTATCTTCGGTACACCGATTTGTTTTGCTAACAAAATATGCTCCTGAGTCTGAGGCATCGGACCGTCAGTAGCAGCAACAACCAAGATAGCACCGTCCATTTGAGCAGCTCCGGTAATCATGTTTTTAACATAGTCAGCATGACCAGGACAGTCAATGTGAGCGTAATGTCTCTTGTCTGATTCATATTCAACGTGAGCGGTGGCAATAGTAATGCCTCTTTCTCTTTCTTCTGGGGCTGAATCGATTTCGTCTACTCTTTTTTGAGTAACGGTTTTACCGGCCAATCCTAAACAGTGCAGGATGGCGGCGGTGAGGGTAGTCTTTCCGTGGTCAACGTGACCGATGGTTCCGACATTAACGTGGGGTTTGGTTCGGCTAAATTTTTCTGCCATTTTTTTTGCTTTGGCTCCCTTTGCTTTTATTTTTAATATAGGGCAAAGGTTCGCTCTATTAAAGATTATTAGTTACTTGAGTTACTTAAACGCAACGTCTATAGAAGAATGCCTTACAACAAAAAGATTGTCAAATTAAAAACCATTAAAAAACCATGCCGGTTCTGAATTGGACAATAACTTCTTGTGCAAACAAAACTGAAACGTTATTAATAAAATATCTGCTTTGTTTTTAATTGTCAAAAAATTTAAAAACATTCTATTATTTAGTTAAATATTTAATCGGGCGAACTAATAGTAAAAATATAAAATTAAGGATGAAAAAAATTTTAAGCAAAGGTTTTTATTTTGAAGAGTCTACTTATTTGGTTTGGGCAAAAATGATTCAATTTTTGGGTTTTTTTCTGCTGGGCGCAATTTTTTTAGGGTACATAGGCTTTTTTAGGTGGTTTTTTCTCCTTCCTTTTGCACTGATCGTTTTTGTTTTGACGGGAGCTTATCCCGTTTTTCGTCAGGGAGTGGAGAATCTATTTAATAAAAAGTTGAGTTTTTTTCTGTTCTTTTTACCATCGGTTTGCTTGCTCTGGCTTGTAATTACTGTTTATTTCGCACCCTTTCCAGCCTTTTCCGGTCGAGATGAAGGTTCTTATGCTAACGCAGCGGTCTATTTGGTAAAAAACTCCAGTTTTTATTTTAAAACAGAATTGCTTCAGTATTTTAATGACGAAGGTTCTGCTCATAAAGCTCTTAATTATCCCGGCTTTGTTATAAAAAATGGTCAGCTTCTCACTCAATTTAGTCCCGCCTATTCGACCTTACTGGCCATCTTCTATGCTTTTCTAGGTTCGGTTAAAGTTTTTATTTGGGCCAATGCCCTCCTGGTCCTGGGTGGATTAATCGCCTTCTATTTTACTTTGAAGAAGTTTTTGCCTAAATGGGTGGCTTCACTGAGTAGCTCTTTACTTCTTTTTAATTTTCTTCCGGTTTGGTTTGCTCGCTTTACGCTTTCAGAAAATTTAGCTTTTTTCATTACGGTAAATTTACTATTTTTTTCGGTAATTTCGATTTTTTCAGGAAAGAAAGAGTATCTCACAACCCTGCTATTGCTATCTATCTTAGCTCCACTGACTCGACCAGAAGGTTTTTGGCTTATGATTGTAGGCTTAATTGTTTTTACAACAGTGTTAATAAAAAAATTAAAAAATGGAGAAAAATTAAAAAAAACATGGTTGGGAGAAGCTTTTTTTGCAGGGATTGCTGGAGCATTAGTTTTGGGCTATACAATTTATCTTCAATGGCCTATTTATCTTCAACTAGTTAAAGATTTTATTAAATGGCCCCTAAATAAAGAAAAATTTAGCTCCCTCGCTGTCTCTGACGGTGGAAAAGCCATTTTCAAAAATCTTGGAGAAGTGCTTGCCAACATTATGCCTCAGATAGAAAAATCAAAATATTTTTTTCAAGTAGAACTAAGGTATGGTGTTCTCTTTTTAGGTATAATTATTTTTTTAGTGTTAATCCATTTTGTTTCAAACAGAAAAAACGATTTTTATGATAGAGGTGAAAAGGTTTTAATGAGCCTAATTTTTTGGTTGTTCTTGCCTTCAGTGTTAATTTTTGTTGCCCCTCAAATTTCAGGCGATCATCCTTGGTTACTCAGACGCTTTTTTCCTTTAATCCTGCCCCTTTCTTTGATTGCGGGTTCCGTTTTTATTTTTAAATTTTTAGAAAATAAATTTAAAGATTTAGCATATATTTATGTACTTTCAGCTTTTTTGCTATTTTTCTTAATATCTTTTCCCGCTGTCGGTTACTTTATCGGAGTTAAAACCGACTCAGAAAGGGAAGCTACTTTTTTAGAAGTAGGAGAATCTTTAAAAAACCAAGAAAAACCAATAGTTTTCCTACAAAGAGAATCAAGTGGAGATGGTTGGAAAATGTTTTCTTTGCCATTAAATTCAATTTACGGGCTGGAAGCGGTCTATGTTTATAAAGCTGATCAAATAATCGCTCTAAAGAAACTAATTAGTGAAAGATCGGCGTCGGGAGAAAAGGCTTTTGTTGTTTTACCGGAAAATGCCTATGCTTTTGAACATAGTTTGAGGAAAAATTTCAATCTTATAATGGAGAAGCAAATTGATTTTAATAATACAGAACTGGCTATTGCCAAAAACAGAAGTGAGACAGGCTTTCCAATTTTAGAAAAAACAAAAAATAAGGTTAAAATATATTCACTTAATTTAAAATAAAAAAAATGTTAAAAAAGAAAAAAAATGTTAGAAGATCGGAAATGGGATTTACGATAATCGAATCTATCGTAGTGCTTTTTATCATTGGAGTTCTTTCGGCTACGGCTGCTTTGGGCTTTAGTCGAGCTAATCGGGAAAAAATCGTTGAGCAGGCTTCGAGAAAGGTTTCGGCGGAAATGGGGAAAATTCGAGATGCCTCTTTTCTGGGCCAAAAAATTAATGATATTTTTCCTTGCGGTTACGCCTTGAGCGTCAAGAAGAATGACGCCCAAGACGGGTCTTTCTCTTTAAGCTATACTTCTGGTACCGGAATGGATAGATTGAGTGTGATTGATGAAGATAAGATTTGTGATGAAAAAATTAACGATAAACTTGTTACTCTTTCAAACACTCCCGATGTTTCAGCCAAGGACTTAGCCTTAAGTAAGGCGAGAATAACTAAAATTGATGGTACTAAGATGGGCCTGGGCGCAGATTTGGGTTGTTTAACTATCCTTTTTTCCGCTCCAAGACAAGGATCTTACTATTGCGAAGGGGTGGCTAATGCTTGCCCGCCAGCCAGTTGCACTTTTAAAAACTTTTCCGAAGACGGAAGCCAAATTAACGAACGTTATTTCGATATCACTTTTTCTACTTCCGAAGCTTTAGTGCAAGCTACAACTAAAAAATTACGGATTTATGCGAGTGGTAACACTGAAACCATCTACGAATAAAAATATTTTCATCTTAAATTTATTCGATCTCCTCGTCTTTCGACTAAATTTTTTAATTCCAAACTGGTCAGGGTAGCAGTTGCTTCCGAGGTGCTTAATCCCGTTTTTCGAATAATTTCATTTAAAGAAAGAGAATTTGTTTCTTTTACCAAGAAAAACATTGTTTTTTCTTTTTCGGATAAATTTTGAGCCAATTCCTCTTTTTGGCTGTTGCTTTTGCTAAACTTATTTTTTTGTTTTTTCTCGAAAATAATCTCGGCTAAGGCTTCCGGGCTAGTGATGGGGATTGCCCCTTTTGCAATTAATTGATTTGTGCCTAAGCTCATTTTAGAAAAAATACTTCCGGGTAAAACCAGCACTTTTTTATCTTGAGCAAAGGCAAAGTCGGCCGTGATCAGGGCGCCTGACTTCTCTCCCGCTTCAATAACCAGAAGAGTCTTGCTTAAGCCACTAATAATTCGATTGCGAGCAGGAAAGTTTTGACGGAAGTAGCTGACTCCTGGGGGAAATTCACTCACCAAAAAACCATCTTGATCGATAATCTTTTGAGCCAAAATAGTATGTTCTTTGGGGTAGATAGAGTTAAGGCCACCGGCCAGAACGGCTAAGGTCGGTACGTTTCTCTCTAGAGAAATTTTATGGGCTAAAAAATCAACACCTACCGCCAAACCGGAGATAGTAGCTATTTTATATTGTAATAGATGGTCAAGTAGATGGCGAGTAGCGGTTCTCCCGTAGTCGGTCGGTCTTCTAGTACCGACTACGCCCAGGGGGAGATTTTCACTAAGAGTAGATTCTAGCTTTTCGACTGGTCCCCGAACGTAAATAACTAGCGGCGGGTTTTTTATAAGCTTTAATTTTTTAGGATATTGGTTTGAGTCGAGATTAATAATGGCGATTTGGTTTTTATTAAGTTTTTCTTCGAGCTCCAAAATAGAAAATTTATTTATGTTTCTAGTCAAACTTTCAATTTTTTTGGCGGAAAATATTTCTTTGATTTTGTTGTGAATACGTTCTTTCCCGAGCTCTTCCCAGGCGTTTTTTGCATCGCCGTACATCTTTATGATTTGTCTTAGATTATTTTCGCCCCCAACACCGGCATAAAAAAATCCACCCCAATAAAGCACTTCTTTTGTATCAAGCTCTTCAATCTCAGCAAGCATTTAAATAATTTAAAATTTTAAAAACTTTTTTATCTTAAACCTGAAAGATAAATTTCTTTTAAAATCTAAATTAAAAAAACTATAGAAAAAAATAAAGACGGGAGGTTAATCCCGTCTTTATCGCAAAAAAACTGATTGGTTAAAATCTATTTCAACTCAACTGAAGCACCAGCCTCTTCCAGTTTCTTCTTCAATTCTTCAGCTTCAGCTTTAGAAACTCCTTCTTTGACGTTCTTAGGAGCAGCGTCAACTACATCCTTGGCCTCCTTTAGTCCTAAACCGGTAATTTCTCTTACCAATTTGATGACAGCAATTTTAGCACTGCCGGCTCCGGTCAATAGAACATCGTAGGAGCTCTTCTCAGCACTTCCGCCTTCGTCATCACTTCCAGCACCAGCTGGCATGGCACCCATCATCATGGGGGCAGCAGCGCTAACACCGAATTTGTCTTCAAGCACTTTAACTAATTCAGAAAGATCCAAGACGCTCATTTTCTCGATTTCCGAGACTAAAGCTTTGAATTTTTCCGGTACTTCTTTGACTTCTTTCACCTCTTCGGTTGAGGTTTCTTTTACTTCTTCTGACATGATGTTTTGATTAAACTAATTAAAAAATAAAAATTAAGCGTTTTTTTCTGAGTCCGTCTTCTTCTCCGCTAAGGCTTTAACCACATTAACTAGACCTGAAAGATTGCCCGACAAAGCCCAAACAAAGCCTCTGATAGGAGCATTCAAAGTTCCGACCAATCTGGCCAAAAGTTCTTGCTTGCTTGGCATCTTAGCTAGAGCTAAAACATCAGCTCCTTCGATAACTTTCTTTTCCAAGACTCCTCCTTCGATTTTCAACTTGTCATTCTTTTTGGCAAAAGCGAAAACTTTTTTAGGAATCTCTGTTTCTTCGGGGCCGAAGATAAAGACTAATGGACCAGGGTACTTGCGACAATCAAAATCTACTCCGTGTTCCTTTAGAGCCAAATTCAGTAAGGTCTTCTTCGCTACTTTCAATTTTCCTCCCGCCTCTTTAACTTCCTTTTTCAACTTGTTTACTTCTTCAACGGAAAGTCCTCTAAAATCAGCCATGACCAAAACTTTATTTTCTTTTAGATTTTGGCTCAAATCGTCAATAATAAGTTTTTTTTGTTCTTTGGTTAGCATGAATGGTTTTTGGTAAAAAATTAAAAAAGCTTGCAGAAGCAAGCCAACACGGGAAAATAAGTTGAAAATTGTCAAAATAAATTTTCTAACTATTCTTCTCCGCAAGGCTTATGGGTGGGCTTGCAATCTTTGAAGAAAATTACAGTCTTAATAAACCACTTTTTATTAAGATTGTCAAAAAATATTTTTATCTTCGTTCTGCCCTATTCAACAGCTTTTGCCATTCCAAATCAACGTTGCGTTGGATGTCCGCCACGATTTTCTCTCCCTTTTCGTTTTTAAAAAGATGTTTAAAGCGTCCTTGCAGTTTAAGGAATTCGCTGACAGGAGTGTATTTGCTAGGTAGATAGTTAATGGTATATTTTCCGTTTTCGTATTCAAAAATTGGCCAAAAACGACTTTCCGCGGCCAGCTTGGAGATCTTAACGTATTGACCTTCGGGAAATTTCCAGACGGTGATACAAGGTGAGAAAACCAACAGCACAGCCGGACCGTCAAGGGAAAAAGCTTTTTGAGCTTTGCGGAAAAGATCGTTAGGATTGTGTACGCTAGCTGAAGCTACGTATTTAATGTTATGAGCGATGCAAATTTCTAAAATATTTTTACGATTGGTTTTTTTTCCTAAATTAACAGCCCCGGCCGGTTCAGTGGTGGTGTTAGCTCCTTCAGGAGTGGCACTAGATTTTTGACCGCCGGTATTCATATAAGCTCCGTTGTCATAGCACAAATAAACAAAGCGGTGTCCTCTTTCCAAGGCACCTGAAAGACTTTGTAATCCAATATCGTAAGTGCCACCATCACCGGCGATGGCCAGAAAATTATAATCTTTTTGGGCCCGATTTTGTTTTTTCAAGAATCTATGGGCCGCTTCAACTCCAGCCAAAGTGGCGGGAGCGTTCTCAAAGGCACTGTGAATGTAGTTGGTGTCCCAAGCGCTACGAGGATAAACAGTGGAAGTGACTTCAAGGCAACCCGTGGCGTTACTGACCACTAAAGGATTTTCCGAGGCGGCCATAACCGTTCTGACGATGGTCGGAAAGGCGCAGCCGGCACAGGCGGAATGACCGGGGCAAAGTTTATTGGGGGCAGACTTGATTTTTTCAGCTAATAGCATAATGGTGTAGAAATTTTAAAATTGGCTAGCAAGAGGCGTTTATTTTTTCAACAATAGCTTCTTTTTCCGGGGCTTCTCCTCGCCAGCTGAATAACTCCGCGTCGTCCATGTCGCATAATATTAAGGTGGGGGTAGCTAAAATGGAATAAAACTGAGCTTCGGCCAGGCCGTCAGCTTCCTCAACGTCAAAAAATTCGACTTCAGCCAATTTTTCTTTGGCAATGGCTTCCGCCAAGATTTTAGCGACGGGGCATTTGGGACAATCTTTTTTAGTGAAGACTTTTAGTTTTAAATTCATAGTGATGTTTTATTTGTAGGCGCAAGCTGAATC
>CAZRPR010000007.1:25983-29939 GCA_964602125.1 uncultured Candidatus Saccharibacteria bacterium
TTTTTGCCGGATTTGACCCAAATACCGATTCTTTTCGAGTCGGTAACTTTTACGTTATTAATGGTAACTTTATTTTTTTTAGGCACGATAACGGAATAATTCCCACCCTTAACGGTTAACTTTTCAATCTTGGTTTTTTTACCCATAGTCAAATCAGAAGTGTCGGAAGCGGAGAAATCTATAATAACTTCGTTTTTGTCTTCGCCTAACAGTTCAGTGTAGGCAGGGAGCGTTAAATCGGTCGAAGCGTAAGTGCCTTTTTTGATGAAAATTTTTCGGTCGCCAGTACCATTTTGTCCTGCTTTGGTTAGAGCTGAGGAAATATCCTTATAGGGAGTGGTCTCGGTACCGTCAGAAGAGGTGCTTTGGCTGGCGGAATCTACATAAATATAGCTAGCGGCCCGTACTGTCTGAATTCCTAGATTGGTAAAAATCCAACTAAGTGTTATAATAACTAACCCTCCAAAAACTTTTTTCATTTTTTTATTTTTTTAAAAATATATCTTTATAATAAATCACTTTTATATTTACTCACAAATCTTTTAATTTAAAGAGCAAATGGATTCTGATTTTCAAAATAATAAAATTTCTAAATTGAAAGTGGCTCTAGTACATGACTATCTAGTCGAATACGGCGGAGCGGAGAGAGTGTTGGAATGTTTTGCGGAGATATTTCCCGATGCTCCAATTTATACTTTAATTTATGATAAAAAGCTGGCCGATAAAATTTTACCAGGTAAGACCATTAGAGCTTCTTTTCTTCAGAAGATTCCCCTTGCTCGCTCTTTTCATCGTCTTTTTCCCCTGTTGATGCCAACGGCTATCGAAGGACTAAACTTAAGTTACTACGATTTGATTCTTTCAGATTCGGCCAGTTTTGCCAAAGGGGTAGTGACCCCGGCTAAAGCTAAACACATTTGTTACTGTCACACTCCCACTCGTTATGTTTGGGATGATTGTCACAAGTATGTGCGTGAATTTTCCTACCCTTTTTCCTTGCGACGGTTGGTGCCATTTGGCCTTAACTACGTTAGAATCTGGGATCGACTGGCCTCTCTCCGAGTTGATCATTATATTGCCAACTCAAAGTTGGTGGCGGAGAGAATAAATAAATACTACAAAAGGCCATCAGAAGTCATTAATCCACCCGTCTTCGTGGAAGAATTAATTTCACCGGCGGAACAGAAAAGACAGCATATTTTTTGTCGTCACTATCCAAAACCTTCTCAAAAAAAAGGGTATTATCTAATGTTTGGTCGCTTGATGTCCTATAAAAAGTTTGATTTAGGCATAGAAGCTTTTAATCGGTTGAAGTTGCCTTTGAAGATTGTGGGTGGTGGTCCGGAGCTGAATCGTCTCAAAAAAATGGCTGGAAAGAACGTGGAATTTGTCGGTCCCCTGCCCCCTCGAGATCGGCGAGTGGCCGGTTACTTTGCCAATGCTAAAGCCTTAATCTTTCCGCAGGAGGAAGATTTTGGCATTGTCGCTTTGGAGGCGATGGTTAGTGGCAAGCCCGTCATTGCTTTTCGGGCGGGTGGAGCCTTGGAAGCGATTAAAGAGAATAAGACGGGTCTTTTTTTTGATAAACAGGATGTCCCAAGTTTAATTGAAGCCGTTAACTTATTTGAAGAAAAATCAGCCTTGGGATTATTTGATCCCTTTGAAATTCACAATTTTGCTTTAGGCTTTCGCAAAGAAGCCTTTATGCATAAAATTAGAGATTTTATAGAAAAAACCCTTGATAATTTCTAATTTTCAATTTCTAATTTTCAAACAATTTTCAATTCTCAATTTTTAATTTTCATAACCTATAATCTCCAATTTCTTTAGTCTCCTCCCCCACTCATCAGTAAGGCTCTTTTAGCGGCAGCGTCTTTGGCTTTTTTGTCCGATTTTTCGTTTTTATTATTATTGCTATTACCGTTTTCGTTATCATTCAAATTCATCTGTTTTTGGATATTTTTACTGGAGTTCACTTCTTGGGGATTTAAATTATCGTTATCTGTTTTAAGAAATTCGCGTAAGTTATCGGCATTCTTTTTGTAAGTGGCTTTTTCTTTGTCCGTAATTTCTTCGGTGGGAGAGACATTATAATAATCAAACAAAAACTCTAAGATTTGGCGAGCAATCGGGGAGGAGGAATCGGAAGAAAATTCCACTGCTTTTACTTTATCTAATTTTACTAACACGGTAAAGCGAGGATCGTTCATTGGGGCACCGACAATAAAACTATGAATAGTATCTTTAGAATAAACTCCCTTAGCAGGCAGTTCAGCCGTTCCGGTTTTACCACCAATAAGGTAACCGGGGACGGCCGCTTTAATACTCCAACCATTTTTTACTACCGAAACAAGCATGGCTTTGATTTTTTTTGAGGTGTTCTCACTGATGACTCTACGAATTTCTTTGGGTGGAATGGTAATTTCCTCGCCATCATTTTTAATCACTTTTTCAACTATTTGAGGCTTCATTAGTGTTCCTCCATTTAGCAAAGAAGAAAAAGCGGTTACCATTTGTAGCGGAGTGGCCGCTACTCCTTGCCCGAAAGAGGCGGTGGCGAAATTTAAGTCTTTCATTTCAGCTAAGTTTTTAATATCTCCCTTGGCTTCACCAACTAATTCTATGCCCAAAGTGTCACCGAAGCCAAAGTTTTTCAGTTGTTCGTAGAATTTTTCTTTGCCCGCTTTTTGTTGGGCAAAAATAGCGCCCGTGTTTAAAGAAAGATCGAGGGCGGTGGTCATAGGGATGTAGCCTCGACCTTTACCGTCGAAATTATGCAAAGTGTAGCCGGACATGGAAATAGACCCATTGTCAGTGTACATAGTTTCCGGTTCCATACGGCCCGTGTCGAGAGCGATGGCATAAGTCATTGGTTTCATAATCGATCCGGGTTCATATTGGTCTTGAATACATTTATTTTGGAAGAGAGAAGCTTCTTTAATTTCACTATAGTTTTCATTATCGTAGGAAGGATAGTTAGCCATAGCTAGTATTCTTCCCGTTTTTGGTTCCATCACCAGAATATTCCCGCTAGCAGCCTCAAATTTAGTGACCGCCTCTTCAAGCTTTTTTTCTGTAAAATACTGAACGGATTGGTCTATAGTTAAAACAAGATCGTCTCCATCTTCTGCCTTTTCCAAAGTACGCATTCCAATAGAAATCCAGCGGCCACTAGTGTCTTTCTCAGCCTTTAAAAATCCCCCTTTGCCCTTAAGGGTGGCGTCGAAATGGCCCTCTATTCCATACTGACCAATCTTCTCTTCGTCTTTATAACCGATAAAGCCAATAATTTGTGAAGCTAAAGGACTTCCGGGATACGTTCTCCAATACTCCGGAATGAGTTCGATGCCTTTCAAATTTTTTTCCCGAATAGTCAAGCTTTCCTCCTCAGTCAGTTTTCTTTTAATAATTTCATAAAGGTCTTCGCGATTTTTTTCGATTTTACCCTTTATTTCTTCGAAAGGCAGTTGAGTGATTTCGGCTAAAGATCGAGCCGTTCCCTCTATGTCAATAATGTTTTTTGGAATAATAACTAGCGAATCCTTCTCTTCATTGACGGCAGCCGGATACGTTTTTCCTTTATTCTGTAAATAAATTTCTCCTCTTTTGGGATCCAGTTCTTCGTAATACTGATGTTGATTTTTAGCTTTTTCCACAAATTCCTCATGGCTTAAAACCTGCAGAAAAAAAAGACGGTGGTAAATACTGCCTATAATAAGAAACACAAATAAAAACCAGAGCCAAAAGCGCCAACGACTAACCTCCCGAAGGCTTTCCGGTCGACAAGTGATTATTCTCCCTTGCGGACGTCCCAGATTTCTTCTGCCGGCGCAATTTCGTTGGTTTTGAGGAGGCCTTATTTGATTGTTTGGTTGACGATATTGAGGCATAAGTTTTTATTTTATTGTTTTGATTTCTTCAATTATTGGAACGTCTCCCTGAATACATTTCCCATC
>CAZRPR010000007.1:30039-34785 GCA_964602125.1 uncultured Candidatus Saccharibacteria bacterium
AATTTCTTAATCCCCAGTTTTTTATCTAAGTCATTATTGGCTTTAAAGTAGGCTTCGACCGTTTCGCAGTGAGAACAACCTTCGCCCCAGAAGAAAATCACATCGCCCTCCTTTGCGACCGCGTTTGCAGATTCAGTTTCCGATTTGCTTCCACAACCGGAAAGCAAAAAAATCATGGGTAGCAAAAGCCAAATTATTTTTTTCATTTTTTAGAGTTTAGTTTTAAAAATATTTCTGTTTTCTCATCATACAGGTAATTTTGAAAAATTCAAAAGTTCAAATTCGTCGGAAATAAAAAAAATCGATATTATTATATTCAAGAAAATAATCTAAAAAATAAAGCAAAATAAGTGAAAAAATTTTATGTTTTTTTGGTTTTGATTTTATGTTTTTCTATTGGAGGCTATTTTTGGGTCAAAAGCAATATTACCGGTCGTGCCAGTGATTCTTCGGTAGTACAAGAAACTTTAATTAAGGAGGGAGAAGGGGTTAATCTGATCGCGACCAATCTTGAAGAAAAGGGTTTAATCTCACATCGTTTTTGGTTTGAAATCTATATTTGGGCCAAGGATAGAGAAAACAAAATCGAGGCTGGCACTTACGAATTGCGCCCCAATATGACTATTCCGGAGGTGGTAGACACTCTGACTACCGGCAAAGCCAAAGCGGAGGGAGAATCCATAACAATTATAGAAGGTTGGAATAATCGCGAAATCGGTGAGTATCTAGCGGAAAAGGGCATTGTCGGTAAGGAGGAATTTTTAGAGGAAACTAAGGCGGTGGAAAAATATAAAACTCATTTCTCTTTCTTAGAGGATTTACCCAAAAATAGAGATCTTGAAGGCTATCTTTTTCCGGACACTTACGCTGTCATCAAAGGCAAAACTACTGTGGCTCAATTAGTTTATAAAATGCTCCTGAATTTTGATCAAAAAATGGTTGATTCTTTGAAGTCAGACATTGAGAAGTCGGGTAAATCTTTGGATGAAATTATTATTATGGCCAGCGTAGTCGAATTAGAAATTCCCAGAGAAGATGAAAGAAAAATTATTTCTGGCATTTTTTGGAGTCGGATTGAAGGCAAAATGCCCTTGGAATCTTGTGCCACTATCGGATATCTAACGGGAAGCAAGAAAAAACAGTATTCTTTTGAGGACACGCGAGTGGATTCACCGTACAACACCTATCTAAACCGAGGCTTGCCCATTGGACCAATTGGTAATCCCGGTATCTCTGCCATTAAAGCGGCGGTCTATCCTCAAGAAACTGATTTTGTCTATTTTTTATCCGACCCTAAGACGGGAGAGACTTTTTTTGCAAAGACTTTGGATGAACACGTGAGAAATAAAAACGCCCACGGACTATAATTAAAATTTTATTATGATTATCTCAATTTCCGGTTTGCCCGGATCAGGTAAAAGTACGGTAGCGAAAATTATGGCAGAGAAACTCGGTTTTGAAAGGATTTACATGGGGGGAATCTTACGTAATATTGCTGAGCAACGAGGCCTGACCATTTTGGAATTACTCAAAGAGGCGGAAACTAATTCTAGCATCGATGAAGACGCCGACAAAATAGTGAGCGATTTGGGTCGGAATAAAGATAATTTTATTATTGAAAGTCGAACTGCTTTCTATTTTATCCCTGAATCCTTCAAGGTTTTTATTGAAGTTGATGCCGAGGAAGGGGCGAGACGTATTTTTGGAGACTTAAAGAAAGAGGAGAGAAAAAACGAAGGTCAAACAAAAAGCTTCGACATATTGAAAGGCCAGTTAAAAGAAAGAGTGGAAACGGATAGTTTGAGATACGAAAAATATTATGGCATTGATTTTCTGGACGAAGATAATTATGATTTAATCGTTGACAGCACCGATCTTCCGGCGGAAAAGGTGGCGGAGAAAATACTGAAAGAGTTTGAGAAGAGGAAGGAGATTATAGATTATAGATTATAGATTATAGATTATAAAGCCTCTACTTATTGGAAAAAATTCATAATCCTTAATTTAAAATTTCTAATTTCTATAATTCCCTAAACTTTTCTATAAATTTCCCGATATCTTTCCAAAACCGACTCTTTGCCAAATTTTTGATTTAAAAGATCGGAGAAGGCAGAGCTGAATTCTTCCCGTTCTTTTTTTAGGATTGACTTGGTTTTTGCAACAAATTGTCTATTCTCTCCCGATTCAAAAACAAATCTTTTTTCCATTTTTTCGTCTCCCGCCCAAATTTCCGGTAATGCTCCGACGTCACTCGTCAAAATAGGCGTTCCGCAAGCTAATGATTCAAGCAAAACGAAGGGAAAATCAAATTTACCCTCCATTTTTTTGACGGGAAAAACCGTTAAGTCGGCAATTTGATACATTTCTTCCGGATTACTAATTTTTCCCAAAAATCTCACGCTGTCTCTCAGTGGACTTAAGGCCACTAGCTTTTTAAATTTCTCTTCTTTAATTTTATCAATTTTACTCTTAATCCGACAAGCCACAAATAATTTTAAATTTTCCCCTGCTTGTTCCTTGTTACTTGTCCCTTGCAACTTCACGTACCCTTTCCATAAAATCCCCAAAGCCTCGAGACGGGAATATTCGCCGGGATAAAGCATGACCTTGTCGTTTCTATCTAAACCCCACTTTCTTCTCAGTTCCAATCTATCTTTCTTGCTTAATATTCTAAATTTATCAGCATCAATAAAGGGCGGAATAATGGCACTGTTTTTTTGTTTGATCCTACCGGCGGTAGATCTTGAATAAACAACAATTTTGTCTCCAAAAAAAAGCTTTCGGCTGTTTCTTTTTGGCGGACAGGCCAGATTTTGAATAATTTTAACTTTAAAGCTTTTTAGGATTGCCTTAAGCACTCTACTGTTCAAGGGAGTGGGGGCAAAGAGAAGATGGACCGTATTGATGCTTGGATTTTCTTTGAGAATTTTGCTCAGACTGAAAATCAGGCGAGTCTTCTGCCAAGTGGTCCACTCCGAGCCTTTGTAGATCAGATGCTGAGTAATGTTTTTAGGCAAAGACGGGTCGTATTGCCCAGTCAGAATGTGAAATTTAAAATCCTTAATTTGGGTGGCCAAAAAATAAGCTAAATTCTTGCTAGCCTCATCCCAGGGCGGAGTTAGGGGGCGTGTAATCATTAAAATTTCAGGCAGAGGTTTATCGGGCATTACTAAAATATTTATTTTTTTAAATTTTCTTTATATTAGCTTAATAATTTCTAATTCTCAATTTTTACGTTAAAATAAAGTTAAAAGTTAAAAATGCAAAGTTAAAAATTTAAGATTTTCAAAAAACTTTGAACTTTCAACTTTGAACTTTTAACTTTATCCAATGTCATTCAAAAACAAACTAACAATTATCACTCTAGCAATACTAATCTCAACAGTAACGTTGAGCAATGTCCATGCTTGGGTCGAGCCAACAACTATTCCTCCCGGGAATAATATTTTTGCGCCCATTAACTCTTCCGCCTTCGGTCAATCAAAAATTGGTGGGCTGATATTAAACATCGGCAACGCTACCCACGGATTAATAGTCCGCTACGGGTTAGTTGGGATTGGTACAGACGACCCACAAGCCAAACTAGATGTGGTCGGAAAAGTCAGAAGCACGGGATTAGAAGTTAATTCTACCACGGAAGGAGTCCTATTTCCCAGAATGACGACTGCGGAAAGAGACGCAATTGCTAACAAAGTAGAAGGATTATTAATCTATAACACAGATAGTAATAGTAAACAATTAGAAATATACACTGACAGTGCTTGGAAACCGATTGGCAGTGGTGGAGGAGATAGCTTACCAAAAGGCACGATTGCCTTTTTCAATCTTCCCTCTTGTCCTTCCGGTTGGGCGGAAAAAACAGAACTAAAGGGCAGATATCCAGTTGGCCTACCCAATTCAGGTACTCTCGGTCAATCGGTAGGCACGGCTTTAACCAACGGTGAAGATCGAGCAGTGGGACAGCATAACCATGGAGTGACTGATCCGGGGCACGCGCACAATCTTTTGGGTGGTGGAGGGAATTTTGGTCCAGGAACTTACGGAAGTTTTATTTGGGGCACTCATGCTTGGTCTGAGGGGAGAATTTCGTCCTCTTTTGCTAATATTTCAATTCAAAATTCTGGCTCAGTCGCCGGCACCAATGCTCCGTATCTGCAACTATTAGCTTGCGAGAAGCAGACCGAAGGCGGATCTTCATCGGGAGGCACTACTCTTGCACCAGCTGGTATTACTTCTTGTCCATCCGGTTTTACCATGATAGGAATTTCTGGTAAACGTGGTACGTTTTGTATTGACACGAACCAACGTCCAATGCAAACTTTTCAAAAAGCCTTTGAGACATGCGATAGTCTCTCCTTGGAAGAGGGAAATGCTTTTTTGTGTAACTATCGAGAATGGTACAAAGCTTGTCGCAATGGAGCCCCTGTTGGCATTGTTGGAGATTGGGAATGGATCGCTGAATTTAGTCATGTGGGTTATGGAGATGATTACTTTTTAGTTGCGGGTGCTTCAAGTTGCTCTGACCTTAATGGAAGTGTAAGTGTTTCTACTGATAATGTATATGGTTTTCGTTGTTGTCTTCAATAATTTTTTTGCGAAAATATATCACTAAACTATGTTTATTTTTCCATAATCTATAATCCCTAATTTCTAATCTAAAATCTATAATTCCTAATTTCTTGCTTGACTTTATTGTTTTTTTTAGGTAACTTTCAGAGAGTTAGTTTCTGTTTAGAGTGTTGCTTG
>CAZRPR010000008.1:0-2382 GCA_964602125.1 uncultured Candidatus Saccharibacteria bacterium
GAAGCGTTGCGTTTTTTGGTTAACGATCTTTACCGCAAGGATAAGAAAAATCTGTTAGAAATTCTGTTAAACTATAGTGGAATTTCTTTTTTCATTCAGGAGGTGGCTTCAAGTGAACAGGCTAATCAAGGAGTTTTTAATAAATTGAAGGAAATTGATACGGCCAAGAAAGAATTGGAGGAGAAACAGGAAAAAGTGAAGAAAAAAAATGATGAATTGGAGAGCAACCGTCAGAAAAAACTGGAGAAGACTTTTTATTTAGAGGGAGAGCAGGGCTCCAAAGAAGAATTATTAGTTGAAACGGCGGGAGAGGAGGGCAAGTATCAAGAAGTACTGAGTCGGGTGGAGGAGGAGAAGAAAACTTTATTGGGGGACATCGATGAGCTTTATCAAGGCAAATCGAGCGAATTTGATTTTGCCCAGTCCAATCAGGCGAGACCGACTTCCGGTCTGGCTTCGACCGACTGGTATTTTTCCCAGAAAGATTCTCGCTGGGGTGGTGACGATATTGGTTTTTCTAACACTAAGATGAGTAAGTACGGTTGCGCCGTTTCCTGTGTGGCTATGGTTTTGAGGTATCACGGAGTGGTGATGGATCCCGGTATTTTAGCTCGCCAGCCGATTTTCTCTCGAGATTTAATTGTCTGGCCATCTGTCTGGCAACACGTCAGAAGATTGTCTGACTATAGCCATGGCAATATTAATTGGGACACGGTTGATCAGGAAATTGAAAATCGGAATCCCGTTATTATTTTTGTCAGGGCGAATGGTCGGGGGGCGGGGCATTACGTGGTAGTACATCATAAGGATAATAACGGTAAGTATGTAGTCCATGACCCAATGTGGGGCCCAAATATTTTTTTGGCCTCAACTAAAGAAAACATCGGTATTCTCTATGGAGCCGGCACCTCAATCGATCAAATGATAATTTATCATAACAGCAAAAGAACGGGTGAAAGCGTGAGCGTTCCGGAAAGTAAGCCAGCTGTAACTCCCGCTCCCGCTCCTGTCGTTGTCCCAGCTCCGGCTAATAACAATAAAAATGCCAACGGTAACACCAACAGTAAACCTTAAGATAAATAAATGGATTTCTATCGTCTTTTCACTTCTATTTCTGAATTACGTCCGACTTGGGGAGCTTTTGTTTGGCTGATTTTCGCTATTGTGATGATAATCAGTGTTTTAAAGCAGGGTAAGGGAGGAGCAGTTATTCAATTGCAAGCCGTTTTTATGGCTTTGATACTAACCAAAAGTTTGCCTCTGGACTATTTGCATTTAGGAGAAATAAAGCTGGATTATATTTGGCTAAGGTTAATCTTTTTCTTGATTGCTTTCGCTTTAATTTCATTTTTCTTGGCCAAGACATCCTTTTCGTTGATTAGAAAAAGTCACAGCACTTTGCTTAACACTATCGTTCTTTCTTTTGTATTTGCCGGTTTTTTCGTGAGTGCCATTATTGAATTTTTACCGGATAAAATAAAAGAAGGATTAGGAGAATGGGTTAATCTTGTCTTTACAGGTGGGTTGGCCGATTTCCTTTGGATGTTGGCTTCCGTTATTTTTATTTTGCTTATAGGCTAAAAAGTAATCAATGAGAAAAAAAATAAAGAAAATCAACAATTTGGATATCTCTTTTATCGTCGTTAGCTTCCAAAACGCCGCTATTTTGGATTTGTGTCTTAAATCAATTATGGAAGAAATTTCCAAGTTGAAAAAGCAAATTGGCTTGAAAGGGGAGATTATGGTGGTAGACAGTCTGGCGGGAGAGAAAACTCGAGATGTGGCTAAAAAATATATTTTGAACGGTCTTCCTGTTAAATATTTTCCCTTTAAAGAAAATACCGGTTTTTCCAAATCGGTGAATAAGGGGATAAAGGAAAGTCGAGGTAAGATCCTTTTTATTTTGAATGCGGATATCATATTAACAGAAGGTTCACTCCGACCGATGTTTGAGTATCTCAGGGAAAATAAGCAAGTGGGAATTTTAGGGCCAAAACTTTTGAACTTCGATGGCTCACCTCAGTCTTCCGCCTTTCATTTTTACACTCCACAGATTATTCTTTATCGGCGAACTTTCTTGGGAAAAACCGCTTGGGGTAAGAAAAAGTTAAAAGATTTTATTATTCACACTAAAAAAATTAAAAGTCGTCCGTTTTCAATAAATGGCTGGCTTATGGGCTCGGCTTTAATGCTCCGACGGGATAATTTGGAAAAAATAGGACCGATGGATGAAAGATATTTTATGTATTTTGAAGATGTTGATTGGTGTCGAAGATTTAAGGATGCCGGTTTTGAAATCGTTTATTTTCCCAAATCCGCTCTTTTTCACTACCATGGCAAGCAGAGTGCTACCCGACATTTTTGGGATGCCATATTTAACCG
>CAZRPR010000008.1:2482-9769 GCA_964602125.1 uncultured Candidatus Saccharibacteria bacterium
GCTACTGAGTCAACGACGATTAAATCCACCCCGCCGGAATTAACTAGAGCCTCGACGATAGCCAAGGCTTGTTCACCGGTGTCCGGTTGAGAAATCAGAAGGTTATCAATGTCCACTCCGATTCTTTTGGCATATTCCGGATCTAGAGCGTGCTCAGCGTCGATAAAGGCAGCCACCTGATTTCTTTTTTGAGAATTGGCAACGATGTGTAGGGCAACAGTGGTTTTTCCACTAGATTCCGGTCCGTAAACTTCAACGATGCGACCTTTGGGCACTCCGCCCACTCCTAAAGCCAGGTCCAAAGAGATGGAACCGGTGGGAATGGAATCGACGTCCACTCGACGAGCATCACCTAAAAGCATAATAGATCCTTCACCGAATTGTTTTTTTATTTCCTTAATGGTTTTGTTTACTTCTACCATTTTTGTATTGTAGCTTTCTTTGGTGTCTTCAGTACGTCCCTTTTTTTCTCTTACTTTGCTAGGTTCTTTTTTCATCAGTTTTAAATTAAAAATGAAATTAACAATATAATTAACACTTCCAATATTTATATTATTGGGTTTTAAATTAATCAATGGAATTATAAAATACTTTTAAAATATTTATTAATTTTAAAATAGATTTAGTGAAAAATATTTTTCGGCTGGTTATAAAAGCAGTCACAGAGAGCCTTGTAGCCTTTATTAAAATTTATCAATTTTTAATTTCACCGGAGAAGAGTTTTTGGGGTCGAGGGCGAGGCATAAAAACTTGTCGTTTTTATCCGACTTGTTCCGACTACGCGATTGAGTCGCTTCGAAAACACGGGATTTTTTTTGGGGGATGGCTCGCCGTAAAGAGAATTGCTCGCTGTCATCCGTGGCATCCCGGAGGATACGATCCGGTACCAAGCAGGGGCTTACGCCCAGTTAAAAGTAGAAAGTAGAAAGTATAAAGGGGAACAAGGGGAAAGGGGAAAGAAGTTAAAAGTTCAAAGTTAAAAGTTCAAAGTTTTTGGAAGATTTTCAACTTTTAATTTTTAATTTTGCATTTTTAACTTTTATCTCGCCGTAGGCGTTCTTGTCTCCACTTCTCAATCTCTTTATGGTTGCCGGAGAGCAGGGCTTGAGGCACTTTCCAGCCTTTAAAAACGGGAGGGCGAGTGTATTGAGGATACTCAAGATAGTCTTTACTGTGCGATTCTTCCTTGAGAGAGTCGGGATTGCCTAAAACTCCAGGAACGAATCGAGAGACGGCGTCTAGAATGACGGCCGCTCCCAGCTCGCCACCGCTTAAAATATAATTACCGATAGAAATTTCTTGGTCGGCTAAATATTTATTGATTCTTTCATCTACGCCTTCATAGCGACCGCAAATAAAAATAACTTGATTGAATTTTTTGGCCCAGAGCTTGGCTTTTTGACTGGTGAAGTTTTTCCCCTTGGCACTAAGTGAAATAACAAATATTTTTTTACGGGGATGAGGTGATTTTTTAAGGATACTTTCCAGACAGGCAAATACCGGCTCAATTTTCATTAACATGCCCGCTCCACCTCCATAAGGATTGTCATCAGTGGTGCGATGCTTGTCCTTGGTGTAATCTCTTAAATCGTGACAAAAAATCTTAATTTTCTTTGCCTTAGTCGCTCTTTTAAGCAACGCTTCGTTAAGATAAGAGTCTAAAATTTTGGGAAAAACCGTAACGATGTCGAAACGCATAAATTTATTTCATAATTCTTATTTTCAGTGTATCATAAAAGAAGTTTTGAAGATATTTAAATCAAACAATCGGAATTAAAATGATAGAAGAATCTTTGTTCGCCTATTTCAGTCTTCTGGGGGTATTCTTTAAGTATACTTGGTGGTTTTTGTTGCCTATCTCTCTCTATGCCATATTCAAATCGGTTTGGCAAAAATTCATTGTCAATTCTTATTTTGCGGAGAAAATAGATTTAAAATTACTGCACATAAAAATTCCTCGAGATTTACTGATGAATCCGAAGGCGATGGAAAGTGTACTGGCCGGTCTTTCCGGTACAGGCAGGAACATTACTGTCCATGATGGTCTGATCAAGGGAACGGTGCAAGATTTTTTTTCTTTTGAAATCGCTGGTAATGAGGGGGAAATGGGTTTTTATGTCCAAACACCAAAACGTTCTCAAGTTCTGATTGAAAAACTTTTTTACAGTCAGTTTCCCGGAGTGGAAATAGCTGAAGTGGAAGACTACACCAAAGCGGTGCCGTCAACGATTCCTGATGAAAATTGGAATCTTTGGGGTGGAAAATATATTTTGGAAAAGGGGCAGGAAAGACCGATTACCACTTATCCTTCCTTTGAAGACAGACTGACGGGTGAGTTAGTCGATCCGCTTTCCGGTCTGTTCGAGGTGATGGGAACGCTCGGTCCAGGAGAACATCTTTGGCTGCAAATTCAAGTAGTTCCCGCCATACCGACTTGGAAGCAGGCGTCAATGAAAAAAATAGATGAAATACTTAAAAAATATAATATGGGAGGATTGGCCGATGTTTCTGAGAGTACTACGGTGATGAAAGTGCTGCCTCATCACGAACTGGAGCTGATAAAGTCAATCCATTTAAAGATGGCGAAACCCGGCTTTAACACCCAAATTCTTTTTGCTTACATCGCTCGTAAAGAGCATTACCGAGATATTATCCCCGGTATTATTGGTGGGGTTTTTAAGCAATTTGAAAATGGCGATATTAACGGATTTCTCGGGGATAAATATTACACCACATCCACCTTCTATTTGGCTAGTGCCAGTCGTAGGGATTATCGCAAGCGAAGATTAATTGATATGCTTAAAGATCGAGATATGCAGGGAGAGACGCCAGTCTTGAATTCAGAGGAAATTGCCACTATTTTTCATTTCCCGACACCGACAGTTCAAATTCCGTCCCTACCTCGTCTTGACAGTAAAACCGCTCCAGCACCATCTAATCTACCTATCTCTGATTAACAAAAAAAATTTTCTATATTTAATTTAATTTAGATTTTAAAAGTTTTTTATAATGCTCGGCTAATGTTTAGTCGGGCATTTTTAAATTGTTTAAATGAGAAAAATTTTTGGAATTGGACTGGGTTTGATCTCTCTTTTTATCACCGGTTTTTTTGTCGGTTGGGCTTACGGTGATTTTAGAGTTAAAGAATCGCAACTCTCCTTTGAGTTTAAGGATAGTGAAAATGTTTTGACGGAGGAGGAAAAACAGCAGGTCATTAAAACTTTAAATACGGAGTGGGAGGAAAAAGATTTAAAAAAAGAGGAGCAGTCAAAATCGGAGGCCGAATCTCCTCTCGGTGAAGCCCCTTTTGTCGGTAGTGCCAAGAGCGACAAATTCTATTCAGTTGATTGCTCCTATGCGAAAAGAATTAAAGAGGAGAATAAAGTTTGGTTTAATTCAAAGGAGGAGGGAGAGCAAGAGGGGCGGAAATTTATTGATTGTTAAATATTTTTATTTTTAAAAAAATCTTATGCAAACAAAGAAGATAAAACTGCCCAAGATAATGTTACTCTTGCTGGCGATTTTGTTTTTTTGGCCCTTTGAATCGAGAGCGGAAACGGAAGAAGTAATTCCGGCCAATCTATCTATTGTGGGGGAAACAGCCTGGGAAGGTAGGAAAATCCTAAACGGCAGTCAAGTGAGAGTGGAGGCGGGAGCCACTCTCCGAATTCTACCCGGCACAACGATTGTTGGTAATAATGGAGCAATGCTTTATATTTTGGGTAAACTTTCAGCGGAGGGCGAAAAAGAAAGAAAAATTCGCTTCACTGCTAATCCGACCATTAAGCAAAGCTCCTCATTAACTTTCTTTATCGAGAGCGGGGCTTCAAGTGAGATTAAGCTTTCTAATTTTATCTTAGAGCGCGGAGGCGGAAATCAAGGATCGGCTGCGCTCTCAACTCTAACAATCAGAAATAAGGCCGATATTTCACAGGGAATCGTGAAGCGAAATCGAATTTCAGCTATTAAAAATTGGGGTAAGGACCTAAAAATTACCGATTGTGAAATTTATGAGAACGAGCGCCTAGCTTTAGAGAATAAAAGTTTAACGGAAGTTAAAGCGGAAAACAATTGGTGGGGTGGGGATAATGGTCCTAATCAAAGCGATACGGCTCCTGATAATAAAACTGTCGGTCTGGTTGACTTTTCTCCTTGGCAGGAGAAAGGACCAATTCCCTTTGTCTTTTTACCCGGCATCGGAGGCAGTCTCAGCTTCAGATTATTCAATGATAATTTTCACGATTATTGGTTTTTAAATCCCATCGGCACTAGTGCTTATCGAACTTTCGTTAAAAATCTAATTCTGACCGGCTACGAATATGAAAAGAACTTTTTTTGGGGTTTTTACGATTGGCGCTTGAGCAACAGCGAGAGTGCCAGTCAATACCTAAAAAAACTAATCGATGAAATCAAGGCGAAAAATGCTCACTTTGAAGTCAATTTATTGGCTCACAGTATGGGCGGTCTGATGGCTAGAAGCTATGTTCAAAGCGATTATTTTGGAGAGGATGTCAATCGTTTGGTTACTTTAGGCACTCCTCATTGGGGATCAAGCGATATTTACGCCATTTGGGAAAATGAAGAATTTCCGGAAGAAAATTTACCGGTAGAAATTTACCTTTGGTATTTGAATAATTTTGACCGAAACGGAGGGCAAGCGCCAATCGTAAAAACCCAAGTGCCTTCATTGGGAGAAATGTTACCGATTTACGATTATTTAAAGGAAAAAAGTAGCGGCGAGTTGATAAATTATACTTCTCAAGAAGCTAAGAATTCTTTTTTGGAAAATTTAAGAGCTAAAAGTTTTTTAACGGGAGAAAGGGTTGCCTTTGATGCTTTCGCCGGAGTGGGAGAGGCCACTTTGGAAAAAATTGAGGTTCGGTCAGAAGAAAAGGGTGAGAATTATTGGCGGGATGGCAAGCCCGATCCTCTGCCGCCCGTCAAGGACATTTCACAAGGTGACAATCGAGTGACGGAATTGAGTGCGGTAGCCGGTAGGGAGATTGGAGGCAACGCCATTTTAATTTCCAGTAATCACGGGGAGTTACCGGAAAAAGGCATGAAGGAAATTTTTGATCAAATGAAGATTAAGCCCAAAAATCCTTGGGTGACTTCCGCCTTACATTATTTTATCTTTGGACTTTCCGGCTTGGTTGATGTAATTATTGAAGACGGTGTCGGTCGGGTGATTTCCAGTTCGGAGAGAACTATTCCCGACAGCCAATTTATTGAAGATTCGGTAGAAAATAAAAAATTAGCTTATGCCGATTTTCCGATCGAAGTAGGCAACGAAAAACCGGAGAAAATAAAAATTAAGCTTGCCGGTAGAGAAAACGGGAAAATCGATTTGGCTTTTTGGGTGACGAATTCGGACGGTAAATTTAAACATTTAACTTTTGAAAGAGAAATGGCGCCTGAAGTTTCACTTGAATTGGAAATCGCTCTGAGCGAAGACGATGCCGGTGAAGTAACAATGGAGGTAACTAAGGAAAAATATATAGATGCTTTACAATTTATTTCTCCTAAAGAAGGGGAAAGATTTTTAAATTGGCAAAAGCTTAAGCCGGAATTGAGTTTCTTGCAAATCCCTGGTCAGAGCGGGGGAGGGGCACTGCAATTTTTTATGAATGAGGAGGAGTGGGCAGGGGAGACGATTAATCTCAAGGAACTAGCTTTGGGGCGACAGACCCTGAAAGTTAAAAACATGGCTAACGAATATGATAATCAAAACCAAACTGGAGGAGAGACTTTTGAGGAGAAAACGGTTAATTTTGAGGTGGCTACCTCGATTAAGAGCTTAATTACGCTGATTAACCGGGCTTACGAAGAAGGAGAAATCATGAGTTGGGATTTGAAAAGTCGGTGGCTTAGTGAGCTGGCTTTGGCGTATCAAGATTTGTCGAACGGTAGGGAAGTTGAAGCGAAAGAGCAACTGGGTGACCTGAGGGAGGATATTTTGGTGGCGGAAGAGATTCGGGAAGAGGAGAGGGGGAGTCTGGTTTACTTTGTGGAGGCAGTAGAAAATAACCCCGAATAGTTTTTTTGGAGTTTTCTTAAATTGGAATTAAAATAATTGAGAAAATTATTTTAATAAAACAAATGAAAAAAAAGTTTTTGTTTCATGTTTTAAGTTTTGTTATTATCGCCGGGGTTTCCTTTCTGCTTCAGGTTTTTTTCTCTGGGGCGGGGGCTCAAACTATTGAGGTGAAAAATCCCTTAGAAGTCAAAGATGTCAATGAGCTTTCAGAGAAAATCAGAAGTTATTTCTTGACTTTGATTGGCGGAATAGCGGTGGTATTTTTTGCTCTTTCAGGCATTCTTTATTCTATCGGAGGCACAATGATGAATGAAGGAATGATTAAGACGGCGAAAAAAGCTTTTATCGGCGGAGTAGTTGGGGTGACTATTATTCTTCTGGCTAATACAATATTGCAGGAGACCTACTTCATAGTTTTGGGCAAAAATTTGAAATTTGAGAATCTCTCCGCTAAGGAAATATTGATTCGGCTTTCGAATTTCTTACTGGCTATTTTGGGTATTCTTTTCTTAATTATGACGGTAATTGGAGGTATTATGTACTTCATGGGCGGGGCAGATGAGAGTAAAATTGAATTGGGAAAAAAGATTTTTATTTCCAGTGTTATTGGTCTTATTATCTCTCTCTCGGCCTTTATTATCGTTCGCCAGATCGATATAATTGTGACAGGAGGATCTTAATAATAAATTTAATTTCAAAAAAATGGCTAAGTTAGAAATGTTTAGAGAATCAGCAATTCCGGCGAAGATTGAGAGCTTTGATTTTAAAGACAAAAGCGTTTTAGTTAGAGTGGACTATAATTGTCCTGTGAGTAATGGTGTGGTGACCAATAATTTTCGTATTAAGCAAAGCTTAAAAACCCTTAATTTGATTAAAGACGCCGGGGCGAAAAAAATCGTTCTGGTCACTCATTTTGAAAGACCAGAGGGGAAATATAGCGAAGAATTCAGTCTAAAACCGATTAAAGAAGAATTGGAAAAACTATGGGGAGAAAGTGTGACCATGCCGGCCTTTGAGGAAGACTATCGTAATTATTTTAATAAAATTGAGGCTGGAACGGAGAGCTTCTATTTGGTGGAAAATATCCGTTTTTGGAAAGAGGAAGAAGCTAACGATTCAGCTTTTGCTTTTTCTCTAAGCGACGGTCATGATATTTTTGTGAACGAAGCTTTTAGTGCCAGTCATCGCGAACACGCTTCAGTGACTGGGGTGACGAGCTATATTGAAGGGCTAGCCGGGCTAGAAATGGC
>CAZRPR010000008.1:9869-31445 GCA_964602125.1 uncultured Candidatus Saccharibacteria bacterium
CTTCAGTGACTGGGGTGACGAGCTATATTGAAGGGCTAGCCGGGCTAGAAATGGCTGAGGAGGCAAGGGAAATTTGGAAGAAGATGACAGAAAGAATCAGCCCGAGCGTAGCTTTGGTGGGCGGTGCTAAAATAGAAACTAAGGTACCTGTTCTTAAAATGCTCGGTCGATTTTATGATAAAATTCTTTTGGGAGGTAAAATTGCTTTGGAATATGAGAAGTATTCTCAGACAAACGCTGATGCGGATGGTTGGATGAGAAAAGTTGAATTGCCCGAGAGCTATTCCGATGAAAATAAATTCGATATTTCCGAAGACAGTGCTTTGAGTTTTGTTGAATCAATTAAGGATGCCAATAAAATTCTTTGGAATGGTCCGGTTGGAAAATTCGAGGAGGAGAGATACGCTGTTGGAAGCGAGATAATTGCTCGGGCTATCAGCCAAAACCAAGGTGCTTCTAGATTGATAGGCGGCGGTGATACGATTGCTCTTTTGGAAAAAGAAGGCCTGCTGGATAAGGTCGGTTTTGTCTCAACGGGAGGTGGCGCCATGCTTGAGTACATCGGCGAAGGCACCCTGCCCGGCTTGCAGGTGGTAGAATTTTAAGCGAATAATATATTTTTTATGCGTATAATAATAAAATCGCCTATTGAACCGGGAACTGCAATTGAAGTTGTAGATAAAGTAGTGGAGTACATCACGCCCTTAGTTGGCGGTGTAGCAATAGTTTTTTTTGCTGCTTCGGGCATACTCTATACTATAGGGGGAATCTTTGCTAGTGAGGGGATGATAAAGCATTCAAAAAAAGCTTTTTGGGGTGGGATTGTCGGTCTATCTTTAATCCTTTTAGCCAACACTATTTTACAAGAAATATATTATATAGTATTGGGTAAGGATCTTGATGTCAATAACCTTTCCGCAAAGGAGATATTAATGAGATTGGTCGGGTTTTTGCTTTCCATTCTAGGTATAATATTCCTAATAATGACTATAGTTGGCGGAAGTTTTTACTTTGCTGGCGGTATAAATGAAAGCAAGATTGCTTTGGGAAAAAAGATTTTTGTGAATAGTATAATTGGCTTGGTGATTTCCTTGTCAGGGCTAATAATAGTCAGACAAATAAGTATAATAATTTCTGGGTCTTAACGAGCTATCTCCACCGTAATTTTTCTCGCAAAATAATTTTAGCTTCTTTGCACTCAATTTTTTCTTCAGTTTCGTCATTTACCATTTCAGCTTGGACTGAAGGTTCGTTACCGGCTAGAGGTAATACTTTAACATGGCGAAGGTTAGCATTATCGTTAGAATTTTGGATTGGGTTGGCTCCAAAGATTTTCCATTCAGGGCTAAAACCTTCCAAACAGTCACCCTCGATTCGAGCTTCAATGCCGTTACCAAAATAAAGTTTTAATTTTTCGGCATAACTGTCATTGCTATTTTCTTGGCGGACTCTAATTCGACAGCCCATCTGACTACTGACCTCTATTACGGGAGTGGGAGCGCAGACAGTTTGAGTGCCGTCTTCGTATTCTACAGATAGAGTTGGTCGATATATTCCCGGTTTTTCATAAAAACACTCTTTAGTATCGCTATCTTCCTTTGAGGAAGTATTTATTTCTTCGGGCTCTTCGGCTAGAGTGTCCTCGACAATTTCTTCTTCGGGGGTCACTTTTTCTATTTCCAGCCAAAGCGAAGATTTGTCATCTTCAGCTTTTTTACTAAATTGATAAATCTTGTCTCCTTGAGTTATCGAATCAACTTTGTTTTGAAGTCCTATCCAAGCTAAAGAGTTTTGACCGATTTTTTTTGAAAAAACTTCATTTTCAGTCAAGATTGATCCAAGAGAGTCTAAGTCTTTAATTTTATTTTTTTCTGCTGAACTTATTGTTACTTCCGGTTCGAAATTAAAAAGGGAGGAATCAATTTTACTCAAATTAACGTTTAGGGGGTGAGAAAAACTTTCCCAATCCTCGCTACCCTCCCAAGCAATAAAAATCTCTTTAGGAGAATGAGCAAGATAGATACCATTAAAAGGATAATCTTTTAGCTCTTTGATTTTTTTAATCTTCAGCTCACCTCCATTTAAGTTCGAGACTGCCAACCAGAGGCTGGCGGAAGATTCCTGACAAGTAAACCAATTAGCTGTGCCACAAGGAATAATTTTCTGGGGAGTTCTTTCCAGCCAAAAATAAACAATTTTTGTCTCTGTGGTAAAAAAATCCAAATAGCCGATAGGGTTTGGACTTTCCGCTAATTTAATTTTTCCGCTCCTGTCGACATTACTATTTTCTAGAACTAGACTTTGATCCGATTGGCAGGTCCAAGAGAATTTTTTGGGTTTATTTTGATTTTCAAAATGGGCTTTAAAAGTTACAAAACCGGTTTCTCCACAAACTCTTTTAGCCATTTTGCCATCATCGGTAAAAACCGAGCAATAATGATTTTCGTCGGCCAAGACTACCGGAGCGATAAAAGTGATTATTAGTAGATAACAAATAAAAAAAACTGGTTTCATTGGTAAAAGCTAAATTTTTTTAATATAAAATTAATTTATTCGGGAAAATAAACTTTGATTTCAGGTGGATAAACGGTTAATACCGAGTTTTCTTTGTTGAGACGAGAAAAAGTCACTTCTCTGTCTTTCAGGAACTCCGGGTAGAGGGCTTCCTCTTCCTTCACTAAGGTGAAAACCTTCTCTTGGAGCAATTTATCAATAGCCTCCTTAGTCTCCAAGACAACTTTAACATCGGGGTTTTCCTTGGAAAGCTCCTCTTCTCTTAGTAGTTTGACTTTTTTTAGCTCTTGATAAATTTCTTCCATCGCCTCCTTTGAATACTCGGCCTTAGGAACTATTTTTCTGATTTTTAATTTATAAAAATCTTTTTTTTCTATTTTGATGCTTTGCGGTTTGGGGTAAGATTGAGAAATTAGGAGATATTCTTCATTGTTTTCAAGGATGATGCCCTTAGTTTGGTTTTCGGAATCAAAAATACTTTGATATTTAACCTCTTCAATCGGCTCTTCCTTTGTAATTGGCAAAGCCTCAGTTGGTTTTTCAGGTAACTTTTCTTTCAAAAAAACAATAAGAGCGAGGATTAAAATAAGAAGGAGCAAAACAAGAACAATCTTAGTCAATAAAAGCCTTCTCTTCTTTGAAGGAATTTTTTTATTTTTTAAGACTTTTTTATTTTTCAGTTTTTTCTTTCTCCTCATTAATTTTTTGGGGTTTTTGAGTAATTTATCTGATTTAAGCTTGTAATCTCTTAGCTAAGTAAGCCCTTATTTTTTGCTCTTTTTCTGTTTTTTTATTTTGAATGAACTTACTGAAAGCTTCTGTTAATAATCCAACATTTTGAATATCTTTTTCTTTAGCCATTTCGTCAATAATTTTATTTTCTTTGGCCAGAATTTCCAAATCAAAAAGATCTCTCAGTTTTAAATAACTACCGAATTTTTCTTCGTAAGTAGAGACTAAGACTTCTTCGGTGGGAATAGTGCCCGCTTTATCCATTTCCTCCTTAGCCATACCTAAGAGCAATTGTCCTAGTTCGTCGCGGGAGATGTTTTTCATTTTATCCTCCTCAATTGAGTATTCTTTAACATTATCCGGATCGTATTTCTCCTCAAAGTTTTTAAAGCGTAGATTTTCTGTTACCTCAAAAATAAAGTTTTTTAAATTTTCTTTTTGGTCTTCGGAAAAAACCAGTTTCTTAAGCTTATCATCAATTAGTTCTCTTTGGCTTGGGTTTTTATTCTCTTCCACCATGCTGTCCCCCGTTTGATTTTCAGGATTTAGTTTCTGTTTTTCTTCCTTGATAATTAATCGACAGAAAAAAGAACGTAAAGAAGCTTCGAAATCTTTAAGCATAGCATCTTTTTCTTCAGCATTTTTTTCGGTTATCTCCTCAAAGTCAATTTGGGTCAGCTTCTCTCTTTGGGGCTGGGTTTTATATTCTTCCCAGCGATCGAAAATTTCTTGTCCCAAAAAGTCTAATCTTTCTTTGGTTTTTTCATCCAGTTTTGGAACCTCGGGTAGGTTTTCTTCACTTTTTATGGTTTCTTCTATTTTTTCTACTGTTGGAATTTCTAATACCGAGCTTTCAGCGGGTTCTTCTGTTTTCTGTTCTGGCGCAGTTTCCTCTTCTGTAGCTGGCATTTCCGGCGAGTTTACTTTTATGGGAATGAGCTCCTCCGGTTGATCTTCTCCATCGTCAATCATCTTGGTTTCCGGCGAGGCGGGCTCTAAAGAAATGACTAGCTCGGATTTGCTGTCTGCTTCCGCTTCGGGAGAAACCCCGCTTTCAATAGGCGTAATCGTTTCCTCGGTGATAGGGCTAGGAATTTCTTTATTGAACTCAACAGGAGTGCTTTCTATCTGGTCTTCTTTGGCTATTTCTTTTTTTTCTTCAACGTCTTCGTATTCTTCCGCTACTTGAAGCTCCGGAGCTTCTTCTTTCTTCTCCTCCCAAGCGTATCTCACTTGAGGGGTTTCAGATGATGATTCCATGGAAGAAGGCATTTATTTGTTTTTTAAAAATTAGTGGTTTAGAGTGAAATGGTTAAAGTTATTTTAATCGGTTTTTTTAAAAATAGGTAAAATTTTAAAAAATCGAAAAACAATTAAAAAATAATCAGTAATATAACTAACAAGAATGAAGGCTTACGAAAAAATCAAGAGAATCTGGAAATTAAGAGAGCTCCGTAATAAAATATTTTTTGTTTTTGCCATGCTACTGGTCTTTCGAGCCATTGCCACTATTCCGGTGCCAGGAGTAAATATTTCTCGATTACAATCTTTTTTTGAAAACAATCAATTGTTTGGTATGCTCAATGTTTTCTCCGGAGCAGGCATGGATAATTTCTCCTTAGTGATGATGGGTGTTGGCCCTTACATTACCGCTTCGATCGTAATGCAATTAATGACTGTAGTTATTCCTTCAGTAGAGAAATGGTATCGGGAGGAAGGCGAAGCGGGTCGCAAGAAATTTCAACAAATCACTCGTCTTTTGGCGGTGCCGTTCTCACTGATTCAAAGTTATGGCATGATCACCCTTCTGAAAAGTCAAGATGTTATTAATTCTTTAAGTGGCTTTGAACTGGTCCGAACTATTATTATTGTCACGGCCGGTACTATTTTTCTGATGTGGTTGGGCGAGTTGATTACTGAGAAGGGTATTGGCAACGGAGTTTCGCTGATAATTTTTGCCGGTATTATTACCGGTATTCCCGGAGCGTTAAAAAACTTGATTGCTACTTGGGATGATTCCCAACTTTTTGCTTATTTAATCTTTGGAGCAGTTTCAGTTTTAGTTGTGTCGGCCGTAATTTTTGTAACGGAAGGCCAACGCAATATTCCTGTCACTTATGCCAGAAGGGTTAGTGGCAAGGGAATGGTCAGTTCCAGCTCTTACTTGCCCTTACGAGTCAATCAGGCAGGAGTAATCCCCATTATCTTTGCTATGTCAATTCTCTTGGTCCCGAGCATGCTTGCCAACGTGGTAGCGGTGGCAGGGAGCGACAGAGTGAAAACCATTGCAATGAATTTCGTGGCTTTTATGCAAGATAATTGGGTGCACGGTATTTTATATTTTCTTCTAGTGGTGGCTTTCACCTTCTTTTACACAACAGTTACTTTTGATCCCAATAAGGTGAGTGAAAACTTGCAAAAGCAGGGAGGCTATATTCCCGGAGTGCGTCCTGGACCAAGTACCGCTAATTATTTGCAAAGAATTCTGAATCGCATCACTTTGGCGGGAGCTTTGTTTTTGGGTGCCATCGCCGTGCTTCCTTACGTGGTGCAGGGGCTTACTCAAATTCAAACCATCAGTCTAGGTGGCACCAGCTTACTAATCGCCGTTTCTGTCGCTCTGGACTTAATGAAACAAATTGACAGCCAATTAATTATGCGAGACTACGAAGGCTTCTTAAGAAGATAAAAAATCAAGATCTACTTAAATCTTGTTTTTCTTGTAGACTGCAGAAATTAGATTCTTATCTGGAGTTATGTTATGGCTAAATTTTAAAGGGCCTACTATATAGATATTATTAATAGGCCCTTGGCGACATTATTTTTTTTGACATGCTACAAAAAAGTTTACACCTTTGTTGGATAACTCTGATAATTTTAAGTCGATTTCAATGTAAGGTGCTAACAGCAAGGACCACATCTTAGCTAGGGTTTTTTGAGAAGCCAAACGAAATTCATCCGATGGGAAAGAGTAATGTTCATTCTCTCGAGTATTAAAAGGGTTTAAGGCATCAAGAATTAGCTGAGACGCACCAAAAACATAATACCTCGATATCAGAATTGAAAAGCCTGATTTTTGCAATAAACTCGTCCACCATCGAAAATCTTTCATTGTTTCATGTGCATAAAAAAATCTTAGCGAATTAGCTAATTTCTTTCGGTCAGATTGACTTAAAATAAAGCCGAATTGGCTATACTCCTCGCTTTTTTTTAAAGGTACAGTAAGTAGTAAAATGCCATTATTCCTTAAACTTTCACGAATTGCATTAATAGCAAGACGGGGCTTAGGTAAGTGTTCTAACACGGAGTTTGCTATTACTAGTCCGTATTTGTCCTTTCCGTATTTTGGAAGATCGTCTATAGAACATTGCCAACATTTTTTATATATATTGGCCCGAGATGCAATAGTGACTCTTTCTTTGGAAATATCGATGCCTTCGTCAATATTCAACGAGAGCTCTTTTGCAAATCTTCCACTACCGCAGCCGACATCTAGAAATGGTCTTTGCAGCTCCTTTTGTCCAGCTAAGAACAAATTCATCAAAGTTGCTTCTAGATATCTAAGATATCCTATCTGAGGATTAAACCAGTATTCAAGCAGTATCTTTTCCATATTAACCTCCGGTTGATCCAGTGTCTTGTTAATGAGCATTTGACTAGAGAAAGTAAATCATATAGCACGATAAAAGTCAATTAATTAACATGCTTGCGATTATATTTTCTAAATCATTATAAATCAATTGACAAGTTAAGATAGTTCTGCTTTTATTATATGAACCCTCCCTTTTCTTGCATGTGGGAAGGTTGGTTCTTTAAAAATACAAAGCAAAAGGAGAAAAATCGTGTCCACTATTACATTACACTCTTTGATTGGGATCCCCCTCGTAAAAGAAGGTGACAATGTCGCTAACCTTATTATAAATAGCCTTTTACAAAATAGTATTATTCTTGAGGATGGCGATCTTATCGTCATAGCTCAAAAAATCATTTCAAAGGCTGAGGGCGCAACAATAAATCTGTCGGAGATAACAGTATCTACAAGGGCCCAAGAGTTGGCTGAACAAACCGGACGAGATGCTCGTCTCTGTCAACTCTATCTTGATGAAGCCTCGGAAGTGATCTCCGTAAAAGGACGTATGGTTATAACCAGGCATAAACTAGGGTATGTTGGATCGAGTTCTGGTATTGACCGTTCCAATATTGCACCACATGTTGAAGAGATTATGGTTTTATTGCCAAAAAATCCCGATGTGAGTGCGAAGAAAGTGCGAAACGACATCAAAATCCTTATAGGAAAAACTGTAGGTGTTATTATTAACGACTCTTGTGGTAGGGATTATCGTGACGGTTCCGTGGGAATGGCCATTGGTATCGCAGGTATAAAAGCTTTGCGTATCGATGAAAAAGTTGACTTGTTTAACAATCCTTCTCTCAGCAAAATTGCAGTGGTTGACGAGGTTGCAGCAGCAGCTTCTCTTCTTATGGGACAAGCAAATGAAGGTGTACCCGCTGTGGTAGTGAAAGGTGTTGCCTATACTGCATCCGAGAACACTACTATCCAGGAATTCATCCATAAATAGGAGGCCCCAAATGAAAGGTCTGCAGATAACTTGTGATCACCGTGATCCTTCGTCAGGAGTATTTGAGGTGGTCGAACGGAAAGGAATTGGTCATCCTGACTCTTTGGCAGATGCACTCGCCAACGAAGTTTCTCTTGTCTACTCGAAGCGTTGCCTCGAAATATTTGGGGTTATACTTCACCATAATGTAGATAAGCTCTACATCGGAGCCGGGCACTACAAGAATGATTACGGTATTTGTGAACGTTTATCGCCAGTCATTGTTCGTGTTAACGGCCGTATTTCATCAGTCTTCGGCGATACCAACTTAGATATTGAGCAATTACAGGTATCTGCAGTTCGCAACTATATGTGTAAGGTTATGCCTACTATGACTAGTGATGACCTTATTATTGAGCCGAATGCAACACAACACACAAAAGTTCCATATTGGTTTAGACCTAGAAACCTTGGCGATATTCCGGATGCTACTAATCCAAAAGCAAATGATACTTCAGTCTGTATAGGATACTGGCCCCCAACTCCCGCAGAGTCGCTTGCATACCAACTCGAACGCTATTTTTGGACGGAAGTCTCAGGCTATACAGTACCAAGATTTGCCGAAATCGGCCAAGACGTTAAAGTTATGGTTGTTAGAAACTCAAATCACATAGAAGCCACGCTGTGCGTTCCTGCTATGAGCTTATTTACAGCATCTTATGAGGCATACCGCAAGCTAATGACTGAGCATGAAAAAAACCTTCAATTTCTTGCCGACACATTGTTGGCAGATTCTGAACTTCAGTCAATAGTTCGAATAAATCCGTACCAAAAACAATATATGCTTGGATTGGGAAGCTGTATTGAATGTGGCGAAGAAGGAATTGTAGGAAGAGGTAACAATATCAATGGTATTATTTCAACTCACCGTATTCACACTTTCGAATCGTGGGCCGGTAAAAATCCAGTTTACCATACGGGGAGAGTGTACGGATACATGACGGCTAAATTAGCTCGGTCTATTTCAGAACAGTTTTCGGTGAAGTGTACCATAACAGCAATAACTCGTTGCGGTGATTCACTGTTCCCGCCGTACCGTCTTATGGTATCAACTGACCATTCAGTTAGCGATATCGATCTCGGAAGATTCATCGAAAAACTCCTATATGAAACTGACTATGTAAAAGAGATTTTATTATTCCGGCCATGGATCAATAAATTGTAAGGAGGTGTTAGATGTATCGATACACGATATCTTTAGATGGAGAATCAGTTGGCATACAGTCTGAAACAGACTTGTCGACAGTTCTAGCTAAGTGGAAGAAGCTTCTGCATCTCACAGGCGTAGAAGCTCGTCTGGGCGGAAAACATGAATTTGTTGTGGAGTATACTAATGCTCCTGGCAATGAAGTTTACTACTCAGAAAAACATGTTCGTATCACAATGCCGTTTGCTAAACTCAAGACTGGCGAATTGTTATTATACGCAGCATTTCCCTTCTTGGAAGTACTACACCAGCGAAAGCTGATCGTGACTATGCATGCGGCAGCGGTAGAGTTTTCTGGTAAGGCAATACTCTTACTCGGAAAAGCTGGGGCAGGAAAAACCAGTCTCACTCTCTCTTTGTGTCGAAATCATGGGGCTAGACTTATTGGCAACGATATTGTGAAGGTAGGACTAGCTGGCGGAAAGATTAATGCATATGCTGGCTCCAAATATTTCTTCTTGCGACAGGAGTCGATTAAGAGAAATATTCCCAGCTTACTCCACTTGTTTCCTGAATCCAAAAGAGATGCTTGGACTCACAAAATTTATTGCCTTCCTGAGAAGTTGGGAATTGATACGTATATTGGTTGCGCACCTATTGTACAGAGTTACTTGATTCATGTCGACGAGACAATGGAGTATCTCTATATTGATAACGCAGACAAAATAGACACGAAACTTTATCTCAACGAAAACATGTCTCGGTATATTCGAGGTACTGCGATTGCACTTTTCAGTAAAGAATCCCATTTTATGGGATATGTTCCTTCCTATGATACGCTAGATTTTTTCGCAATGAGAGTGGAGCTGACAGAAACACTGATTTCAAATATAGGAATAGTATATTTGTCAGGTAATCTACATGACATATGTCAACACATTGTATTTGGAAAAGAAAGTCAACGGTAGCTTACCTAAGCTACCGTTTTTTTACTATACAAAAGCTTGAGTTGACTATCCAAAAGAAGGGGTGTAATTTAATAATCAAACTATGTGTAATTTAAATAATTCAATTTCGCCTGAAGACAGTTTTGAAATCGAGAAGGCTATTTCATATCTATTGATTAACTATAACGAGTCTGGCCATAACCCAAAGCCAGTTATTCTACATTCACTTCGGATTGCTACTTTGTTAATGGAAATGGGTTATAATAAGAAAATCATTATAGGTGCAATTCTACATGACATCCTAGAGGATACAAAAGTTAATCCCGAACAATTCAAAGAAGATTTTGGCGAAGAGATTCTAACGCTGGTTACGTCAGTAAGCTATAATGAATCAATTGCTAATCCAGTTGAACTATATAAAGATATGTACGCTAGAATAATTGCATATGGGAAAGAAGCAGTGGTTCTCAAAGCAGTCGATATCGCGGTTAATAGTCTGTATATTCACCTAGTGTCTGATGCTAAAAAGCGAAAACAGCTCGTAGAAAAAGGAACATATTTTCTTAATATAACTAAGGATTTCTCAGCTGAACCTGCTTGGAAATTACTCAAAGCACGAAACTTGGAAGAAATTACAAATTTGTCATGAAAATAGCCGTATGCCTCCCGAGTTTTAATGAGGCACAAAATATTAGGAAGATTACACAGATTGTAGACCAGGGTTTAACTGACATAAATGTTGTTTATCCAAACACGCAAATAGAAATTATAAATTTTGACAGTAATAGTACTGACAATACGGCAAATATTTTTTTAGAGACAAAGACAAATAATCTTAAACGTTCGATAATACTTCAAGATAAAGCCGGAAAAGGAAAAAATATCTTGAAATTCTGTAAGTACGCGGTTGATAGTGATGTAGATTATTGCCTTACCATTGATTCCGATATTACTTCTGCCAATCCTAACTGGATCATCAAACTAATTCAGCCATTGATTGAGAATGTTGCTGATTATGTTGTGCCCATTTATGGGCGAAGTCGGTTTGAGGGTAGCTCAACAAATCATTTCGCATTCCCATTTGTTTATGCACTTACAGGACATTCAATTCGGCAACCAATTGCAGGAGATTTCGCTTTTACTAAAAAAATAGCTTCGGCTATATCCAAAAGAGATTTAAGCGGGAATGAGTCTGCCCAGTATTATGGCATTGATGTTTTTATGACCGTAACTGCAATTAATGTTAGTAACAAAATCTATCAGGTGGATCTTGGCAAGAAAGTGCATTCTCCCAGCTTCAGTAAACTTGAGTATATGTTTCCCCAAATAGCAAACTCTGCTCTATTAAGTGTTAGTTGTATTGATTTTCCTAATAAGGAAATTTTTAAATCAGAGACAAAAAGTAATATTTTTAATGATTTACGGTTTCCTCATGAAAGGGTTGCGAGAGAAATGAATCAAAGCGCCTTAAATAATTTAAATAATGAATTAAGTTTAGATTGGGTTGACTCACATTTAGTTGCTAAATATAAAGACGCGTTTTCTAAAGCAAATGTTAGCGAAGAAAGGATGATTGATGCCTGGACTAACATTCTTTCGAGTTGGATAAACCATTTTTTGACTTCAAATCTTACGCCTAACTTAGCTAAACAAGCCGGCGAAGAATTGTTACCGTTTTTCGTATTAAGAGCAACTAATTTTTGGTTCTGGGCTAAAACCACAGAAGTTGATAGAATTGAAGCCACTATAAGAAAACAAGCAGAGATATTAAGAAGTAAAATCAAAAAATTATGATAACAACCGCACTTATTGGTTCGATAGTAGACCACAGCGTTTCTCCAGTATTATTTAAGTTATATGCTAATGAATATGGACTTGAATATGCACACTCAAAATTTAATATTAAATCTGGAGATTTAGAGTTTGTTATTAAATCACTCGTTGCTTTTGGCTTTGCTGGTGTCAACATAACAATGCCCTATAAAGCAGAAGTAATACCCTATCTCAACAATATCTCTGAGGAAGCAAAAGCTATCGGCGCAGTAAATACGATTAAAGTTAATAAGGGAAAGTTAGAAGGATATAATACTGATGCCTATGGAGCCCTTAGAGCAATTGAAAAAGGAGCAGGAAGAAAATTAAGTGCTAATGACACAGCTATTGTTTTTGGTACTGGCGGAGCTGCTCGCGCCATTGCTTGGAGCTTAATAGAAAGAGGCGTTAAAATTACAGTTGTGTATAGAAAACCAGAATCTTGCCGTACTCAAACTATTAAGAATGATTTTGTAAATAAAGTTCGGTTTATAAGTTATGACGAGCTTACTTCGGAAGATATTGCAAAATGTTCTTTATTATGCAATGCTACTTCAGCAGGAATGCATCCTGATGATGGCAAAACACCAATCGATCTCGATCGTTTCGAACAATTGGATTTAACTGGGACTATTGTATTTGATGTAATATTTAATCCTATTACTACCAAATTACAAATATGGGCCATAAGGAAAGGCGCGTCTCTTGCATATGGTATTGACATGATGGTTTACCAAGGCATTCTCGCTTTTAGATACTGGACAGGAAAAAAGATAAGCGAGAAAACAGCGCAAAAAGCTATTAATATTTTAATGAAACGTAAATAAGATATAACTAAGTATGCTTAAAGATAAAACAACAATTACGTATAACCTGGATGAGGTGGCTGATTCCTTGGAAGATGGAATTAAATTTCTCAAAGAACACAATATTAATTCTGCTGAGATAAGGACTATTAATGGTAAGAATATTGCAAAATTTACCCTCAGGGAGACTAAAAAATTAAAAGAAGTGTTAGATTCTTATGGGTTAACCGTATCAGCAATTGCTTCACCCCTGTTTAAGTGGCATTCAGGAAATACAATCAACAAAAACAAAGCTGACTTATTTGGGATGACGCCTTTTCTTTCAAGAGAAGAAAAAGAAGCGATGATTCAAAAAATTATTGACCAGGCTTGTCTTCTTGGAACTGATAAAATCCGTATTTTCTCTGGGCTAAAACCTGACAAAAAAAAACATGACTTGCCCCAAGAAGAATCGGAGTTACTTATTTGTGCACTTCAAATGGCAAAGAAAAAAGGTATCCAACTTATGCTTGAAAATGAGCCGGTTTGCTATATATCAGAACTTGAGGACTATATTAAAATATTTACTTCAGGTAAGTATGAAGGTCTTAGATCATGGTTTGATATTGCAAATGTATACGAAGAAGGTGAAGAAATTTTGCAAGCAGATATAAAAAAACTCGCTCCTTATGTTAGTTTTCTACACATAAAAGATATAGTAGCCCCTATAGAACATCGTTATGTTTCATTAGGCAAAGGATATATAAATTACAAACGGATTTTCGATATGTTAGAAAAAACAATTAATAATCCGGTTCATCTTAGCATTGAAACTCATGTCAAAAATGATAAATGGAAGGCATCGCACGAATCTTTAAACTACTTACACAAGCTCCTTGCAACAAAGCGTATCCAATATGCGTTGGTTGGCATTGGTCGCGTATCACAAAAACATTTTGATGCAATAAAAAAAAATGACAACTGCACACTAGTTGGAGTATATGATATTGATGCTGAAAAATCTCAAAAAGCTGCTTTTGCAAACGATTGTATCAGCTACAATTCCTACCGAGCGTTATTAAAGGATAAACAAATAATCGTAGTTTCAATTTGTACACCTCACAACACCCATATAGCTTTAGCCAATCAGGCGCTTAAAAATAATAAAAAAGTGTTATGTGAGAAACCGCTAGCACTAAACTTAGGAAGTCTTGAACACTACATTTCCGAAAATGATATTAATGACAACACTTACGTTGTCTTCCAAAATCGATTTAATCCAGCAATTAAAAAATTTTACGAGATTGAAACGGAAAAGCTTGGTAATCCACAATATATCGCAATGGCACTTCGATGGTGGCGAGATGCTAATTATTACAAGGATTGGCATGGGAGCAAAGAAATTTCTGGTGGCGCTCTCATCACTCAAGCGATCCATTCACTCGAACTAATCACTCATCTAACAAAGGGGGCGGCTATTAAAAATGCTAAAACAACTCAGATAAAAACACGCGAAAATATAGCGCTGCCAGATATAATTGTCGCTATTGTAGAATTTGAAAATGGAATTATTTGTAATATCGAGGTGTGCTTATCCACTCGAGATCAGAATCTAGAATCAAGTATTTTTGTTGTTGGTACAAAAGCTTCCATGAAAGTAGCGGGAGTTGCTCTCTCAAACTTTGTTCACCCTGAAATTGAACAAATTGGTATCGAATATCACGATAATAATTACTACGGAAATGGACATGTTGCTCTTTACAAAACTCATGCAAATCATTACTTGCGAAAATCCGATCCAGACGATGTTTTGTTAGCAAGACCCTCTGATTTAGTAAGTACATTAAAACTAATTGAAATAATTGAGAAATCATTGAATGGACAAAATTAGCAAAATTACTAAAAACCAATGGTTTTTTTAATAGTTCAAAAATAACTCTTAATGAATTTTTCATTAACATTTTTCTTTGGTAATATAAAACTGATCGAGTTGATTAGTTTAAAACTAACCCCCGTTTCATTTTAGAAGCGAGGGTTTTTATTTTAGAAAAATAGATAATATAATATCAAATATAAGTTTTTCTTGTTATAAAATTTTATGTCTCCGAAACTTTTTGACACGCATACTCATTTTAATTTCAGTGCCTTTAAGGATGATTCTTTTGAGGTGGTTGAACGAACTTTGGCGGAAAATATCTGGCTAATTAATGTGTCGGCCGAGGAAAAAACCGCTCTGCGAGCGGTTGAGATGGCGGAAAAATACAGCGAGGGTGTTTACGCTTCCGTCGGACTTCATCCTATTCACACTTTCGAAGATGAATTTGAGGAGGAAGTCAAAGGTGAGAAAGTTAAGTTTATTACTCGTGCTGAAGAATTTAATGGAGATTTTTACGCCAGCTTAATTGACAGAAGTTCCAAGGTGGTGGCCATAGGCGAAATTGGCTTGGATTACTTTCATCTCAGAAAATTTTCCTCGGCCGAACAGAAAAAATTAAGAAAAAAGCAACAAAATGTTTTCATGGAGCAACTAAGCTTAGCGGAGGCCAAAAAAAAGCCGGTAATTTTACATTGTCGAGCGCTAGAAAAACAGGATGCCCACCAAGATATGCTAGAAATTTTAAGAGACGCTAAAAAAAGAAACCCCGCCTTAACGGGAGTCTTACATTCTTTTTCCGGTGATTGGAAGATTACGGAATCGTTTTTGGATTTAGGTTTTCTTTTTGGATTTAACGGTATAATCACTTTTGCTCGTGATTATGATGAGGTGGTAAAAACTTTACCTTCGGATAAAATTTTATTGGAAACAGACTCTCCTTGGCTGACGCCCGTGCCTTATCGAGGTAGGCGCAATGAATCAATTTACGTGACTGAAGTAGCTAAAAAAATAGCAGAATTGCGAAATGTTTCTTTTGAAGAAATCGCTTCGGTGACGACTGAGAATGCAAGACGGGTTTGGGGAGTGTAGAAATTAGGAATTATAAATTATAAATTATAAATTATAAATTAGGGGGAGATTGTAGAGCCCCTCCTTAATAGAAAAAATTCATAATCCTTAATTCTTAATTTAAAATCTATAATTTAAAATTTCTAATTTCCGTCATGTAACCCAATCAACTCCCTTCTCATCTCCTCGGCGCATTTTTGCCAACTGTATTTTTTAGCATTGGCTTGACCTGAGCGGATTAAGGCTTCTCTTTTTTCCGGATTTTTGACGAGTGAAAGAATATTTTCCACGTTTAGATTGCCACTGCGAGAATCAATCAGCTCAACAAGGTTTCCGCCCCCTATTTCTTTAAAATTTTTGGCTTGAAGCACGATAGGAATGACTGAATTTAGCTGAGCTTCGAGAATAGGGAAACCAAAACCCTCGTAGAAACTAGGGTAAAGCAGAAAATGGGAGGTCTTAAGCAGATCTCTTTTTTTCTCCTCCTCCAAATAACCGAGATTTTGAATTCGAGAGCCTAATTTTGCGATCAGCTTTTCTATTTCGGCGTCTTTTTTACCGAGACTACCAACGATATAAAGTTTGATGGGGATGTTGGTTTTTTCGCTAATGAGACTAAAAATTTGCAGGGCTAAATAAAGATTTTTTCTTTCAAAGGAGCCACCAAGAAAAACAAAGTCAATTCTTTTTTCCGATTTCAGCGAAGAGGTTTGGCCAAGAAGACTGTTCATATCCTCATCCAAAAAAGTACCGGGGCCACTTTTAATAATCTTTATTTTTTCAGGATTAAAATTATAAAATTTTATTAAATCATCTTTGGTATGGCTTGAGACAGCGACAATGCGATTGCTTTTTCTTAAGGCGGAACGGACAAGCAGTCTTTCTTCTAAGATTTCTCTAATTTTGGTTTGTTCCGGAAAGTATTCACCCTCTAAACCGTGAACGACATTGAGGGTAAGAATATTTTTATTGAGGAGCAGGGGCGCAACGTAAGAAGGGGAAAAAAGTAATTTTGGTCTGACTTTATCCAGGGAAAATTTAAGTTTTCTCTGCGTCCAAAAAAGTCCGGAGCGAATAAATTTAAAACGCCAATTGCTTTTGCTAAAAAAACGAAGAGTTTCATCCTCAACTTTAGGGGCGAAAAGAATTACTTCCGGGTCATTTTTCTCCCAAATAGAATGTAAGCTCTTAAGAATTTGTACAGCGTACCATTCAACTCCGGTTTTTCTTTCTTTGCTGAGGGCGGAGGCGTTGACGGCAATAGACATGGTAAAATTAAAAGATAATTAACTGACTAGACTGCGCTTGTAAGTTTCCAAGTTCTCTAAGACGATTTTAATGCCTTTGATAACACAAAGATCCGGTTCGTCGGCCACATAGCAAGGAACACCGACGGCTTTAGCTAAAAGATTATCCAGATTCTTTAGTTTAGCTGTGCCTCCTGTCAAAATCATGCCCCGATCAATAATGTCAGCGGCCAATTCGGGCGGAGTTTCCTGAAGAACTTTTTTAATGGCGTGAATTATCTCTCGCAGTTCATCCTGCAAGGCTTCCGTTACTTCATTGCTACGAAGTCGAATGATTTTAGGCAAACCGGAACTTAAATCTCTTCCTCTGACTTCCATTTCCTCCTCTTTACTTTGCAGAGTGGCACTGCCCAGTTTGATTTTGGTCATCTCAGCGGTCTGGCTACCAATAGCTAGCATATATTTTTTGCGCACGTAATTGATAATAGCTTCATCCAGTTTATTGCCTCCGACTCGAGCGGAGCAGGCGGCTACAATCCCTCCCAGGGAAATAACGGCAATTTCGGAAGTACCGCCCCCAATGTCAACGGTAATATTACCGGCAGGAGAATTGATGGGGATACCCGCTCCGATAGCTGACAAGGTCGGTTTTTTAACTAAATAAGCTGACTTAGCTCCCGCCTCCAAAGAGGCGTTAATAACCGCTCTTCTTTCAGTTGAAGTAATGCCGGCAGGAATGGAAATTAAAGTCTCCGGTCGAAAAATCTTAATAGACCCACCTGCCTTGTGGATAAAGTAGTGCAATAAAGCTTCGGTTACTCGAAAATCGGCGATGACCCCATCTTTCAGTGGACAATCCGCTTTAATCATATCGGGGGTTTTGCCAAGCATTTCCTTTGCTTCTTGGCCGACGGCCAAAATCTTATTGTCATTAAGAGAAATAGCCACCACTGAAGGTTCGTTGGCAATAATACCTTTTTTGGCCAAAGTGACGATGGTGTTGGAAGTGCCTAAATCAATGCCTATTTTTTTAGTAAACATATGGGTTTTAAATTATTTCTTCTGTGTTAACGCTTCAAAGACGGTATTTATAAAATTAGAACGAAAATTCTCTCGAGAAAAATTAAGAGCTCTCTCTCTAATATACTCCTTTTTAAAATTTCCTTCCTTTTCTTTCAGTCGGCGCAGACCGTCAATTAAAATTTCCACTTCCGGAGAATCGTAAAAAAGTCCGGTTTTTTCGTTTTCAATTATTTCCAAAGCCCCTCCTCTGCCGTAAGCTAAAACGGGTTTACCTGAAGCCATAGCCTCAACTATGGTTAAACCAAAATCGTCTTCTCCTGGAAAAATAAAGGCTCGACAGCCGGCGTACAGTTCTGGCAAATCTTTATCCTTAACAAATCCAAGAAAGCGAATGTTGGGCAGGGCTTTTTTTCTTAAATCTTTCTCCTCTTCACCGGTGCCGGCAACAACTAAGGGCCAGCCCAGCCGATTAAAGGCTTCGACCACCAAGTCAATTTTTTTGTAGGCGGAAAGGCGACTGACAATTAAAAAGTAGTCACCCTTTTTTTCGCTTAGAGTGAATTTATCCAAATTTACGGGAGGGTAAACGACTTTTGCCTCTCGACGGTAATATTTTTTAATTCTTTCGGCGGTGTATTTCGAATTAGCAATGAACATATCGGGCCTTTCCGCCGCTTCTTGATCCCATATACGTAAGTAGTTGAGGACTAAACGAAGTAAAAATTTTTGTAGGAAACTACTGTTTTTTAAATGGTCATTCAGATACTCCTCTTTGAAATCCCAAAGATAGCGCGTGGGGGTGTGGCAGTAACAAACATGGACGGTTTTTGGCTTAACAACGATGCCTTTGGCGAAGGCGGAAGTGGAAGAAATAACCAAATCAAAATCTCTAAAATCGAGAGACTCGATAGCTACCGGATAGAGAGGGAGCAGCCATTTTCGAGGAAAAAATTTAGTCAGCCAATTAACAAAGGAAACTCGGATTACGGATTTAGAGAAAAAATTGGTCATCTTTCGATTAGTAAACAGAGTGAATAGGGTGGCTTTAGGGAAAATCAAAGTTATTTCCTTAGAGACTCTTTCCGCTCCTCCCAAGTAATTTAAAAAATCATGGGCAATAGCTATTTTCAATTTTCTTAAAGACCTAAGTTTTTGTTTCATTTTTCTTTAGGGCTTAAAGGTTATTTTTCTTGGATGACGGAAAAAATAGGGGTGAGTAAGGGCGGTAGAAAAAACAAAAAATTTAAGAAAATGGGGGAGTCGACGAGTGGCTTTCTCTCGCCATCTCCATTTTTTAAGGCTTTGAGGAGCGTAAAGAAAATATAGATAGAAAAAAGAAAAATTAATCAGAAAAAGACCTCCAAAAAAAATTTGAGAACCGAATTCAGAAAAAATCAAATCAAAAAAATCGGGATTACGATGAGCAGAAAAACTGTTAAGTGTTTCTATGCCTCCAATAGCAACCAGGATGGCACCAAAAACTGCCAAGGAGAAAAAACAATTTTTTCCTAAAAAAGATAAAGGCTCTTTGGTGAGTATTGGTGACAATAAAAAAGAATAAAGTTGGTTGCGAGCTTCCGATCGCGGTTTAATTTGAAGAAAAATCAGACCGAAAAGTTTCTTGAGATAGCTTTCCAAAATAGTATTTAGGAAAACTAGAACGGGAATAAAAATAATGACAAAGGCGATTAGATGGGCGATTAAGATAAAAACCCCAGCCAATAAAATCTTTGGTATCGAATACGGTTTTTTCATTTCCGCGAAGACAGCCCAAAGACGCCAAAAAATTTCAATGGGTAGAGCCCGGAAGTAGTAGAGAAAGATGAGAAAGAAAAAACTTTTGAGAGAAGTCATGGCCGTCCTTTTAAAGCAAAGATAGTTCCTCAAATATTGGGCAATATATTTAAAATTAGCAAGTGATTTTTAAAAATTTTTAAAAAAACAAAATTAGTGTTATTTTAATTGCGAGAGGTTTTAAATCAAAAATATAAAAATTAAAATGAAAAACAAAGGGCAAAAAAGTCTGTTGACGACCAAACGGTTTTTCTGGGAATTGAGTTTTTCTTTCTTTTTTATGGCCTCTTGGTCTTTGCCGAGACTCATAAGCGGGGCCGGCTGGAAGCCGGAAGTGGGCATTCCCGGATTTCAGGGGAAAGAAGTTGATTTTTACGGTTATGTTGATGCTATTTATAAATTCGCCTCAATGGCAGTTGGCATCGTAGGGGTGCTAATGTTTCTGGTAGGCGGGTTTCAGTATATGATTTCGGCAGGTAATCGAGGGATGGCGGGAGAGGCGAGAAAGACGATGATAAACGCAATTGTGGGCATACTGCTGGTACTTTTCGCTTGGGTGCTCCTCAATACCATCAACAAAGATTTAGTGGAACCGTCCAATAAAATAATTCAATAAAAACTTTTTAAAAAATATTAAAAAATTTAAGATGCCAAAAAAAACGACCCCCAAAAAAACCAAAAAGATTGTAAAGAAAAGAAGACCCGTTAAGACAAAAGCCGTAAAACCGGCTCGAAAAAAACCGGTGGCTAAGAAGAAAGTGGTTGCCAGCAGAAAACCTAGTAGAGTAGTGGCGACAAAGAAACCCGTTGCAGCTAGTAAGCCCAAAGTAGCAGCGGTAAAGAAGCCTGTTGCAGCTAGCAAGCCTAAAGTAGCAACGACAAAAAAACCGGAAACCAAAAAACCGGTCATTCTTTCCATCGTTATTCCTGCCTACAAGGAAGAAAAAAGAATCGGGGGCACTTTAATTTCCTTGGATAAATATTTGAATCCCCTCGGTTTTCCTTACGAAATTATCGTGGTCATCGACGGATCACCTGATAACACTTTTCAGGTGGTGGAAGGGTATAAAAAGATGGTTAAGAACCTGATAGTCATTAACAATCCGGAGAATCACGGCAAGGGCTACGTTGTAAGACAAGGTTTATTGGCGGCCAAAGGAGCGTATCGACTGTTTATGGATGCGGATAATTCAACAACAATTGATCAGATTGAAAAATTCTCTCCCTGTTTTGAAGATAAGGAAGTTGGTATCGTGATCGGATCTAGAGATATGGTGGAGAGCCAAGTGAAGAAAAGCCAACCGGCTTGGAAAGTCTTTTTAGGAGATATGGGCAATTTAATGATTCAAATGGTCGGTGGTCTTTGGGGCATTAAAGATACTCAATGTGGCTTCAAGGTGCTAACTAGTGAGTTGGCGGAGAGGATTTGTCCCACTATGTTAATTAATCGTTGGGGTTTTGACATTGAGATGCTAGTCCTAGCTAAGAGAGCGGGCTTTAAGATAAAGCAAGTGCCGGTAGTCTGGGTGAACGATGAGGCGTCAACTGTGACCATTGGAGGCTATATCAACACCCTGAAAGAACTATTCCAAATTCGTTGGAATGTTATGACGGGTAAATACAGAAATTAGAAACTTGCCTGCCGGTAGGCAGGTTATAAATTATAAATTATGGAGATGAAATCAAAACAAAAAAAACAATCAAATCAAAGCGAGGGTTCTGTGGACTTCCTGTCATTGGTGGTAAAAACTTTTAAAGATTCGGTAATTAATATTTTAGTGGACGGTTTTGGTCAAATGAAAAAGGAATTTCAGATGAGAGTGAGTCTGGGCATTCAGACTTTTATCAGTCTGGCCACTATTCTAATTGGACTCATTTTTGTTTTAAACGGTCTAGCCAATTTGATTGAAGCGGTTATCGAAATCTCCGGCAGTGGCTTTTTCGCTACGGGATTGCTAGTCGTTTTCATCGGAGTTTGGCTGGGTGAGAAGGTTAAATCCGAAAGAGATAAA
>CAZRPR010000008.1:31545-34168 GCA_964602125.1 uncultured Candidatus Saccharibacteria bacterium
ATTATAGATTATAAATTAAGGAATAAAAAATGAAAATAGAGAAAAAAACTATCAAAAAAATGGTTAACAAAGCTAAGAAAATGAAAGTTAAGGCGAACAAAGAAGTGACAAAGATAAAGAAAGAGGGAGATGTGATGATGAAGGGAATAAAAAAAATAGCGGAAGAGCAGATGAATAAAGTGAGTGATTCTACGGAGAAAAATTTGCAAATTGCGAAGGAGGAGTTTGCTAGCTGGGAAAGAAAGGCTAAGAATTACATGGCGGAAAATCCAGAAAAACTGTTTGTGGCCGCGGCCGGAATTGGTGCTTTTGTTGGGGCTGTCACCGCTACTTTGGTGGGAAAAGCGCTCAAAGCAAAAAAACCTTTACCGAAGGAGGAAAAGAAACTAAAGAAAGTGAAAAAATTTAAGAAGAAGAAAAAATAATAATTCGATGGATAAACTAATCCTCTCTCTCAATGTGGGGAGTACTTCAGTTAAAAGCAAGGTTTTTAAGTTGGAGGGGAAGGGGGAGCTAAGTGAAATCTTCGCTTGGTCCAAAAGTGACTTAAAAGAAAGTTCTCGGAAAGATAAAATCCTGGAGCAACTTTTTTTGGTGCTTAAAAAAGCAGGTTTAGTGGATAAAATCAAAGGGGTGGGGCATCGAGTGGTTCACGGAGGAGTAATGAAAAAAAGCGCTTTAATAAATAGCAAAACGATTACTCTAATTAAAAATTGTTCCGAGTTGGCTCCTTTACACAATCCTTTTAATCTCGAGGGGATAACTTTTGGCCAGAAATTTTTTACTAAAATTCCCCAAGTAGCTGTTTTTGATACAGCCTTTTTTGCCGATTTACCCTCATGTGCCAGTCTATATCCCTTGCCTGCCACGGTAAGTGGTAAATACAAATTAAAGCGCTACGGTTTTCACGGTATTTCACATTTCAGTGCTGCTGAAGCGGGTAGGGACGCCTTAGGTAAAAAAAGGAAAAAGAGTAAAATTATTACGGTTCATTTAGGCGGTGGGGCTAGCATAGCGGCAGTTCTAGATGGCAGAGCGGTGGATACTAGCATGGGCTTTACTCCACTGGAAGGTTTAATGATGTCCACTCGAGCCGGTGACTTGGATTCGGGCATAATTTTTTATTTGGCTCGACGAGGTTGGAGTCTGGAAAAAATAGAGGCCATATTGCTCAAGAAGAGCGGTTTTTTGGGAGTTTCCGGCTTAACCAATATGCTTTCTTTGTTAGAGAAAAAGGAACAGGGAGATAAAAAGGCTCAACTAGCTTTTGAAATGTTTGTTTATCGAGTGAGGAAGTACGTCGGAGCGTATTTTGCCGTCTTGGGAGGTTGCGATGCCATTGTCTTTACCGGTTCAGTTGGAGCGGGTAAGGCGATTACTCGAAATGAGATCCTCCGACCGCTTAAAAAAACTTTGCTTAAAAATAGTAAAATTTTAGTTTGGCCAACGGCCGAAGAAAAAACTATTGCCGAAGAAACATTGAAATTCTTACGGTAATTGGCTAATTGGTTTTTTTTGAATTCCTCCTTTAGAATTTATTTGGAGGACTAATCATTAATTTATGAACGAATGAACACAACATTCTACTTTCACTCGAATATCGAGGAGAAAGACAAGGAAAAAACGGAAGCTTACGTGGGCAAGAAGATGATGGCGTGGGAAAAGTTCTTTGTTAAAGATGAGTTCCCGCCCAAGATTGGTTTTGAGGTTGAATTTTTAGTGAGAAAAAAACATTTTAGAGTGGAGTTCCAACTGGAGAGCGGATTGGGAAAATTTATTGCCAAGTCGGTTAAGAAAAATATTTTGGAGGGAGTGGATGAGGTGCTGGAAGATCTAAAGATTCAAATGAACAAACAGAAGGAAAAATTGATTACTTTTAGAAAAAGAGGTGGTACTTCGGTGAAGAAAAAATTTACGGTACACAACTCGGTGAGGTTTAGAAAAAGCAAGGTGTAATTTTATAATTTTTAATTACGGTGTCCTGTCATGTCAAAAATCAGTCAAGAAAAAATCATTATCGGTTTAGTTGGTCCAGGGGGAAGTGGTAAAGATACGGTAGCTTCCTATATGAAAAAGAAATATGGAGCGGAAGAGTTCCGATTCTCCTATTTTTTAGTGGAAACGTTGAAGTTTTTTAATTTAGAGGTTTCCAGAGATAACTCGACTTGGTTGGCCAACACTTTGCGTCACCGTTTCGGTAAAGATATTCTGACCCGAGCGTTAGGGAAAAAAATCGAGGAGTTGTCTCAAAAAACCATTATAGTTATTAATGGTATTCGCTTGCCTTCCGACTATACGTTTTTGCGTTCTTTTAGAAATAACAAATTGATTGCCCTTGATGTTCCGGCGAAGACTCGCTGGCAAAGAGTGAAAAAGCGAAAGGAAAAGACGGATGATCAGGTTTCTTTTGAGGAGTTTAAAAAGCAAACAACGGGGAAAAACGAAAAGCATATTCTTGCCCTAATGAAAAAAGCGGATTTCGTCATTAATAACGATGGGGATATTGATAAGATGAAGGGGGAAGTGGATCGGGTGATTTCGGAAATTATATAAATTGGAAATTAGGGGAGATTATAGATTATAGATTATAGATTATAGATTATAGATTATAGATTATAGATTA
>CAZRPR010000009.1:0-4540 GCA_964602125.1 uncultured Candidatus Saccharibacteria bacterium
ACTTTGCTAAAATAATTGGAGACGAATTGATGATCGAAGCTCAAGTACCAGAATCGGATGTACCAAAACTTAAAAAAGGGATTGAAGCTGAATTTACTCTCGACTCTCTGTCGGAAAATGAAAAATTTAAAGCACACATTCTAGATATTAGCTCAACGGGAACAAACGTTCAAGACGTTATTTCCTACAAAACCACTTTCGTAACCGATGGAGCGGACGATCGTTTTAAGCCGGAAATGACGGTAAACCTAGATATTCTGACAGAAAAAAAGTCAGACACTTTGAAAATTCCAATGAGAGCGGTAAAAGTAGAAGGTGAATATAAATATGTTGAAATTTTAGACGCCACGAATAAACCTGAAAAAAGAGAAATAATTACCGGTCTAGAGGGAGATGAGGGCTTAGTCGAAGTCAAGTCGGGTCTTAGTGAGGGAGAAAAAGTAATAACTCTTAAGAAAGAATAATTTTTGATGCCACCATTGATACGCACAGAAAATCTCTGCAAGACTTATGAGAATGAAGGCTCCAAAACGGTTGCTGTCTGCGGGGTTTCTTTTGTAATTGAAAAAGGTGAATTTATTTCCATAATGGGACCGAGCGGTTCCGGCAAATCAACCTTGATGCATCTTTTGGGGCTTCTGGATCGGCCGTCGGACGGAAAATATTACCTTTTCGGTAAAGACATCTCTCTTTTTTCCGAGGACGAGTTGGCTTTTTTACGCAACCAAAAAATCGGTTTTATTTTTCAAGCTTTTAATCTTTTGCCTCGATTGACGGTCTACGAAAACATTGAGTTACCTTTAATTTACGGAGCTAGTTTGGGATCCAAGGAAAGACAAGAAAGAGTAGATGAGGCCCTGAGAGACGTTTCCATTGAGCATCGAAAAGATTTTTTTCCCAATCAACTTTCGGGAGGAGAAAAGCAACGAGTAGCTATTGCCAGAGCTTTAGTTAATCGACCAGACATAATTTTCGCCGATGAACCGACAGGCAATCTAGACTCAAAATCGGGAGGCCAAGTGATGAAAATTTTAGAAGGATTAAATGAAAAAGGGCATACGATAATTTTAGTAACGCACGAAACAATTACGGCCAATTACGCCAAAAGAATCCTGAAAGTGCTGGACGGGAAAATCATTGCTGATTTAGAAGTCTCTGAAGAGAAGCGTAAAAAGGCAGAAAATCGAAAAAGGATAAAATAAAAATTTAAATTACTATGCGTTTTTTTATTGATGCGGTAAAAATTTCCTATCTGAACTTAACTACTTCCAAGCTTCGTTCTTTTCTGACGACCTTGGGGGTGATTATCGGAGTTTCTTCCGTTATTATTGTGGTTTCCATTGGTAACAGTGCTCAAGCTTTAATCATCGATCAAATCAAGAATAATGGTTCAAATTTAATTGCTATTCTGCCGGGAGCGTCAGAGGAAAAAGGCCCACCAGCTATTGCTTTTGGTATCATTACTACCACTCTTAAAAATAAAGACGCACTAGCCATTGCAAACAAAAATATCCCCGACATTGTGGCGGTAGCCCCATTTAGCACCGGTTCAGTTTTAATTAAGAACAGAGAAACGGCCATTCAGAGCGATTTTCAAGGAGTAACAGCCGATTTGGCCACGGTAGAAAACATAGAAATCGACAAGGGGCGTTTTTTTTCGGAGGCTGAAGACAACGGTCTTTCTCGCATAGCAGTCCTGGGAAGTGAACGAGCTAAGGATTTTTTCCCCAACGAAGATCCTATTGGTAAAAATATAACCATTAAAAATTTGAAGTTCAATGTAGTAGGCGTGCTCAAGGAGAAGGGTCAATCCGGTTTTTCCAACAACACAGATAAAACTGTTTATTTGCCTCTTCTGAGTGCTCAAAAATTAATTTTAGGCACTGACTACCTGACTGCCGTTCGAATCAAAGTTAAAAATGAAGATAACTTGAGCGTAGTGATGGAGGAAATAAGGAATATTCTGAGAGAAAGACACAAAATTGACGATCCGGCCGATGACGATTTTTCCGTGAGAAGCATTACCCAAGCTCTCAATATACTTTCCTCAGTCACCGATGTGCTAAAATACTTTTTAGTGAGTATTTCCGCCATTTCTCTTCTGGTTGGAGGTATCGGCATCATGAATATTATGCTGATTTCCGTGAAACAACGAATATGGGAGATTGGTCTCAGGAAAGCCATCGGGGCGAGGAAAAAGAATATTTTGTTTCAGTTTTTAACTGAATCAGTTTTTCTGACACTGTTTGGCGGTTTTACGGGTATTGTCTTTGGGATAGCGATAACTTATTTGGTTTCTGTGGTGGTGATTTCTTTGGGGTATGATTGGCGTTTTATTGTCACTCCCGGATCAGTGTTACTTTCCTTCGGCCTTTCGTTTTTGGAAGGTATAATTTTCGGTATGTACCCTGCCTACAAGGCAGGTAAAGTCTCGCCGATGGAAGCTCTTCGCTACGAATAATTTAATTTAACTGATGAATTTTTTCTTGCCCTTCAAATTTGCTCTTAAAAATCTTTCCGCCAATAAGGCACGGACAGCATTGACTTTGGTGGGAATTGTAATTGGAATTACTTCGGTGATTCTCATCTCGGCCAGCGGACAAGGAGTCAAAAAGTTTGTTTTAAGCCAAGTGGACAGTTTTGGTTCCGATACAATCCAAATTGAGCCTAAAGTTCCAACCAGTAAAACGGGAGATGTTAGTTCTACCGCTGGCAATGTCCAAATTACTACATTGAAAATTGAAGATGCAGAAGCGGTTTTAAAATCCCCAAATATCAAAAGTTTTTATGCCGGATCAATTGGTCAAGCTTTAGCCACATATAGCAATACTAGTAAGAAAATAATGCTTTTTGGAGCTAGCGCTGGAGCTCCCGCTTTGGATTCGGGATTAAAAATTAAAGAGGGACGTTTCTATTCCGAAGCAGAAGATGACAGTTTGGCTCAAGTGGTCGTAATTGGTCAGGAAATTGAAGAGATTTTTTTCGGTCGCGGAGAAGCCCTAGACAAAGATATAAGAATTAAAGGTAAAAAGTTTCGAGTAGTCGGAGTCTTGGAGGGCAGGGGCACTGTCGGTTTTATCAATTTTGATTCTATGGCCTATATTCCCGTTAAAACACTTCAAAAAAAGATTTTGGGAGTCAGCCACATTCTTTTTTTCACGGTAAAAATGAAAGATCCCTCGCTTACAGAAGATACGGTCAATAATATAAGATTTTTACTTCGAGACCGTCATGACATTGAAGATCCCGACAGGGAAGATTTCTCCGTTGTTCCCATGAAGGAAGCGGCGGAAATGATTGAAGATGTCTTTAATTCAATCAATATTCTACTTCTGGCTCTAACCTCAATCTCGCTAATCGTTGGTGGTGTCGGTATTATGAACGTCATGTATGTCTCAGTAGTAGAAAGGACTTTTGAAATCGGATTGCGTAAAGCTTTGGGGGCTAGCTCCGGCAGTATTTTAAAGCAGTTTCTGACGGAAGCGGTAATTATTACTTTTCTAGGGGGTTTTATTGGTATTATTTTGGGGTTTTTGTTATCTTTGTTGGCATCTTATGTTTTCCTTCTTTTGGGTTATAACTTAAAGTTTGAAGTTACTTGGAGCGGTGTTCTTCTAGCCAACGGATTTTCTATTTTGGTTGGTCTTGTCTTTGGTTTTTACCCGGCTTATAAAGCTTCTAAACTGAGTCCAATGGAAGCCATTAGAAAGAATTAAAAACAGGGATTAAAATTAATAATAAGATTTTCAAGATTAATATAGAAACAAAAAAATGGACTTTCTTCTAGAAAGAAAAATTGAAGCGTCTCGCTGGGTAATAAAAGCTCGCTGGTTTTATATGTTTGGTATTTTAAGTATTGGTTTCTTAACTAAAACTCTGAGTCAATCAAATATTAATTTCTCTTTTTTGGAGATGGGCTTAATTGTGGTGCTTTTCTCTTTTGTAAATCTATTCTTTATTCTCATTCTCAGGAGAATTCAAAAACAAAAAGAGCTAACTGGCAAAGTAAATAGTAAATTACTGGGCTTTCTTAATAAAACTCAGATAGTAATTGAATTGATTACTTTTACTTTTGTGATGCATAAAGCGGGAGGGGTGGAAAGTATTTCGACCGTCTTCTTTTTCTTGCCAATTGTTTCTGCTTCGCTAATTTGTGATACTTACGCTTCGATTGTAGTAGCTATACTTTCCGGCTTGCTTATCAATGCTTTGGCCCTAGGTGAATATAGTGGAATTCTTCCTCATATTAATCGCTACACCGAAGCTACGTTAGAATTTACCTCTTTGTCTGTGGGCTTGACTAAAACTATTACGACAGCCGTTTTTTATATAGTAATTGGGATTTTTTCTACTTTTAGTTCTCGACTAATAATCAAAAGAGAGGAGCTTTTGCATAAGCAGAAAGAAGAATTAGACAGAGAGGGGATTATTCGGTCGAATCAGATTGATCAGATTGAAAAAACTACCCACTTATTAGTCTCTCGTGATCGAGAACTTTCGAGAATAAATAAAGAACTGGATAAAAAAGTTTTGGAATTAG
>CAZRPR010000009.1:4640-17374 GCA_964602125.1 uncultured Candidatus Saccharibacteria bacterium
GATCGAGAACTTTCGAGAATAAATAAAGAACTGGATAAAAAAGTTTTGGAATTAGAATTGTCAAAAAAATCTTTAATGGAAGCTTTGGAGGATCTTAATAAAAATCGAAAAATTATTGAAGGGGAGAAAAATAAGACCGCTTCCATTATTGCCAATTTTTCTGATCCAATAATTGTGCTTGACCGAGACAATCGAGTCTCTCTTTTCAATGAACCGGCTAAAAATGTTCTAGGGCTTACTGATGGAGATTTGGGAAAAGAAGTTCTCAGCCGAGAAAATTTCAGTCTGGAAAATTTTAAAGAAATAGTTCGTAAACGTTTTGACTTTAAAAAGCTTAGAAAACCGGCCAAAGAGGAAATCATCTCTCTGGAGGAGCTAAATTTGGTGTCAGAGGAAAATGGGGAAGAAAGCACTTTTAAAGTCATTACTGTTAACATAGTCGACAAACAAAAAGAATATGGCGGAACAATGAAAATATTTTATGATGTGACGCGAGAAAAAAAGATAGACAAAATGAAATCCGATTTTATTTCCATAGCAGCTCACCAACTTCGCACCCCTCTTTCCGCCATTAAGTGGTCTTCCGGTATGCTTCTCAAGGGCGATATGGGAGAAGTGAACGCTGAGCAGGCCGATTTACTCCAAAAAAGTTATGATAGTAATGAAAGAATGATAAATTTGGTTAACGATTTACTAAACGTGTCTCGAATAGAGGAGGGCCGTTTCGGCTACAACTTTAAAGACATTGAGCTGAAAGAAATAACAAAAATTATATTGGAAACTAGTAGCCAAGTAATAGAAAAGAACAAAATCGATGTTTCGATTGATGAAAATATTAACCGATTGAAAATTTGTGCCGACAAAGAGAAACTTCTTTTGGCTATTCAAAATCTTTTTGATAATGCTTTGAAATACACTCCTGTCGGAGGGAAGATAGAGATGAAGCTAAAAGAACAAGGAGAAGACGTCGTTATTATCTCAATAAAAGACAGCGGCGTGGGCATCCCCAAAAAAGATTTACCTCAGGTTTTTTCCAAATTTTTCCGGGCTTCTAACGTTATGCTTATGCAAACTGAGGGTACTGGTCTTGGGCTTTTCATTGTTAAAAACATAATCGAGAAACATGGCGGAAGTATTGAATTAAAAAGCGAGGAAGGTAAAGGTACAGAATTTATTATTACTCTGCCGACGGTGTGTGAAACGGGAACATAGAAATTATAGATTATAAGTTATAAATTATGGAAATTTTAAATTATAGATTATAAGTTATAAATTAAGGAAAAATTTTTAATTCATAATTTATAATCTATAATTTCTTTATGGCACAAGAAAAAAGAAATATTTACATTGGTTCCGCTTGGCCTTACGCCAATGGTTCTCTTCATCTGGGTCACGTGGCGGGATTGGTGGGGGCGGATTTTCTAGCTCGTTATTTTCGCCTAAAGGGAGAGAATGTGCTTTTTGTTTCCGGCAGTGATTGTCATGGGACACCTATTGAAGTTAAAGCGGAGCAAATTGGGGTGAAACCGGAAGCAGTAGTTGCCGAATTCGATGCCGAATTTAGAAAAAATTTAATCGATCAATTGGGCTTTTCTTATGATTTGTTCTATAAAACTGCCGATTCCTTTCACTACAAAAAAGTGCAGGCGATGTTTCTAGATCTCTACGAAAAAGGCTTAATCTACGAAAAAGTTCAATCTCTTCCCTTTTGTGAAAAATGCCAAAGATTCTTGCCTGACCGATATATTGAAGGGGAGTGTCCTAAATGTCACTTTTCTCCCGCTAGAGGAGACCAATGTGATGAATGTGGCTCTATTCTGGATGCTAAAGATTTAATTAACCCTGTTTGTAAAACTTGTGGAGGTGAACCAATATGGAAAGACTCGACTCATTTCTTCCTTAAATTAAGTGCTTTCGAGAAAGAGCTGACTGAATGGGTGAAAAAATCAAAGGGTTGGCGACCGAACGCTCTTAATTTCACGCTTAAATTTTTAGAAAAAGGGTTGATAGACAGAGCGATTACGCGTGACTCTAAGTGGGGAGTACCAGTGCCGATTAAGGGCTTCGAGGATAAAACTATCTATGTCTGGTTTGAAGCGGTAAGCGGCTATTTGACGGCCAGCCAAAAATATTTCGCTAACAAAGGCGAGACAGATTATTGGAAAAATTTTTGGGAAAGCAAAGAATCTATTCACTATTATGTTCATGGTAAGGATAATATCCCTTTTCACACTATCATTTGGCCGGCCATTTTAATGGGGCTAGGCAATTTAAAGCTGGCGGACATTATAATTTCTTCAGAATATTTGAGCTTCGAGGGAAAACAATTCTCCAAGAGTCGTAATTGGGGTGTTTGGTTGCCCGACTTTCTTAAAGAGAGAGATCCGGAGACTCTTAGGTATTATCTGGGGATTAACGGACCGGAAAGTGCCGACAGTGATTTTTCTTGGAAAGAATATCAAGTTAAAATTAACACTGAGTTAATCGGCAAAATTGGTAATTTTATCAATCGATCGTTGAGTTTTCTTAAAAATAATTTTGCCGGCGCTGTGCCTTCCCCTAACGATTTATCAGAGGAAGATAATGAAATTCTTAAAGAATGTGAATCTCTCTTTAAGAAAGTCGGGCAGTTAATAGAAGCGGGCAGCTTTCACGAAGCTCTAAAAACCATCCTGGCCTTTGCCGAGGAGTGTAATCGCTATATTGACAAGAATGAGCCGTGGAAAAAAGTGAAAGATGATGAGCAAAGCGCAAAGAATACTATTTATGTGAGTGTTCAGGTCGTTTCCGCCTTAAGAGGTCTATTAAATCCATTTTTACCGGTAACCTCTAAAAAAATAAAGGAGCAATTGAATTTAGAAAAGGCCGATTCCTGGGAATTGGAAACGGTGCCGGAAGGCCATTTAATCGGCGACCCCAAGCCTCTTTTCGAGAGAGTAGAAATATAATATTTTTTTGATAAAAACCTAGGATGGAAGATCAATTAACTGTAACCGTTAAAAATCGAGATATCTTTTTAGACTTTTTTAATGAAGAAGGCAGAAAGGTTTTTGCCAAAAAAGTAAAAAGCACTTCGGCTAGCAAAATTTTGCAAATTCTTGACAAAATAAATAAATGCAATAAACATAAAGGTATCTGTCTTTTTAATCTAAAATCGGTGACTGGACGTAAACCGAAAAAAGTTGTATTTACTAGTGACGATAAGCATTCTACCGCTCGGAGGGTTGTTTTTATAAGTTTGAAGGCTCTGGCTTGGTCCGGAGTGATTAAACTCAGTGAAAAATAATTTAAGCATATAATAGTGCTTTATTTATGGTTAACTCAATAACTAACTAAGAAAATAAACCGGTTAGCTTTCGTTATTTTTTCGAAGGGTGACTAGGTTATTGTTTTTTTATGTCTAAAGAAAAAAAGTCAAATTCCGACAAGGAAAAATCCGTTCTTAACCTGAAAGAGAAATTTTCTGCCCGTTCCAGCTTGGCGAAAAGAAAATTCTTCTACGATTTAGGCAAGGTAGTCTCTCTGCCTAATCTGATTGAAGCTCAGAAAAAATCTTACGATTGGTTTTTTGAGAAAGGCCTGAAGGAATTATTGGAAGAGGTCTCCCCTATCGAAGATTACACGAAGAAAAATTTCTCCGTTTCTTTCTTGAGTTTTCGTCAAGAGGAGCCGAAAATTGATGAGCAAGCGGCTAAGTATAAAAATGCTTCTTTCGAAATTCCTTTGAAAGTGCAAGCACGTCTTTTAGTTAAGGAAACGGGAGAGGTGAGAGAGCAAGAAATCTACTTTTCTGATATTCCCGCTATGACTCCGCGAGGTACTTTTGTTATTAACGGAGTAGAAAGAGTAGTGGTTAATCAGCTGATGCGTTCCCCTGGAGTATTCTTTACGATGAACCTTCTAAAGGGACGAAAACTTTTTGGAGCCAAGATTATTCCTGGTAGAGGAGCTTGGTTAGAAATAGAAACTGACTTGAATAATGTTATTAACGTTAAAATTGATCGCAAGAGAAAAGTGCCTATTACAGCTCTTTTCCGAGCTTTTGGCTATGGAACAGACAAAGAAATTATCGATCTTTTTAAAGATGTCGATACTGACAAAGAAAATAAGTTCATCGAGGAAACCTTAAAGAAAGACTTGGCTAAAACTCAAGGAGAAGGTTACCGAGAAGTCTACAAGAGAATTCGACCGGGAGATCTGGCAACTGAGGAAAACGCTAAACAATTGGTGGAAAATATGTTTTTTTCCATTGATCGTTATGATTCCTCTGAGGTCGGTCGTCATCGATTAGATATGCGTTTGGGACTTAAAACTTCCAAGGAGAAAGCTTTTAGAATTTTTCAAGTCAATGACTTGGTTGCGATTGTGAAAGAGATTATTAGTCTCAACAATGATCCCAATTCACGTCCCGACGATATTGACCACTTAGGCAATAGAAGAGTAAGAGGCGTAGGAGAGTTGCTTCAAATGAGAATGAGAGTGGCCTTTTCTCGCTTAGAGAGAAATATCAAAGACCGCATGAGTACTTGTGATCCAAAAACAGTTACTCCCGCTCAATTGATTAACACTCGACCTATTACCACCTCTATTAAAGAGTTTTTTTCCAGTTCCCCTCTGTCACAATATATGGACCACGTTAATCCGCTGGCCGAGTTGGAACACAAAAGAAGACTCTCAGCCATGGGACCGGGAGGTTTGAGTCGAGAAAGAGCAGGTATGGAAGTTCGAGACGTGCACCCCAGTCATTACGGAAGAATTTGTCCGATTCAAACACCGGAAGGAGCTAACATTGGTTTAGTTTCTCAGCTTTCCTGTTATTCCCGAGTAAACGATTACGGTTTCATCGAGACTCCGTATAGAAAAGTTGCTCACGAAAAAAACAAATCCAGAATTTCCAGCGAAGTAATTTTTATGGATGCTTTGGAAGAAGAAAAATATAAGATTGCTCAAGCTAATGTTAATGTTGACCAAGACGGTGTCTTTTTGGATGAAAAAGTTCAAGGAAGAGTTAACGGTGAGCCGAGCTTAATTAAAGTTTCTGATGTTGACTATATTGACGTTTCCCCGAAACAAGCGGTAAGTATCGCTGCTGCCCTGATTCCTTTCTTGGAGCATGATGATGCTAACCGAGCCTTGATGGGATCAAACATGCAACGTCAGGCAGTTTCTTGTATTAAACCGGAATCACCGGTTGTCGGTACGGGAGTGGAGGACAAAGCTGCGGCCGATTCTGGTCAGTTGGTTTTTGCTTCCGGAGAAGGTAAAGTTATCGAAGTTGATTCAAACCATATTATTATTGAAGAAAAAGTAGAGGAAGGTAAAGAAGTTTTCAAGAGAAGAAAAGAGTATCTGCTCCATTCTTTCCTTAAATCAAACGCCTTTACAGCCATTAATCAAACACCGTTGGTGAAAAAGGGAGAAGAAATTAGAAAAGGCCAACTTTTGGCCGACGGAGCTTCCACGGACAATGGAGAATTGGCTTTGGGTCAGAACTTAACCGTTGCTTTTATGCCTTGGAGAGGATACAACTTTGAAGACGCTATTATTCTTTCAGAAAGATTAGTGAAAGATGACCGTTTTAGTTCTATCCATATTGAAGACTACAGTCTAGATGTAAGAGATACCAAGCTCGGGCCGGAAGTGGTGACGAGAGATATCCCCAATATTGGAGAAGATCGTCTGCGTAATCTAAATGAAGACGGCATCGTTCAAATTGGAGCGGAAGTCAAATCGGGCGATATCTTGGTTGGAAAAATCACTCCGAGAGGAGAAGGCGAGTTGACAGCTGAGGAACGATTGCTTCGAGCAATTTTCGGTGAAAAATCCAGAGAAGTTAAAGATAGTTCGCTCTATCTTCCTCACGGTGAGCGAGGTAAAGTGATTGAAGTGAAAATATTTTCCCGAGACAAGGGAGACAAGCTTCAAAGCGGAGTAATAAAACAAGTTCAAGTGAGAATTGCTCAATTCAGAAAGATTTCCGTTGGAGACAAATTAGCGGGAAGACATGGAAATAAAGGGGTTATTTCTCGAATATTACCGGAAGAAGATATGCCGTTTTTGCCGGATGGTAGCCCAGTGGACATCATTCTTAATCCTTTGGGAGTTGCCTCTCGTATGAACATCGGTCAATTATTGGAGACCCATTTGGGTTGGGCGGCTCAAAAATTAGGTTACAAAGCAGCCAGTCCGGTGTTAGCAGGAGTTAGAGAAGACCAAATTAGAGAAGAACTTCGAAAAGCGGGATTACCTGAGACCAGTAAGCTTAAATTAAGAGACGGCTTTAATAGCGAAGAATTCGATAACGAAACCGCTCTTGGTGTAATGTACATAATGAAATTGCATCATTTGGTTGAAGACAAGATCCATATGCGTTCAGTCGGACCATACTCCTTAATTACCCAACAACCTTTGGGAGGAAAAGCCCAATTCGGAGGTCAGAGATTTGGAGAAATGGAAGTCTGGGCATTGCAAGGTTATGGAGCGGCTCATTGTTTGCAGGAGATTTTAACCATTAAATCCGATGACGTTATCGGTCGATCTAGAGCTTATGAATCGATTATTAAGGGAGAAGAAATCAGAAGCCCGAACATCCCGGCCGCTTTAAACGTTTTGGTACGTGAGTTAAAAGCCCTCTGCTTAAACGTAAAGCTGGAGCAAACGGTTGAAGAGATTGGACGCGACAAGCGAAAATAATCTAAATTCTTTAATTTTTTCAATTTCAAAACTATGACATCTGAGAATGTAAACAATTTCGAAGCAATCAGACTTCGACTGGCCAGCCCGGAAGAGATTCTGGAGTGGTCTAACGGAGAGGTTACCAAGCCGGAGACAATCAATTATCGAACTCAACGTTACGAAATGGATGGTCTTTTCTGTGAAAGAATTTTTGGCCCCAGTAAAGATTGGGAATGTTATTGCGGTAAATACCGAAGAATTCGTTACAAGGGCATAGTCTGTGATAAATGTGGCGTTGAAGTTACTCGATCTTCTGTTCGAAGAGAGAGAATGGGTCACATCAGACTTTCTGCTCCAGTAGCCCATATTTGGTTTACCCGAGGCAGTTCCAGTCGAATCGGAATCATTCTTGATTTGACAGTGAAGCAAGTGGAAAAAATTGTTTACTTCTCCGGCTATATTATTACTCAAGTGGATGAGGCGAAGAAAGAAGAATTCCGAAAGATACTAGAGAAAGAATATCAGGAAAAAGCCAAAATGATTCGGGAGAATTCCAAGAAGAAAAAAGACATCAAGGACAAAATGGACGAGCTGATTGCAATGAAGGACGAAAGACAGAAAGAAATTGAAAAACTAAAACCGATGCAGATTCTTTCCGAAAAAGAATATCAAGATTTGGCTCAATATTATGGAACTGCTTTTGAGGCTGGGAGTGGCGCCGAGGCAATTCGCAAGATATTGATCGATTTGGATATGAAAAAAATAATTGATGAAACGGAAGAGCGCTTTAAGAAATCAAAAGAAAGCGGTCGAGCGAAATTGGCGAAAAAAGTTCGTTTACTCAAAAGCTTATTTAAGGCGAACATTCATCCCGCTTGGATGCTACCGACAGTTATTCCCGTTTTGCCTCCAGACTTGCGACCGATGGTCCAGTTGGACGGTGGCCGTTTTGCCACTTCTGACTTAAATGACTTGTATCGAAGAATTATCAACCGAAATAATCGTTTGAAAAAATTGCTTGAGTTGGGAGCGCCGGAAGTTATTTGTCGCAACGAGAAAAGAATGCTCCAAGAGGCAGTTGACGCTCTCTTTGACAATTCAGCTCGAAGAAATCAGGTTTCAGTGGCCGCCTCAACTGGGCAGAAAAGAGCTTTACGTTCTTTGGCCGACATGTTGAAGGGAAAACAGGGACGATTCCGTCAGAATCTTTTGGGAAAAAGAGTCGACTATTCAGGTAGATCCGTCATTGTCGTTGGACCTAAATTAAAATTACATCAATGCGGAATTCCAAAGAAAATGGCTTTGGAACTCTACAAACCCTTTATTATTTCCAAATTGATTGAGCAGGAACACGCTCACAATGTCAGAACGGCCGGCCGAATGATAGACCAGGAGGCGACGGAAGCTTATGAAATTCTAGAGAACATCATTACCGATCACTTTGTCCTGTTGAATCGAGCCCCGACACTCCATCGTTTGAGCATCCAAGCCTTTCAACCGCTTTTGATTGAAGGTAGAGCTTTGCAAATCCATCCGATGGTCTGCAGCGCTTTCAATGCTGACTTTGACGGGGACCAGATGGCGGTGCACGTTCCTTTGACGATGGAAGCTCGCTGGGAAGCCAAAGAGATAATGCTGTCCAACAAAAACTTGCTGAAACCTTCGACTGGAGATCCGATTACCATTCCTTCCCAGGAAGTAGTTTTGGGTATTTACTACACCACGACTATGAATCCGAAAAAAGAAGGCTCGGGTAAATACTTTTCTTCATTTGGGGAGGCTATTTTGGCTCATCAAATGAATAAGATTCACATTCAGGCGAGCATCAAAGTGCCTTTCGAGGGACAGATGCTGGAAACTTGTGTGGGAAGAATTCTTCTTTTTGAAATTCTGCCTGAGGCTTTCGGCTTTGTTAATGAACAATTGGACAAGAATAAGATTAAAAAGATCGTAGCTCTCTGTCTGGAAAGATTCGGTCGAGAGGAAACGGTCGAATTTATTGATAAATTGAAGCAATTAGGGTTTGACCAAGCTACGGCTTCCGGCCTAAGTTGGAGCATGAGTGACTTGGCAGTACCACCTAAGAAGGCTGAATTAGTGAAGGAAGCGGAACAAAAAGTGGAACAAATTCAAGGTCAATTCGAAAAAGGCTTTTTGACGGAGGCGGAAAGAAAGAGCCAAGTAATCCAAAATTGGAACGAATGTCGAGATAAAATTGCGGAAGAAGTTGAAAAAAACATCGACAAAGAAGGTCCTGTCTTTGCCATTATCGATTCTAAAGCTCGAGGTAGTGTGGCCGTTTTGGTCCAGTTAACCGGAATGAGAGGTCTTATGGTTAACCCGGCAGGAGAAACCATAGAACTGCCCGTAAAAGACAGTTTTAAAGAAGGACTAAACGTTTTGGAATACTTTATTTCCACTCATGGAGCTAGAAAAGGTATGACAGACACCGCTTTGCGAACGGCAACAGCCGGTTATTTGACTCGTAGATTGGTTGACGTGGCTCAAGAGGTGGTTATTCGAGAAAAAGATTGTGGTGATTCCGAAGGAGCTTACTATTTCCGAGAAGATTCCGACTACACCGGCAACAGTTACGCCGGCAGATTAAAGGGTAGATATGTTTTGGAGGACCTTAAGGATCCCAAGACAAAGGAAATAATCATCCGATCGGGAGAGTTGGTAACTAAAGAAATTGCCCAGAGAATAGAAGACATGGAAGAAATTAAGAAGATTAAGCTCAGATCCGTTATTAGTTGTAAAACTAAGACGGGCGTTTGTCAGAAATGCTACGGTTACGACTTAGGTAAAAACGAATTAGTCGATCTCGGACAGGCCGTCGGAGTGGTAGCTGCTCAGGCCATTGGAGAGCCAGGAACTCAGCTAACCATGAGAACCTTCCATACTGGAGGAGTTGCCAAGGAGGACATCGTGCAAGGTCTTCCTCGAGTGGAAGAAATTTTTGAGGCCAGAGCCCCTAAAGGTAAGGCTGACATTACGGAAATTGCCGGTAAAGTAATTGAAGTCAAAGTAGATAAAAAACAGACGGTAGTTTTGATCGAATCTTCCTTAGTTGAAGCTAAAAAATCCGGTCTGGACTTTGAAAAAGAGGACGGAAAAGCGATTATCGCCTATCCTTTGCTAGCTGGAAGTAACGTCTTAGTTGAACCGGGAGAACTGATTGGCAAAGGTCAACCGTTGACTTCTGGCAGTTTAGATCTGCACGAAATTTTCAGAATTTCAGGCAGAGAGGCTGTTCGTCGCTATATTATTCGAGAAATTCAAAATATTTACGCCAGTCAAGGGGAAAGCATTGACGACCGACATATTGAAATTATCGTTAAGCAGATGCTCTCTCGAATTAAGATCAAAGAGGAGGGCGATTCCGGAATGCTCGGTGGAGAAATTGTTTCTCAACTTAAATTCCAAGATGAGAATCGAGAAGTTGAAGCTCGAGGTGGCTTACCGTCCAAAGGAGAAGATTTAATTTTGGGTATTACCCGCGTCTCTCTTACCACGGAAAGCTTCTTAGCTGCCGCTTCCTTCCAACAGACACCCCAGGTTTTAATCGACGCCGCTTTGACAGGCAAAGAAGACCGACTGAAAGGCCTCAAGGAAAATGTTATTATTGGAAAACTAGTTCCCGCCGGCACCGGATTTAAGGGATCAAAATCAGCCAAGGAGCTTGAAAAAGCCAAAAGAGAGTCTCTGCAACATTAAAAGATTTGCATTAAATCTTTAAAAAATAAAATGAACCCTAATATCTTCAAGACTTACGATATCAGAGGAGTCTATCCTTCCGATATCGACGAAGAAGGTGTTTTTAAGATTGCGAAGGCTTTTGCCCAGATAGTAAAGCCGAAAAACTGTGTTTTAGGAAGAGATGTCCGCCACTCCTCTCCCGCTCTTTTTGAGTCGGCAAAAAAGGGTTTAGTCGAAGCCGGAGTGGATGTTTACGACATTGGTCAGATCTCAACCGACATGCTTTATTTTTCCGTTTCCTACTATGGTTTCGACTCGGGGATGACAATCACCGCCTCACACAATCCGAGAGAATATAACGGCATAAAAATGATTGAGAAAGGTTCCGCTCCGATTTTCGAAGGGCACTTATTGCCGGAAATCAAGCAATTGGCGATGGATCCCGATTTTGATTTGAAAAGTGAAACCCAAGGTCAGGTTTTCAAGAAAGACATTCTCGAAGACTACCTCAAAAAGGTCAAAGAAATCAGCGGAGTGGAAAAAATATCGCCTTTCAAGGTTCTGATTAACGGTAATTTTGGTTTAGGGGGTAAGATCTTTAAAGAAGTGCTGCGAGATTCACCGATCGAATGGGTGGAATTAAATTGTGAACCGGACGGTAATTTTCCCAAAGGTCGTCCAGACCCTTTAGTGCCTGAAAATCGAGAAGAAACAATGTCGAAAATAAAGGAATCGGGAGCAGATTTGGGCTTTGCTTGGGACGCGGATGCCGATCGTTGTTTTATTTATGATGAAAAAGGTAACGCTATTGACGGTTCTTTCATGGGTTCACTTTTAGCTAAGATTGTGTTGGAAGAATCAGGGGAAGAAAATCCGACTGTTATTTATGATCCAAGAGTAATTTGGGCAGTAACAGAAACAGTTAAAGGACTGGGAGGAACTCCTCTGCCGACTAAGGTGGGTCATGCCTTTATTAAATCCAAGATGAGAGAAAAAAATGCACTATTGGCCGTTGAAGGTTCGGGACATTTCTATTTTAGAGATTTCTACTTTTGCGATAATGGTATGATTTCCGCTCTTTTTATTCTCAAATATCTAGATAAAAGCAAGATCACTCTTTCAAAAGCTTTGGAGAGTTTAACGAACAATTATTTTGTTTCCGGTGAAATTAATTTTGTAGCCGAAAATAAAGATGAAATCGTGAATGCTTTGAAGGAAAAATACGTCGAGGGAAAATTAGATGAATTGGACGGCATCTCAATTGAATATCCCGATTTCAGATTTAATGTGAGAAAATCAAACACCGAGCCCCTGTTAAGATTGAATTTGGAGGCCAGAAGTGCCGACATATTGGAGGAGAAGAAGAAAGAATTAATGGAGGCAATTATAGATTATAAATTATAGATTATTTTGGAAATTAGGAATTATAAATTTTAAATTAGGAGAAAATCGTGGAACATAATTTATAATTTCCAATTTCTAAAGGGTGATTAGCTCAGTTGGTTAGAGCGCTTCGTTTACACCGAAGAGGTCGCAGGTTCGAATCCTGCATCACCCACCTTTTTATTAATTTATTTTACAAAAAAATGTCAAAAAATTTCGTTACCCCTGAAGGCTTGAAAGACTTTGAAAATGAACATCAGGAGCGATTAGTGAAGAGAAGAGAGATTGCCATGATGATAAAACAAGCTAAGGAACAAGGTGATTTGAGTGAAAACGCCGAATACTCGGCGGCCAAAGCCTCTCAGGCGGAGAACGAAAGACGTTTAAACTGGCTACGTTGCGTCATTGAAAAAGCAAATGTAGTTGAGAAGAAAGGAATGGAAAATGTAAATCTGGGTTGTTTAGTTGACCTAGAAATAGAAAATAAAGGCAAAAAAGAAGCTTTAAGAATTCAGCTAGTCGGTACTCACGAAACTGATCCGATGGCGGGAAAGATTTCTTGCGAATCCCCCCTGGGCAAAGCTTTAATGGGCAAAAAAATGGGAGAGAAAGTGGATATCCAAACCCCTTCCGGAGAATGCGTGTATCAGATAAAAAAAATAGGGTAAGGAAATTAGGAATTAGAAATTTTAGATTATAAATTAGGAATTATGGAAAACAAAAAATCCCGAAAAAAATCGGGATTTTTTTGTTTAGAGCTTAGCTCTTTGCAAGTACTCGGAATTGTCATCTAGCGAAAATTTTATTTTATTTTTTTAGAATGTCAAATTAATTTGTTCGTAGCGGCTAGTGGAGGTGAGGGGAGTTGAACCCCTAAGCTCTTGAATGACAATTCCGAGCTTGCACCGAGCCACCCCCACAAAAACATCATAAAATACAAACATAAAAAATTTATAAAATCTAAATTAAAATAAAAA
>CAZRPR010000009.1:17474-29589 GCA_964602125.1 uncultured Candidatus Saccharibacteria bacterium
AAACATCATAAAATACAAACATAAAAAATTTATAAAATCTAAATTAAAATAAAAATAGATTTTTAAAACAAAAAAATAGAGACGCCCGAATCGGTCGTCTCTATGATGTTTTCCGTTTTTCTTTCAACTTTCAACTTTTAACTTTTAACGGGCGGACGCAGTACGCCCCTACCATTATTTTCCTTCTTTGTGGGGGGTGTGTTTACGACAATATGGACAGAATTTGGCTAATTCCATTTTCTCTTTGTGTTGTTTCTTGTTTTTTCTGACTCGATAATTAACATTTTTACAGACGGTACAAGAAAGTTTAACGTAGTTGTCGGCGATTCTGGACATATGATTGACTTATAATTTATGATTTGGTAGGTGCAGAGGGGTTCGAACCCCCGACCAATGGCTTAAAAGGCCACTGCTCTACCAACTGAGCTATGCACCCAAAACAAATAAAAGGCTCAAATGCTTGAGCTAACTACCTTATAGCTAATAAGAATATTTAGTTTTTGTCAAAAAAATTTCTTTTTAGTTTTTTAAAAAAAGGGTGTTAGGATGAAGCAGTAAACAATAAAGTATCCTATGTCTTCTCTTCCTGAATCAGTTATTGAAATTATTAAAATTTTAGCTAAGACACCCGCTTTTTCAGAAAAGGGAGCGGAGCGTTTCTTGGAAGGTTGGTGGAAAAAAAGTCCAGTTGAAAAAAAAATATTTCTAGACCAATGGACGGATTTTTCTCAAATTGGTTTTTGCCAAAAATGCTTTTATTTTGCCAAGGACAATCTTTGCCAATTCTGTCAGGACGGAGAGAGAGATAAGCAGGTTTTATGTCTTGCCACTTCCCCCTTTACAGTTGATTTAATAGAAAAAAATACTGGATTTGGAGGGAATTATTTTGTTTTAGGAGGTGAAGTTGCCGGTCGGCAAAATGTTAAAAACATCAAAGATTTAAACACTCGGTTAGAACATCTGAAAATTATTATCGGAAAAGATGCAGTGCTAGAGTTGATTTTAGCTACTGACTTCACTTCCAGTGGTGAAGCTACTGCTTCTTTTGTCAAAGAAAGAGTCAGTCAAAGTTATCCCGATTTAAAAATTTCCAGATTGGGGAGAGGTTTTCATGCCGGAGATATGATTGGCTATAGTGATCCTGTGACTCTCAAGAAAGCTCTTGAGAGAAGAGAATAAATGTAATAGACTCAAAAAAACGTTAAGAGTTTAAATTTTAAAGAGAGAAGCATGCTCAGTTTGAATGAAGTTAAAGTTGGCACTAAGATAGAATTCGAAGGTCAACCGTATGAAGTTGTTTATCGAGAACATAGCAAAATCGGTCGAGGAGGAGCGGTCTTACGTACGAAAATTAAAAGTTTAGCCAACGGCAACGTTGTTAGTCAAACCTTTCAGGGAAGTGAGACAATAAAAGAGATCGAGACGAGTCTAAACAAAGCTCAATTTCTTTACGCCGAAGGAGAATCTTATTTTTTTATGGATGAAAAAACTTATGAGCAGTTTTCCCTCAAAAAAGAGCAATTGGGTCATAAAATATTTTTTCTTAAGGAAGGAGTGGTAGTTAATCTTCTGATTTTCAATGATAACCCAATAAACATTGATTTACCGGTAAAGATGGAATTAAAAGTCGTTGAGGCCCCTCCCGCTTTAAAGGGAAATACAGCTGATGGAGGAAGCAAACAAGTGAAGCTAGAGACCGGATTAAGTCTGTCAGTGCCTCTTTTCATTAAAGAAGGCGACATGATCAGGGTTAACACCGAAGAGGCGAAATACGTAGAAAGAGCTTAAAATAAAAAATAATTAATCTCGAAATTTTCGAATGAATAAAAAAATTTCAAAAATAAAATTGGCTATCAACAGAAAGGTTTTAGTCTTTTTTATTTTTCTAGTTACTCTTGGTATTTTGGCACCAATAATTATTTTCTATTCTCTGGGATATCGTTTTGATTCCAAGGTGGGAATATTTATTTATTCGGGGACGGTCGTTCTGAAACCGACTCCTTTTGATGTGGAAATAGAAGTTGACGGCAAGCCGCTAGCTAAGAAGCAAGTCGATATTATCAATCAATCCATCAACATAAATGGATTGCGCCCCGGTGAGTATGAAATTAAAGTCAAAAAGTCGGGCTATAAAGAATGGAATAAAAAAACTCGAGTAAGGTCGGGAGTGGCCACTGAGTTTTGGAATATTTCTTTAGTGCCTGAGAATGTCGTAGCAAAAGAAGTTACGGAAAAATCAATAGTGAAAAGCGCTTTTAGCCCGGATAAGAAAAAACTGGCCTACTTTACTAAAGAAAATGAATTTTTAGCCTTCTATGTTAAAGGAGACAGAGGAGACAATCTGTTGGCAAAAGAGCCAGTGAATGAAAGATTTTCTGCTGAAGCAGGTGAAATTAAGTGGTCGGCGAACAACAACTGGGTCATCTTTTCCTTTAAACGAGGGGGAGAAGAAAAGATTTTTTTAAGTCAAACGGATATTTCAAATCCTCAAGTAATTTCTTTTAACAATTCGGAAAAAATAGATTTTTACACTTGGAACGAAAAAGGCGATCTCTATTTTCTTAGTCAAAACAAAATCATGACGGTTTCTTTAGATGATATCTCTCTCTGGGAGAATAAAAATATCAATTTAAACAATAACTTGAACGGAAATTCAAACTCAAATCTCAATAATAACTTGAATAAGAATAAAAATTTAGATAAAAAAGTCGTCGAGACGGCTAATCAGAACCAGAATTCAGGTGAATTGACTAAGGAAAATAGCTTTGCTAAGGCCACAATGATCGCGGAAAAGAGTGTCGGCTTTACTTTCTGCGGAGATTATATTTGTTCAGTCAGCGGAGAGGAGAAAAAAGTAAAAATAATGACTTTGGCCGGAATGTTGTTAAAAGAAATAAATTTTTCTCCTGAAATGAACCAGGGATCAAGGTATCAAGTTTTTGCTTACGGTGAAAAATTATTGGCTCTTCTGGATGAGAAAAATAATTTATTTCTTTGGGATGAGTTAAAAAACAAAAAATTAGGTACGGAAAAAATTGATTCTTTGGGTGGCGATGTGAGAGATGTCTATTTTTCAGATGATGGGAAAAAACTACTTTTTAAAACTCGAAATCAGGCGATTGTCTATTTTGTTCAAGATTGGGAAGTTCAGCCCAAACATTTAGCGGGAGAAAAAGAAACGCTCTGTTCGGAGGGCAAGATGCTAGAAAAAGTCCAATGGTTTTACGATTATCAAAATGTTTTTGTGGCCACGAAAAACGAAATAAAATTGGTCGAATTAGACGGTAGAGAGGGGCGGAATCTTTTCGGTTTTTATAAAACAGATAAAGAAATATCTAATTTTAATTATGACGCTGGTGAGAAAAAAATCTGGTTCTTGGAAAGCGACGGTCTGGGCGGAAACAGATTAAAAGAAATTATTTTTCCCGAGACAGCGGGATATTTCTCAAATATTATAGGTAAATAGTTTCTTAAGCCATTAGAACCGCTAGTGGAACTAGTTTAGCTACGGGTTTGGCAATCTTATTTTCTTCTATACCCTGCATCACTTCGTTGATATCTTTGTAAAAATCACTATATTGTTTGACTACTCCTTTTGATTTGGCATTATAGAGGCCAACCCCACTCGATGAGACTTTTTCCATTAACTCTTTTTTGTTAATGTCTCCCGGAATATTTTTAGTTTTACCCGCTCCGTGACTGGCGGAAAAGAAAGTTAACGAATTTTCATCCGTACCCGTCGCCAAATAACTGGGGGTGGTCATTGAGCCGGCGAAGAAACAAGGCTCTCCCGTCTCCCTGAAAATCGGATGGCTATTCATTCTTTCCGGTCCGTTAGCTCGACTGACGCCGTTTCTGTGCACCCAAACTTCTTTGCCGAAATGATTTTCTTGGCGCACGCCAATGTGGGACATGTCGTAAATTAAATTCCAATCCAATTTTTTATTCAAAGTTTTTTCAACGGAACTTTTTATTTTAGCTGAAAGAATAGCTCGATTGGCGTAGCCGAAATTCCCCGCCGCTCGGTGAGCCAAATAGTAGGCTCGACCCAGTTTAGATTCAGGATCAATCTGATAAAATTCAGGCTTATCCCTAAAAAGTAAAGAGTCGGCTTGAATTTTCTTTATTTCTTTAGCGGTAAAAAAATCCTTAGAAATGGTTGCTCGACCCAGATTAACTAAAATTTTAGTTAGCAGATGCTCCTCTTTTTTCGGGGTGTAGAAGTAGCTGGCATATTGACCCAAAATGCCCGATCCGGTGTGCATAAAAAATAACAATTGATCTTTCTCGATGCCCATTAGTTTGGCTTTTTTTTCGTCTTTTATTTCTTCCACTTTCATTAAATCCAAAAAGTGATTACCAGCCATACCGAGAATACCTAAACGATATTGAGCCATCTTGAGGAACAATTTTGGAATGACCGATTCAAGTTCTTTCTCCTCCGGAATCTCATCTTTTTTGAATTCATTGCCTCCTTCAAAAGTGTTTTTCGTTTCATTATCTAAGAAAGAATATTTTTCGCCGGTGTTTTTAATCAAACCTTCCGTACCAAAGCGACAAATATCATAAACGGTCTGAAAGTCTATTTTGGCACCCAAAAACGTTTCTGTTGGTACTTCTTTGACCAGATTGTTAAAGATTGCATCAATATCTTTCGTGGTGAGATCACTTGCCTTAAGAGAAGTGGTAAACATTCGCATCCCACAATTCGGGGCGGTATCCATGATTTGAGGTAATATTTTTTCTGCCGGTACGGCCACTCCCGTTGGGCATTTTCGGCCTTTTTTGGTGTGAACATCGGACATCACCGCTACGTGATGGAAAACTGACTCGGTGTTAGCTACGCCCTTCAATTGCTTGAGGGCGTCATTGTTCGGCATTAAAGATTCGGAAAGATTAAAAACGATTGGCACTTTCACCTCCTCTTTTATTTGAAAACGATTTTTTGAAATTTGCTCCATAAAGTTTAATTAAAATGATTATATATTTTTTGTAAGGCTCGCCCCACTTTTTCCCCATCATGTCGGAAGGGAGATCTCAAATAGGCGATTTCGTCCGACGTGTGAAAAAAAGTCGCTTCTTGGTCAACTAAATCAAACTTAAATATACGATAACTTCTTTTTACCTCTTTTTTCGAATTAAAGCGAACTTGATGAATTTTAAAATTATCATCGGGTAAAGTATTATTGACGGTAACGGCTCGGATTATTTCCCTTTTGAGATATCGGTGGATCAGGGAAACGTAATCGTCCAAATCAAAGCCAGCTGTCTGGTCTTGGCGATTAAGCAGATTGCAATTGAAAACCACTAAAGCTTTGGTTTTTCGCAGGGCCTCTGCAATTTCTGGAATGGCGAAGTTTGGTAAAATGCTACAGTAGAAATTACCTGGGCCGATAGAAATCATGTCGGCTCCCAGAATCGCCTTTATCGCTCTCGGATTGACTTGGGGGCGAGGAGAAATAAAAATCTTTTTGATGCCGAATTTCTCTATCAATGGACTAGTGTTTATAACGTGCTGGCCCTTTAAAATTTTCTTATTTCCTAATCGGGCTTTGAGTTGTGTGCTATTCAGGGACGAAGGAATAATCTTTCCTTTAACTGATAAAAGTTTTTCCATTTCCTTTATTGCTTCAATGAAATCACCCTTAAATTTTTCCAGTGAGGCTAACATTAAGTTGCCAATAGTGTGTCCTCGGAGCCCGCCACTTTCGAAACGGTAATTTAAAACTTTTTCCCAATCACCCGAAAGATTAGTCATGGCTGAAAGACAATATCTAACATCACCGGGAGGCAGCACTCCCAGTTCCCGTCGCAATCTGCCTGTTGAACCGCCATCGTCAGTCATGGGCACAATAGCTTCCAGCTCCCAATCGAACTTCTTAAGACCTCGAAGCAAGGAAAAACCACCGTTGCCTCCCGTAATGGTGACGATTTTAATTTTTTTCTTTCGTGATTTTTTCATAGTATGATTCTAGCGGATAATAAAGAAAAAATAAAGATAAATTTTTGACATTGCATAATTATTTAATATAATTAGTTAAAACTATTCCTTATAAAACAAAAATGAAAAAAATCTTCATCGCTCCGGTCGTAATGATTACTCTAACAATCACCGTTTCTCAAGCTTACGCTTGGGTGGAGCCCGACCAGCTGCCTCCCAACGGTAATATTGCAGCCCCTCTCAACAGTGGCTCCTTTGCCCAATCAAAAATCGGAGGCCTGATCCTAGGACTAGGTAACACCCTCTACGGACTAATTGTCAAAAACGGTAATTCCGGTTTCGGCACCGAAACCCCTACTGAAAAAGTCGATGTTAATGGAAACATAAAATTGAATGGGAGAATCATCGGCCTCCAAGCACCCACTGATGATAACGATGCGGTAAATAAGGGATATGTGGATGCAGTTAAGACGGAATTAGAATTAGTAAAAAATCAACTAAGTACGATAGCCAATACCCCTTCAATTAATTGGAATAATCCAACAAACTATTCAGTAAACAATCCAGGCAGAAGCCCTAGTCAAGTAACTCTTACTACTCCAATTCCCTATAAACTATGCGTACTCAGGCATGAATATGTCGAGCAGAGCGGAAGATGCGTTATGTCCAGGAATGATGATGGAACATGGTTTTTAGATGGAGCTGCTGCAGGATATTTATACGTTTCTTGTGCAATGTATTGTTATAATTAAAATTATTTAATTAAAAAAAATGCCAAAAAATGATATCTCTGAAGAACTAGATTGTAATCCGTGGAAAATGACTAATCGAGGCTGGGTTTTTCTTGGGGTAGCTCTGTTTTTAGGAGCTATCTGGGTCTTTATGTTTTTGGGCAGCAAAGAAGAGGCGGATTTTAGTCAGCCTATAGTTTCGTTACCGAAAAAGGTCGACCCCCCCATTGAAGAAACCTTAAAAAAAGCTTCTTCCACTATGGATCCAAGAAAGATAGAAAAAGTAAGCCAAGAAACCATGGACGGTCTCACTGCTCGTTAAATTAAAGAAATCATTAAATTTTATTGATGAAAAAAAACAAAAAAAAGCTGAAAAACAAAAAACATTATGCTTGGCTACTGCTTCTCTTGCCGGCAATTATTGGTTTTTACATTGCTCAAGCCGGAACGACCAGCACTTTTGATTTCACCAACTTCGCTTGGATTGGGAATAATCTTCAATCTAATCAGGCGAACAAAATGGTTGAGCTAGGTGATCCGGTTATCGGTATGATTTCCACTAAGGGAGATAAATACAAAGTTAGCATGAATGGAAATGAAGAACAAAAGATCCTTTCCGGTTACGCTTGGTTGGGTATTGGACAGCAAGATGACAAACATAAGAACTTCTCTGATCAAAACGACCTGCCCACTTTGGGTTGGATTGGCTTTAACCAAGGAGTGCCTAAAGACAGTTGCTTTGGTATGGGAGATTGCTATCCAGTCAAATGGAACAAGAAACCGGGAGGCATTGCTCCCGAAGGCTATTTAAGTGGTTGGGCTAAATTATTTTTAGGCAAAGATGGTAGTCAAAATGATTACCCGGAAACGTGGGTTCATTTTAGATCTCCGGGGAACATCAGCTATGAATGTGATAGCCAAAATAATTATTTTGTTTGTTCCGACAAGAACGGAAAAATGAGTGGTTATGCTTGGTCAGCCGGAGCGGAATCGGTTTATGTGGAAGATAATCCAGGACTAGGCTGGATTAAATTTTCAGAAATTGTCCTTAGCCCTTCTAATTGTGATCCATACAGTGACACTAACTGTTGTGGAAAAGATGGTGTTTGTAACACCTTATGTCCTTTGGGAGTTGATCCTGATTGTGGAGTAACTCCAGCGAGCAACGCTTACTGCACCATAGTTTTCAGCGATGGAGGCTCTGCAGACAAAGAAACTAGTAAGAATATTTGTTCCAGCCAAGCAAATATCAATATGGAGGCTTACATCTCCGGAATGTCTTTGGCAGCAGGAGACCAACTGGAATGGAGTTGTGGTAAGGGAGATAGTCCATTTGTTTCCCCAAATAAGGTAAATTGTGAATTCACTCAAACGGGCAATTACTATCCAACCTTAAGAATTCTAAACGAGAATGGACAAGAAAAAATCAAATGTAACACCAACAATACAAAAGTATCTTTGTCGGAAGCCAAAGCTTGCGATGTAAAAGTCAGATTATTAGGTTCAGCTGATCCGTACGAAAAAGCAATCAAAATTTCTACGGAAGATCAGGTAGAGACAATAATTACTAGAAATTGTTTGGAGAACGGATCTATTTCCTGGGAAACAGAAGGAATCAAGAAGAAAGATGATGGGGAAAAAGCGATTTTTCAATTCCAAAAAAGTGGAAGCAAAGATATTAAAGCTTCAATCAGCGGAACTGAATGCTCCCCTGCTAGCGTGGACGTCAAAGAGAAGGTAAGATGGAGATAATCAATTCAATTAAAATTATTTAAATAAAAATCATGAAAAAAATCTTTATCGTTCCAGTCGTAATGATTACTCTGGCAATCGCTGTCCCCCAAACCTACGCTTGGGTGGAACCCGATCAATTACCTCCCAACGGTAATATTGCAGCACCTCTCAACACCGGTTCCTTCGCTCAATCAAAAATTGGAGGTCTAATCCTAGGTTTAGGCAACACCCTCTATGGATTGATTGTCAAGAATGGTAACTCCGGTTTCGGCACCGAAACCCCCACTGAAAAAATCGATGTCAATGGAAACATCAAACTAAATGGCAGAATCATTGGACTGCAAGCACCTGTTGCCGGTCAAGATGCGGCCAACAAAGACTATGTAAATCAGTATGTGGATGCGATGGGAGGTGGAGGCTCTAGCTATGAAACTGTTTGGGGAACAACAGAGTGTGCTCCTGGAGATGTAAAAATATATGACGGAGTTGCTACTATTGGTATGTCTCATGTTTCGGGGCTACAGCTCCTAGGAGGAGGAGGGGTTTTTTGCAAAAAGGGAGAAAAATTACATCCTGTAACACCACAACAAAAAGCGGGTGGGCTAGGTAAGTTTATGGCTATCTGGAGTAATGGATACGACTATACTAATCTTGATGGGTACACTAATTCTGAAGCTATAGAATGTGCTCTTTGTAAGGCCAAATAATCACCAAAAAATACTGAGCTAATAGCAGTCAAAGACGGGGCGACTCGTCTTTGATTTGTTGGCCAGGAGAAGAAATGAAATTAATTTGACAACTCAATATTTTCTTGGTTCTATAAAAATATACGTTTCTTTTAATCACTATATTTTATGAATTAAAGAAATGAATTTTTTTGATTTTCGTAAAAAAATTGAGGAGTTGCCTTTCTTTAGCACTAAAGAATTAAGAATTTTATTCCCCCAAGAATTTAATCGGTCTTTTTTAAATAATTTAAAAAACTGGACAAGCAAGGGCTATTTAATCAAAATCAAAAAAGGATTTTACTTGCCAAGTGACTTGGCAGCGGGGCTTGACCCAAGTCTGATTGCTTCAAAAACTTATTTCCCTTCTTACGTAAGTTTAGAATCGGCTCTTGGCCATTACGGTATTATTCCGGAAGCGGTTTTTACTACTACTTCAATCACTACAAAAAAAACCTTCTCTTTTACCAATAAAGGTTTTGGTAATTTTTCTTATCAGAAAATTAAAAAAGAAGCTTTTGGAGGATTTATTACGCACAGAAGAAATAATATTTCTTTCAATTTCGCTCTGCCCGAAAAGGCTTTGGTTGATTGGTTGTATATTAATCGTAACCGATTAGATGGAGAAAAAGATCAATTTTTAAGTTATCGCTTTAATGAAGATTTTAATTATAATCAGAAAAAATTAAAAAAATTTGCGAAATTGTTTTCTAACAAAAAAACAACCATGCTAACTAATAATTTTATCAAAATTTATGCTACCGGAAAAAAGCTTTTTTAAAAAATACACAGAAGAGAAAAATATTCCTTGGCAAGACCGTAATATTTTAATGGAATATTTGCAAACTCAAATTCTCAAAGCCCTTTCTCTCGGAAAATACGGTGAAAATCTTTCTTTCCTTGGTGGGACGTGTTTACGTTTCATTTATGGTATCGATCGTTTCTCTGAGGATCTGGATTTCGATTTGATTAAAAAAAAGGATTTCAATATCGATTCTTTTCAGGAAGAGCTTGTACGCAATTTAACAAGCCAAGGATTTGAAGTTGACGCCAGAAATAAGACTACGGAAAAGATTCATATTATTTTTTTTAAATTCAGAAAAGTTCTTCAAGAGTTCGGTTTCAGGGTTCATTGGGAGGAAAAGTTTCTTGTTAAATTCGAAATCGATTTTGATCCTTTTAAAAAAATTGAAACAAAAACGAGTTTTGCCGATTTGTTTAATGAAAAATTCCCTCTGATTGTTAACACTCTTCCGACTATTTTCGCTCAAAAGATTATTGCCATGAAAATGCGTCCCTATCAGAAAGGACGAGATTTTTATGATTTGATTTGGTTTTTAGCTCAGCGAAATTTAGAGCCCAACTACGCCTTGCTTCAAGAAATGGGCATCAAAGTGAAGAACAAAAAAGAGCTAATTAAAGAAATGGAAAAAATCATTACCAAGCTCGATCTGAAAGAGGCCTCGGAAGACGTCAAAAGATTTCTTTTTTATCCCCAAAAAGCCAAATGGATTTTGGACCTGCCAAAATATTTGAAAGACTTCGCTTCTTTTTGAGAAAATACAGCAGGAATTAATAATTATTTGACCTAAATTTTTGACATTGCATAATTATTTAATATAATTAGTTAAAACTATTCCTTAATAAAACAAAAATGAAAAAAATCCTCATCGTTCCCGTCATGATGATCTCCCTCGCAATTACCGTCTCCCAAACCCACGCTTGGGTGGAGCCGGATCAATTACCTCCCAATGGTAATATTGCCGCCCCTCTCAACAGTGGATCATTTGCTCAATCAAAAATCGGAGGCTTGATTCTAGGATTAGGCAACACCCTCTACGGATTAATAGTCAAAAACGGTAATTCCGGTTTCGGCACCGAAACCCCCACTGAAAAAGTCGATGTCAACGGAAACATAAAACTAAATGGAAGAATTATTGGGTTACAAGCACCCACTGATACTAACGATGCGGTAAACAAAGGTTATGTGGATGCGCTGGGGGGAGGGACCACAGTTATCACAGCATGGGGAATAACAGAATGTCCCAGCCCTTGGACAACTTTCTACTCCGGCTATGCTATGAGTGGCGTTGTATATTATGCAAATAATCCCAACTTTAATCTTAGCGATACGCTCTGTACAAAAGGAGAAGCGCCGTCAGTAGCGGACCTCGGTAACTATTCCAATGGAATTAGCTGGAATTGGGGATGGAATAGAAGCAAGTCAGAGCCTATTCCCTGTGCCGTCTGTGTCAAATAACCACCGGAAAAATAATCTAGTAAGAATAACCAAAGACGGGGCGACTCGTCTTTGGTTCGTTAATTAAAATTGATATTTTTCATCTATAATTTTCTTATGCTTTTAGTAATTATTTCCAATTTGCTTCTGCTGTCTTTCTCCTCAGGCCATTCGTTTTTAGATAATATGCCGATAAGGTCTTTAGGGGTTGAGAAACCCAGTTGCGTTAAAGAGATAAAAGAATTTACCGTTAGGGGTGGATCATTAACGGATTTAATTAATGCTGGGGAAAAAGTAAAAATCTTGTTTGGTTTTTATGATTGCAATGAGATCAAAAGAGAAGACGTAGTGGCGTACGATTACAAGGGTAATTCGAATTTGATTATTAAGGCGGTAAAAGGCTTGCAAGGAGATGAATTTAGTGTTGAAAGCAAAGAAGATGACGGTTGGATAATCAAAATAAATAGTAGAACAGTCGTAAACAGTAAAGGAGAAGAATATGTCTTGGATGAGGCAGAACATAAAATGCTAGCTCTCTATGAAAAAGACTATCAAGGCAAAATTCCGCCAAAAACTTATTTAATCTTGGGTAACTTAGTTAACGGTTCGGTCGATTCAAGCCGATTTGGTTTGGTGAGCAAAGACAATATTTTAGGTAAGGTCTTGGTTACTGAAGGTGAAAAATAAAAATTCTTTACAAACTATTTATTTCTTCTAAAATGCTTTAGTAAGCTTTATTTTTCTC
>CAZRPR010000010.1:0-3804 GCA_964602125.1 uncultured Candidatus Saccharibacteria bacterium
TAATCTATAATCTATAATCTATAATCTATAATCTATAATCTATAATCTATAATTTATAATTTCTACAGTTCCCAATTTGGATCAACTTCGAGACTCTCCCAATTTTTTAAGTATTTATCTGTCTTTTTTTCTTTCTCCGCTCGTCGCCATCTCAAATAAGTTGAAGGGACTAGCATAGCTGCATTATCCCCCGTGTGCTCCGGAGAGGAGAAAAGAATTTTTATTTGAGGAAATTTTTCTCCAAAAAGTTTTAACAAACTTTTTCTTAAAGCCTCATTGGAAGCGACACCCCCGCCTAAAATAAAGCTTTTAAATTTTTTATTTTTTAAAGCTTTAATGGTTTTTATTTCCAAAGCTTCGATGGCCGTTCTTTCAAAAGCTCGAGCCAAGTCCGCTTTCTGTTTTTTGGAAAGAGAAATTTTAAGATCAGGTTTGGGCGATCTGCCTAAGACTTCTTTTAAGCTTTTGCCTTTAGTCATCGTCAAAGCTTTATAAAGAACGGCTGTTTTTAGACCAGAAAAGGAAAAATCCAGCGAGGGACTGTTTTTTAGAGGCACGGAAAAGGTAAGGTCGCTTTGACTTTCTTTGGCTAATCGACTAACTTGAGGGCCACCGGGGTAACCCAGCCCAATGATCCGAGCCACTTTGTCAAAGGCTTCACCGACCGCGTCGTCAAGAGTGCTGCCTATAATTTTATACTTCAAATGATCGGCCATCTCAATTAACATCGTATGGCCACCGGAAACTATCAAGGCCAAGGCGGGAAAGACCTGACTGCTAAAATTTAATTTCAGTGATTCATCTACCCATGGAGCGTAGAGATGCCCTTCAAGGTGATTTATGGGAATTAAGGGTTTCTGCCAAGCGTAACTCAGAGCTTTAGCAAAATTAACTCCCAGCAGCAACGCTGGAGCTAGCCCGGGTCCGGCTGTTACTCCAATGATTTTTATTTTTTTGAAAGCTTCTTGCTGGCCAGAGAAGCCGGCTTGTTTGAAAGCGACATCGATTGTTGGTACTAGATTTTTGAGATGTTCTCTGGCTGCCAAATCAGGCACGACTCCACCCCATTTGGCGTGAAGTTTGATTTGGGAAGCCACCACGTGAGAAATTATTTTTACTTTTCCTCCTTTAATTTCTCCGATGGCCACCGCCGTTTCGTCACAGGAAGTCTCGATAGTTAAGATGTGCAAAACCAATAAATTAAGATTTGAAATTTAATATTTTTTATCCGCCCAGCATTCCGCTCAAACCACCCATATTACTCATCATCGATTTCTGTACGTTTCGAAGAGCCCGGTTGAAACACTTACGCATATATTTTTCCAGCTTCGGATCTTCCGGATCATCAATTTTAACGCTAATAACTTCCATCGCTCCGTTCATCTTAATCTTGATACCAGCATATTCTTCCGTGATTTCCACCTCTTCCATTTGCTTTTTGATTTGGCGGAGTTTCTTTAGTTCTCTTAGTTGTCCCAACATGATTTTTTCTTTAATATTTAATGGGCTATTTTCCAAAAATGATAAACTATAATTAAATAAGCGACAAGGAATGATTAATTTAAAGCAGATGAAAAAATTAGAGTCCAAAATTAAAATCGCCCTAGCCCCCATGGCCGGCATTACCGACAGTTCTTTTCGAGTGATGAATATGCTGGGAGGATCGGATGTTCTATATTCAGAGATGGCGCACGTTAACGCCCTAAGCTACGGCAGTAAAAAAACTTTTGAGCTTCTAAAGGCCGACCCCCGAGAAAAAGAATATATTATCCAACTCTTCGGCAACGATCCTCTTTATTTTAAAAAAGCCACTCAGATTATTTCTACCGATGGCGTGCCCGCTTTTTATTATGTTCCTATTTCTAACAAGTCTCGTCTTTTTATTGAAAAATTATTAGCCGAACTTGGCGATAAAGCCTCTCCGGTTTTTAATAATTTCTATAAACGTTTTTCTCTTTTTGAAAGGGAAGCGCCGACTCAAAAAAAGAAGAGGATTTTCCCCGCCGGTCTTAATATTAATTTAGGTTGTCCTGCCAAAAAAGTTTTTTTTCACGGCAGCGGAGCGGCGCTCTTTAAGGATCAAACAAAAACTCTGCAAGTCATCGAGAGTGTTCTTTCCTCGACGGAACTACCTGTTTCCGTCAAAATTCGTACCGAGGTTGAATCGACCACTATGTTTGATTTTTTAAAAGCGATTTCCAAATTACCGGTCGAGACGGTAATTATCCACGGTCGAAGCCTAAAACAAGGCTTTGCAGGCAAAGTGGATTTTCCGGCTCTAAAAAAAATCGCCAAGCAATACCCCCAAAAAAAATTCTGGTTTAACGGTGGAATTAATTCTGTCGAGGAGGCAAGGGAAATAATCAAAAAAACGGGGTGCTCCAATTTGGCCATCGCCCGAGGTTCTTGGGGTGATCCAACGCTGGCGGAGAAAATAAAGCAAGGCGTTTCGAGAGAGAATTTATTCCTGCCGACAGATGAGATAACTAGAAAAAGAGAGCTGGCTATCATTGCTCTGATTCACGCTGAGCTTAATTGGATGACCAAGAAGAAGCATGGAATGTTGGAGATGAGAAAACATTTAGCTTGGTATTTTAAGGATTTTGCCGGCGCCAAGGAACTCCGAAAGAAATTGGTTTTAGTAAAAAGTATCGCTGAGATTAGAAAAATACTAGGGCGGGAAGTTCAGACTAAAAAAGGAGTGTTAGCTTAACACTCCTTGAGATAAATTTTTGGATTATTTTTTTGCGACGCAACAGCGAATCCGTCGGCCGAAAACTTCTATTTCCCGACCCAACGTTTCACCCTCCGCTTGGAAGATTTCCAGAAAGACACTTTTGGTTTCTTCTTCGACGAGTTTGTCGATGATTACAATTTCGTCTTCCGGATCTGAGACTTGGATGTCTTCAATGTTAATATCAACAAACTTTATTAGTTTGTCGAAGCAAGAGGAACTTTCTCTTTCGGCCTTATCAATGAAACGATTAATTGAAAGTTCGCTATCCATATCGATAGCCCCAATTATCCAAATAATCTTGGATTCGGGAGTGCCCTTGACAAGGACGCTCACTCTCTTGCAACCATTTTTATTCATCCATTCCTCCTTTAACTTAATTTAAAGAGCTTTACCTTAATTAGCCCCTTAATACGCTATCGTCAAGACTTGATTTGCCTTTCCCTTATAATTATAGTTAGATAATCAAGTAAATATTAAATTATCTCCATGATGAAAGTTATATTGGTGTGTGATGTTCCGGGTCAAGGCAAAAAAAGTGAAACCATAAATGTTTCCGAAGGTTTTGCTCGAAATTATTTGTTAAAGCAAGGTAAGGCTGTTTTAGCTACTGCTCAAATGCTCAAAAAAATAGAAAGCCGCAAAGCCAAGGAAAACGAAGAATTACAGAAATTTATTGCCGGGAATAGAGAAAAGGTAGCGCAATTAAAAGAACTGAAACTGGAAATAACCGCAGAATCCAAGGATGGTAAATTGTTTGGAGCTATCGGCTCTCGAGAAATCGAAGAGGCTTTAAGCAAGAAGGGAATTGAAGTGGAGAGAAAATCAATCGAACTTAAAAAATCAATTAAAGTGACAGGTGACTATAGAATAAAAATCAAATTGGATAAAGAAAATCAAGTTGAAGTTGACCTAAAAATCGCTTAGTTGCAAAGACTCTCGTATACCTCTAACGTTTTTTCAGCCATCGTTTTCCAAGAATAGAAAGCTATTCTGTCTTTTCCTAGTTCTATTTTTTGTTTCACTAAACTTCTGTCGTCTACAATTTTTTGCATCAATCGGCTGATTTC
>CAZRPR010000010.1:3904-7901 GCA_964602125.1 uncultured Candidatus Saccharibacteria bacterium
TTTTTTTCTTAAACAAACCGAAGCCCTTGATTATTTCCGCCACGTTTTTTCGAGGTTGAAGGGAGCTAATGTGCAGAAAATAATCGCCAACAAAGCTGAATTTTTTTTGAATCTTAGCTTTCGCCCATTGCTTCGTCAGCAATGATAAAGTTTTTTTGCTAACCGCCGGAGAAGTAACTACGATTTTTTTAGCGGAAACGCCAAAATTTTTTTCAATTTCTTTTTTGGAAAATTCCGAGACGGTGATAATTCTATCCGCCCTCCGAAGAGTTGGCGGAATAAATTTATTTAATAAAAAAGAATCTTTGGGGGCAATCCAAGCCGGATTTATCTTAAAAGAAATATCATGCACGGTCGTCACTAATTTAATTTTTTTATCCAAAAGAAACGGACCGATATATTGAACGTGCAAGACATCTACCGGATTATTTTTGAGAAAACGGGGCAGGGAATAGAAAGTCCAAAAAAGCTTGTTGACGGGAACAACTTTTTTAATCTGAAAATTTTCCGGTAAATCGACTAATATTTTTTTTACTCCGCTGACGTCAGCATCCGTCAACAACAAAAATGAATGTTTTTTTGACCGGCTGTTTTTTACCAACTCCCAAATAAGATTAGTGGTATACGTTTCATCTCCGGTACTGTTTTTACCGATTTTTCGAATATCAATAGCAATGCGCAAGACTTTAAATTAAAGATAATCTACTGACTTGGGGTAGTCGTTGTTGTTTTTTGATTCTTAGCCATCATGGTTTTCGTACAGGCCGTTACTGCCGTTGAATAATCCGTCCTTCCACCCTTGCAACCCGCCGGTCCACAATTATAACCGGCCGCCAAGTTATCCCAATCGTCCGCTCCACGCAAACCATTACCTCTTTTATTTTCAGCGTTTATTTTCTTAAGATAGGAAATACCGAGTGCAATGTTCGTCATGCCTTTCTCGCCCTCCGGATCGTTTTTTGATTGCATAGAAGCCGTGTCTAAAATTTTCGCGTCTGATCCGTGATGCTTTTTCAGTTTTTCGTAAAGATTGGGAGCGTACTTTTTAAGCCCCGCTAAAGCCGCCTTGTCAGTGCTTGAGTTTTTATTTATCTGCATCAAGCCGATTGAATATTCTCCTCGATTATTTAAGGCTTCCGGCTTAAAGGCTGATTCTCGCTGTATAATACACATCACAAATTCTTTCGGCACATTCAAATTTGCCTCCTTAAGATCCTCGGCAATCATTTTTTCTAGCCTTTCTTTCTCTTTCTCGTTTAATTTGTAGCCACTGGAGCTAACCGACGTGTTACTCCAATCGTTGCCGTTGCCCGTAGAAGAATTATTATTCCCAGTATTCCCAGTGCTACCATTATTGCTAGAGCTACCATTGTTATTACTGGAGCTACCGGAGCCTGAATTATTCTCAGCACTATCTTTTAGAATCTGATTGATCAGTTTGTCTATTTCGCTATCAGTCAATTTTTTATTTGAATTACTGTCCTGGGCAATCTTGTCAGGCAAGACTCCCGCCCCGCCCGTTCTATCGATAAATGTATCGTTTGATTGACTATTATAATTGCTGTTTGAATTGGAATAGCCAGTCTCTTTCTCCGTTGTCTCCGTCGATTGGACCGTGCTACTTTCCGTTGACGTTGATGTCGCCGTCGCCGCTTTTTCTCCCGCCGATCGGGAGAGTAAATCGGTTAATCCGTAAATAAAATCTTTTTTCTCACCCGTTTTGGTATACTTCTCCTCCGTCGCCAGCAAAACCTTTACCACTTGAGTAAGATAATTATTCAAGGCCTCCTCGGAAACTCCGGGCGCCACGTTCAAAACAGTAACAGGATCTTTTGTGTCTAAGCTACCGTCCGGTTTTAAGTTAACTTGGATATGAGTCTGATCGTCCGGAATTTCACCGTCATAACGTTCCGGATCATAAAAAAAGGGGCCGTTCCCCTCCTCATAGCTCAAGCCGTTAGCCACCGTACTTTTCGGCTCGAATTTTGGCTTATCACCATCTCCTGCCATCCCCGTCCAATTTAATTGTGTCCAAATTTCATTGAAGTCAGGCACTTCTTTTCCGCTATCACCAACCACCACCGGTAACTCGCTGGAAGTGTTATCAATCAACATAGAGACCGCTAAATCAAAAAACTGTTTCTGCTTCTCCGCCTGACTAAGCCCACTTTCATCACCCTTTATGATTGGATTAGCTAAAGAGTCTAGAAAATCGTTTAAGCTAACTTTTTTACTGCCAATAATCTTTCCGCTGATATCTTCTTTGGGTAAGGCGACGTAAACTTCTTTTCCCTCTCTTTTGATCGTTTCAGTTAAAGTCAAAAGTTGGGCCGCTGTTTCATCTAGGGACTGTCCGCCCAGACCATGCACAAAAAAATACTTACTTGCCGGTAGCGATTTGATATTCTCCTTAATCAAGTTTTCCAAGCTGATTGGATTGTTTCTGCCACCTAGGCTGTCAACGGGAATTTCGTTAGCATAAGCTTTCGAGGCTTCTTTTTTTTCTAAAGCCATAATATTTTCCGGAATTTCAGTTTCGCATTGAATCTTCCACCATTCCTTACCACCCTTTTCGGTATAGCCGGAGATAATATAAGTAACGTGAATAGCTAGAAAACTAAAAAGGCAGATAACAAAACCGCCGATTGAATATTTTAAACCTTCTTTGGCAAAACCCATTGTGCCAGAATCACCAATGGAAACTATATAAGCAAAGCCGCTTATCACCACGAAAAAAATGGCCACCGCGAAGGCCAATGAAAGTAGAAAAACATTTATTCTCTCCAACATTTGGAGCAGGTAGCAAAAATCACAGCTCTCAATAGTGCAGGGAACAATGCCCCGACTTTCTATATCTTCAACGGTAGTTTGATCGTCTTGTTTCGCCGAGACCTGATTAAAACCAACGATACCGTTAGTTCCGACTGGCAATAGTGAGAATAGCCAAAAAAGACTAGCGACGATTAATGTTTTTTTTATCATTGGTTAATATTTTTAATTTAAAGATTTATTTTTATCTTTCTTGACCAAGAGAAGATTTTCCTCTTCGGTTAATCTCTTTTTTTCCTCCGCCTTTTTTCCATAATAAGCAAAAGTCAATGGTACTTTCTCTGCTTCGCTCTCCTTCTCAACCACTCGGCATTCCGAACCTTTTCTTTTAACAATACCTTCTCTTTCTTTAACTAAGCTTTTGATTAATTTCTTAATTTCTTTAGGGTTTTTTGAATGATAAAAAACTAATATTCCGCCTTCTTCTTTCAAACCAAAAATTATTTCCCCGACATTCAGAATTTTCTTTCTTAAGAAATTTCTTTTAATTTTAATCTTATCAATATTTTGGATTTCGATTTCCGTCACCACTCTTTTTAAAATTTTTTCTTGAGTAACATCAATTAACGAATCTCCGGTAACAATGTAGGCGGTTAAAAACTTTTTCCAATAGTCTTGAATTAGATAAGTAATCGCTAAACCTAAAAAAATAAGCAGACCAATTCTTCCATAATAATTTTGCCACCAATAGGGAGCAGCCAAAAAAAGAAGTGAAAACAAAATCAATCCAGTAACCACTATTTTAAGAAATACAGCCAAGTAGGCACTCCAATGAATTTTAATAACTTTTATTGGCTTCTCTTCAAGGGGAAGAGAAAAATCAAACATTGCCATCTTTTTATTTTTAATAAGTACTCATAAGCGGAATGAGAGTGAAGACCACCATCGAGAATACCGCTATCAGAGAGATAACAATCCAAATAATTTTAATCTTTTTTCTAAGACTGGACATAGTGACATCTATTTAAAAATTATTTACCCGTTAGTTCTTTCTTGGCTTTTTCAATTTCAATCAGCTGCGCCGGATTGGAAGTGATTATCTGGTCTTCTGTGTAGGAGGCGATGACTTTAACGGCCGCATGCTTTAACCCGGCGAAAAAGATACCCTCACCAACGTTGCTCTCTAATAGTAAGAATTTTTCTTGCTCTGTCAAGTAGAAAGTCTCGG
>CAZRPR010000010.1:8001-13956 GCA_964602125.1 uncultured Candidatus Saccharibacteria bacterium
ACGTTGCTCTCTAATAGTAAGAATTTTTCTTGCTCTGTCAAGTAGAAAGTCTCGGCCACCACGTCAGAGGAGGCCGGTGATTGTTTGAGAAGCATCTGAATCGAAGAGTTAGTCACGATCGGTTTTCCGTAGCGGGAAGTGACAAAGTCAGTTACGTCCTGAGTAATTGTCGTTAAACCGGTGTAGTATTTTCGGCATCTCTTAGCAATTTGAAACATAAAAGCTCCCGCATCCTCATGTTGCATCATCACCCAAGCTTCGTCCACCACCAGGATTCGCCTCTTCAGTTCGGACCTAATTTGATTCCAAATATATTGAAGCACTAAGTACATGGCTACCGGTCGCAAGACTTCTTCCATGTCTCTTGTATTAAAGACAACCAGCTGAGAATTTAATTTAACATTCGTTGGCTTATTTAAAAAGCCGGAAAATGTTCCTTGAGTGTATTTCTCCAGCCGAGTGGCCAAGTCTTCCGAACCTTCCATATTACACAAAACGTCGTATAGATTTCCCATGGTGGGGGAATCCGGTGGAGTTTCTTTCCAAACGCTATCTTGGGTAATGTCTTTAATGGCGTAAGTCTCTCGAATGGCTTTATCTAATATTGAATCTTCTTCCGGAGTAATATTTCCTAGCATAATATGAAGGAGTCCTAGAATGTTCGCTATATTATTTCTTAAAGTTTCTCCAGGATCTTCGTCGTCATCATTAACGGCCGGTAAATCGAATGGATTAATATGATTAGGGGAAGTTAAGGATATTTCTACAAAAGTACCGCCCACCGCATCACATAAATGTTTATACTCGTTTTCCGGGTCAATAACAATGACGCAAATGCCCAACATTAAGGAACGGAGGATTTCTAGTTTAGCAAAATAACTTTTTCCACCTCCAGACTTGGCAAAAATAACCATGTTGGCGTTCTCCATTTTGAAACGGTCAAACAAAATCAAGCTATTGTTATGGCGATTAATCCCGTACAAAATTCCTTCGTTAGAACTAAGGCTTGAAGAAACAAAAGGAAATGTGGTTGAGAGAGGAGAAGAATTGAGATTAGTATTAACATCAATTTCATCGTTAGCTAGAGGCAAGGTTGAAGAATATCCCTGCTCCATTCGGAACACTGCCGCTTTCATGTAGACTAGCTTGGACTCCAAAACTGACTCTAAGGAACTACATAAATCATCCAACTCTTTCTCATCTTTACCGTAAACAGTTATATATAGTCCGTATTTAAAGAAGCGCTCCAACCCTTGTTGTAGCCTATCTCTTAAATCTTCAATGTCGCTGATTGATGTTTCCAACATCGGGTCTCTTATTTTTCCCGATTCAGATTCAAGATCCATTCTGGATTGCACTTGAGTGGCAGTTTTTCTTAAAGCTCTCAGAATAATGCTTGTATCTATCGGATAAATAAACATGGAGATATCAAAAGCCTTATCTAGGTTAATAATCGGAGTGAACCATCCGGTCTGGAGATACCTGGGGTAGGCAATGACAAAATAAGTCCGAGCGTAACGATCACCAATCTTAACAAAAGCCGATTCGACTTTTAGAGTGGAGGGGGAGAGGATATCTTTGACTGTCGCCAACCCTCCGGTGTAGACTTTTTCCGCCTTCAAAACTTTCGCACTTTCCTCCTCTTTTTTTTGGAGCACTTTTTGTCTTTTATCTGTGGTTTTTGGTAGAAAAGATTCTAATTTCGGCATTTTTTTATTTTTAAAATCCGCTTAAGGCCATTTTGTCCATGGGGACTAACTCTAATTTTTCAATCGGGCTGGGATTGAAAAATGAATAATAAAGCTCAATGAGTTCTTGAGTGTTTAAAGGAACCATTCTAACGCCCGCCCCATTTAGCCCATATTGGACATGTTCCACTCTTTGCCAAAGCTGGTCTTTGTAGACTTCAAAGTTAGACTGTTTTTCTTTTGAATTAACTTCTTTCCCTCCGGCGAAAAGATCTTTTATTTTATCCATCGGCCCACCCTTACTATTTTCAATAGGTGAGAAGGGAACAACAATATAGAAAGTTTTATTCACAATATCGACCATGCTAACCAATCCCTTAATAAATCGAATATACTCCTCCATCTGTAAGTGAAGCAACTCGTTAGTTTGCTCTTTTGATTTTTGAACTAAATCCTCGAGATAATGTTTCAGGTTAATTCTTCTTGAACTAATAACTATTTGCAAAGGGAAGTCGAGCGAGTTGAGAAAACTTTGATAGTAAGAAATAATAGCGTCCTGTTCGTCTGTTGATTTCAGGTCAAAATTAATGCTCGATGCCATAAGAACTCCTCGCAAACCGCCATTTTTAAGAATTACTACTCCGTCTCGAATCTCTTCGATGTCTAGAAATTGTTGCGTTGGAGGTGGTTTGTATGGACCCTTGACTAGCTTTTGATCATGTAATTTTTCCATGGATTGATTTATTTTTATTTTTTCTTTTAATATCTTTTTCTTTATTAGTAAAAATACCTTAATATTTTAAAGTAAGAAAGTAATTTTTGAAAATGGATAAAATAAGACAACAAAAACTAAGAGAATTCTTAACCGAGACCGACGTTTCCATCAAGGAAATGAAGAATTATTTAATGCTTGAGAACGGTGGAACGCTAATTGATGCCATTAAAAAATTCGAGGAGGAAAACGCCGAGTTTCTTCAATATTATCCAGAAGGACAAGAAGCCCTTAATCAAAGAAAGTGTATCATAGATTTTTTACTTTTTCCTATAATTAGCGACGACAAAGTTTCGGAACTGCTCCAGTACAAGTTGCTGACCGCCTTTAGCGCCGGATTAGACATTGACGACTTGATGAGGCAACGTGCTATTTCCACTTCTGAATTAATCTGGCCGAAGCTTAGCCAAGAATATTTAAAGGCCCTGACTCAAAATACTGAGTTGATTGGATCTAGCCCGCTGACTTTTGGTAATGATAAAAGTTCCTATTTACCTTATATTAAAAACTGGATTAGCGCTTACAACAAACGCTTTGGCATTGAAAAACATAGTGGGCTTGAGCCTCATCAGTTTGTTTTAGAGGACGCTAACGCGAGAAGGTTAGCTAAAGAGTTGAAAGAGGTTCTGCTTAAAGTGCTGAAGTTTTATGAAAATTTAAAAGTCTATTCTTTAAGTGAAATAGAAAGAGAAGTGGAAAAAATTCAAAACATGGGAGCTCCTCAAGCCCCTGTTCTGTTAGACAAGCAAAAAGGAGTTGTTTTGCCAGCGGAAGAAGAGAAACCAAAACAACCAGTTTCCACGCAGAAATTAGCGCCGATTATTCCTTTAAGAGTTGAGGTCCCGCCCATCGAAAGTCGAATGAAAATAATGGATCAAAATTTTTCTTCCGCTAAAGAGGGAGTTACTAACGCTCCTAAGAATTTTGAGCCGGAAAAAGAAATTCCCGCCGCCACCTCGATTGAAATCGAAAATGGCCATCTTTTAGAATTATTAAAAAAATATCCCGACTTGAAAGATCAAAAGATTTCCAACAATTCGATTCGCCTAGCTACTGCCCCTTTTTCTATCACGCCCACCATTGCTAATTGGATAGATTTTTATTACAAAGAATGCGGAAAGGGAAGTCACTCTCCACAAGAAAGAGACAGTTTTATTGAAAGAATGAAGACGGGACAAAGCTTGAGCCAAGATGAAATTAAAAATTTGAGCTTGATTTTTAAGTCCTTAGACGAAAAAACCAGCTTGCCTTACGATGCTAAAAATGGTAGTATCCTTTTTAGCAGAGTTTCGGTAGGTAACCAATTAAAAGTTTCTTAGACCTACTTATCTTTTTATTTAATAATTAATGTAAAACTCATGTCTTTAAAAAAAGAATATCCTCTTATTATTATTGGTGGTGGCCCGGCCGGGCTGACAGCTTCTATATACGCTTCCCGCTATCGGATACCCCATCTGTTAGTCGCTTTAAATCTGGGAGGTTCAGCTAACGAAGCTCATCAAGTTGAGAATTGGCCGGGAATAAAAAAAATAAAAGGCACCGAGCTCCTTGCCAACATGTGGGATCATGCCAAAAGCTACGAACCTGATTTTCTATCAAAAGAAATTAAAAAAATAGAAAAAGATTCTTTCGGTTTTAAAATTTGTGCCAGAGATGGCGAATGCGTTTTAGCCCGTTCTATTATTTTTGCCGGGGGCACTGCCTATAGAAGGCTGACTATACCCGGAGAAAATGAGCTTCTGGGGAGAGGCGTCAGCTACTGTGCCACTTGTGACGGTGGATTTTTTCGAGATAAAACCGTAGCCGTTATCGGAGGCGCTAACTCAGCCGTTATGTCCTCCATTGAATTAGCCCAAAATTGCAAGCAAGTCTTTTTAATTTATCGAGGAGAAGAGCTTAAAGGAGAACCAATTTGGATTGATAGAATTAAGGAAAATCCCAAAATAATATCCGTCCCGATGACTAATCTGGAAGCGATTTTAGGCGAACAAAAAGTCGAAAAAATAAAAATCGACAGAGAGTATGAAGGATCAAAAGAAATTTTTCTTGATGGGGTTTTTATTGAGATAGGCGTTTCTCCCCTGACAGAGATTGCTAAAGATACCGGCATCGATCTTGACGGGAACGGCTCGATCATAGTTGGAAATTCTAATCAGACTAATTTAGCGGGATTTTTTGCAGCCGGGGACGTAACTAATGGCTCCGGTGGTTTTCGTCAAATCATTACTGCTTCAGCAGAAGGAGCTATTTCCGCTCGTGGAGCCTTTGAGTATTTAAAAGAGCATAAATTTATCTAACTTATGAAAAAAATTAAATCTACGATAGAAAATCAATCCTTGATTTTTCATAAGAAAAATCGAGGCAAAATTAAAATCGAGCTAAAGCAAAAGATAGACAATTCAAAAAGCCTGAGCTTGGCTTATACTCCGGGGGTGGCTGGCGTTTGTAAGGCCATCCAAAAAAATCCTCAGACTGTTTTTGATTACACCCTTAAGGGAAATTGCATTGCGGTAATATCTGACGGATCAGCTGTCCTGGGTTTAGGCAACACTGGTCCCGAGTCAGCCATCCCGGTCATGGAAGGGAAGTGCGCTATCTTTAAAAAGTTCGCCGGCATTGACGCATTTCCTCTTTGCCTCAAGACCCAAGATTCAAAAGAAATTATTAAAACTATCAGCTACCTTGAACCAGTTTTTGGTGGGATAAATTTGGAAGACATTTCCGCTCCTCGTTGCTTTGAAATCGAAAAAGCCTTGATTGAAAAACTTCAAATTCCTGTTTTTCATGATGATCAACACGGCACTGCTATCGTTGTGCTGGCAGGTATTTTAAATGCCCTAAAGGTAGTTAAAAAGCAAAAAAATCAAGTGCGAATCGTTATTAATGGCGCGGGCGCTGCTGGTATTACTATCGCTAAACTTTTATTTTCTGCGGGTTTTAAAAATTTGATTCTTCTGGATAGCACGGGCGTTTTGAATCGAAAGCGAAAAGATTTGCTCCCACATAAAAAAGCTATGCTCAAATATTTATTGCCTGGATCGCCCGCTGGAAGGCTAGAAGAGGCCTTGGTTGAAAGTGATATTTTTATTGGTGTCTCTGAGGGAAAAGTTTTAAAAAAAGAATATTTAAAGCTAATGAAAATAGATCCTATAATTTTTGCCTTAGCTAATCCGGAACCGGAAATTATGCCCGACCTAGCCCTTAAGGCTGGCGCCAAAGTAGTAGCTACCGGCAGGGGAGATTTTCCTAACCAGATAAATAACGCTTTGGTTTTTCCCGGTCTTTTTAGAGGATTACTGGATGGAAAAATAAATAAAGTCACGACTAAAATAAAAATTTCCGTGGCTGAAAGTTTGGCTAAACTAGTTAAGAAACCATCCCCTAAGAATATAATTCCCTCTATTTTTAATAAAAAAGTTGTGGAAGCGGTATCTGAGGCCGTAAAATATTGTTAAAACTAAATCTTTAATCTACAGTTAATTAAAAGTTGATTTG
>CAZRPR010000010.1:14056-18849 GCA_964602125.1 uncultured Candidatus Saccharibacteria bacterium
GCGGAGGGAACAGTACATTTTAGTAATTTGCGGAAGTAGTTCAGTGGTAGAACGCCACCTTGCCAAGGTGGAGGTCGCGGGTTCAAGTCCCGTCTTCCGCTCAAATAAAGCTCTAAAAAATAAAAATAAAAAACTCAGATGCCATTAAGCAATTCCAAAGAGGAAAGCCCTATAATCTCAGAGTTAAGACAAGACATTGTTACGGGTGATTGGGTCGTGATTGCAAGAGCAAGAGCTCAGAAGCCGGAAAATTTTAAAATTTCACCGGAAGAAAAAAACGATCAGCCAAGCACAACGGCCGACTGTCCTTTTTGCTTTCCAGAAAAAACCGGCCAGAAAAAAGACACTCTAATTTATTACCGAGACGATGGCGAATGGAGCCTTCGAGTATTTCCTAATAAATTCCCCGCTTTTTCCCGAGAGAGTAATACAGTAAGACATTTCGAGGAGGGGCCTTATTTTGCTATGGAAGGGATAGGCTACCATGAGCTTATAATAACCAGAGATCACGACAAAGTTTTCGGTCAAATGTCCGTAGAAAATCTAGCGGAGCTGGTTGATTCTTTTCGAACCAGGTACCTTGATTTAATGAACAAAAAAAGCGTTAACTATATTTTGATTATTCATAATCACGGGAAAAAGGCGGGAGCTTCTCAGCCCCATCCTCACTGTCAGCTTTTTGCCATTCCTGTCATTTCTCCCGCTGTCAGCTTGGAGCTTACGGGGGCAGAAAATTATTTTCGATCAAAAAAGAACTGTGTTTTTTGTGATTTGATTGAATGGGAATTAAAAGAAAAAAAGAGAATAGTCTTTGAAAATGATATGTTTGTGGTTGTCACCCCTTACGCATCTCGCTCCGCCTTTGAACTTTGGGTTCTGCCTAAGAAACATAAACCTTACTTTGAAAGAATCGGCAGTAAGGAGGAATGGCAGTTAGCTGAAGCCCTTAAAAAAGCCTTAGGAAAATTATATTTCGGCCTGAACAATCCTGCTATTAATTTTTACTTACACACTTCACCTTGCGATGGCAGGGACTATTCTCACTATCATTGGCATATTGAAATTCTACCTCGCACCTCCATTTGGGCCGGCTTTGAAATGGCTACCGGTATTGAAGTCAGCACGGTTGTCCCTGAAGATGCGGCCGAATTTTTAAGAAAAGTAACCACTCCTTAGTCTTAATATTTTACGTTTTAGAGAATAGAAAAAAGGCGATTTTAATTTTTAAAATCGCCTTAGGTTTTTTGTTGGTAAGATTACCAAATGAAAACTGGAAAGAAATTTTGAATTTCTAACATTTTTTGAAAGGGAGTTACTGAGTTTTCAGTAACGGTTTCCGCCAGCATTGATTTGCAGGAGGAGAAAAGAGGGCACTCGATGGAAGAGCACTTCGCAATTGTTGAGAAGTTTTTTTCTTCCGGAAAAATGGTTGTCGCTAAAGGGCAAGATGTTTTAAACATATTACACTTCCTCCGTTTTTTAAAGAACTTATTTTCCTTCTCTATAAAGAAAAAAGCCGGTCCTTTTTGGATCGGCTTTGGTTTTTTAATCTTTAACAGTTCTACGTTTTCCTTAAAAAAACAAAGCCGAGCCGGGTAAAACCGGTATAAAACAAAATAAAAAACAAAAATGATTGGACGCTCTGATTTTTTAGCATTTTCACTTTAAAAAATATTTACTTCTAAATTATTATCTGGATTTTAATCTTGTCAAAAAACCCAGAAACTACTGAGCTAGTTTTTCTTCTTTTTCTTTTTCTTTTCCTCTGGCGGCTTTTCATCTCCCGGATGAGGAAATTTAGAGGGAGACTCATATTTACTTAGAAAACTTTTTTCAAAAAGCAAATTCTTATCTTTATCAAAAACCTTTTGGATCCACTCAGTTTTCATCGAGCCATCAGATTTTTTATCCCAGACTCTCGGTCCCTCCAGTTCAACTATTCTGCCGTCCGAATTACCAAAAAAATCAAAGAAAAGAAGATTCCCCTCCATCCTGGTTTGAATTAAAATCGGCCCAGGAGTGTTATTCAAAAATTTTAAATCAGGTTTTGGTATATAAACAGTGGCGTCAGTTCCTTGGGGGGAGTAGTACTGAACCGGATAGGCATGATTTTGTCTTTCAGTGATTTTTAATCCTCCCTTAACCGCTGCCCGAAAAGCGGTTGAGGAAACTTGGCACATCCCCCCTCCATATTCAGGAATGGTTTTGTCTTTTTTGATAACCAGCTCGGGTAAATAACCGGTGCTTTTATCGACTGGCCCCAAAGTAGTCACAAAGGAGAACTCTTCATCTTTATTAATAATCACGCCATTAAATTTACTAGCTCCAACTCTAATGTTATGTCTTCTATTTGTTGGGGAACCGGTGAAGTCAGACTCACCCTGAGCTATTAAGGTATTAATTTTTAGCTCTCTAATTTTAGCTAAAGAAATATTCGGATAGACCTCTACGACTGGTAATTCAATAAAGTAATTATTGTTTTTAAAAGATTCGATAGCCACCTTGGCCGCCCTGTCTTTGTCTATATTGATCTCGCTTTGAGAAGCGAGAACTTCTTTTATTTCCCCATTCTCAAAACCCAGAGCCCCGTCTTTTTTCTCTCGAAAAATTTTATTTTGGATTTCAATCTCTAGAAAATTTTTAATGGCCGCCTCGTCAATTTCTAGCTCCAAAACATATCGATTTTTGGATTCAAGAAAACTTTTTCCCGAAAGCGATATGTTGGTTATTTCTTCAAAGTTTTGGCCCTGAGGCTTAACTTCTAGATTCTCATTTTGTTTTTTTACAAACTTAAACCAGGAAAGAATGTTTTCTTTTAATATTTTTCTTTCGTAGTCAGCCGCCTTAAGAACATAAGGGTAGGCCACTATTTTTTCAATTTTTTCTTTCATTTTCTCAACTGTCTCCGTGCTTACCCCCGGCTCTAGATCAATTATCCTTATTTCAATTTCCTTCTTTCTATCCACATTATTACTTTTTAAAAGTTCTACCACTTGTGAACTTAAAAATAAGCTGTCGATACCTAGACCGATTTTAGCTGGAATAATTTTTATATTTTCACCTTCTATATTAATAGTCCCGTCGGCGCTTGGGCTAAGATTAATTTTATATTTTTCCTGAATCTTCTTCTCCAATAAAGAAACATCGAAATTGTAGTAAACTGGCACGTCGTAACCAAAAATAAGACATTCCCAGAAAAAAAGTATTTTCTTAAAAGAAAAATCATCTCCACCAGAAGAAGATACTAATTTATCAGCCATTTCTTTATCGGAAATGCTAAAGCCCAATTCTGATATTTTTACGCCGACCCGCTTGCCTTCGTAAATTAAATTTATTTTTTCTTCATAAAGCTCATTGATCTTGTTTTTTATTTCTGTCTTTAGGTTAGGAATACCTGCCCCAGCCAAGCTATCGCCCATAAAATAAACTTTGGGAGGTATTTTTTTCACCCCCCAAACAAAAGGTAGCCCAAAAAATAAAATTAGAATCGCTAAGATTAAAAAACTGAGTCCTTGCTGAATTTTCTTATTTTTAAGCAGAAGAGACATAGTTAAGACTGTAAAAATAGAGCTGATTAGATTCCTTAATTAAAGATTATAGATAGGCATCGATAATGTCAAATAAATTGACTAACTTCTTTTTATAAGGTAAATCTTAATCATTAAAAAGTTTTAATCTTAATCGTTTTTTATGGCAGTCCCAAAGCAAAAAAATTCTAAAGGCCGAACGAGAAGAAGAAGGGCTAACAAGAAACTAACAGCAAAAAAATTTGTTAAATGTTCTCACTGTGGTAATTTAAAGTTGGCTCATCTGGTCTGCCCTATTTGTGGTTTTTATAAAGAAAGGGAAGTGATTGATATGGTAAAAAAACTAGAAAAAAAGAAAGGTCGCGTTAAAAATAAAAAATAGTTCTAAAAGTTAAAAATTTAAGAAGTAATTTCTTTTCTTTAAAATGTCAAGAAGGCGAGGTCGATTCATTGTTTTTCAATCCTTATTCGAACTAGATTTTCAAAATTTTAAATTGAAAAAGCTTGACCCTGTCGCCATAGCCAATAAAAACATTGAGGAATTTAAAGAGGAAGCACAGACTGATTTTGTTAAAAATCTTTTTTTTGGCATTATTGAAAAGAAGGAAATTATTGATTCCATGATAGAAAAATCTGCCCCTGAATGGCCCATAAACCAGATAAACATGGTTGACAGAAACGTCTTAAGACTAGGTATTTACGAATTAGTTTTTAGCGATCCAGAAGCTGTTCCACCAAAGGTAGCTATCAATGAAGCCATTGAGATTGCTAAATCTTTCGGAAGTGATTCTTCTGGACGTTTTATTAATGGAGTGCTTGGCACAGTCTTTAGAGAATTAAATAAATTATGAGCTTTCCCTCAAAAAAATCTGGTATTCGAGCCGATGCTTTTATTGTAAAAAACTTTAAATCCTTCCTCCCTGAAGCCCCAAAAAGTCGCTTGCCCGAATATTCCATCAATGAAATGGCAAATTTGTCAAGATCTTTTTGGCAAAAAAATATTGTTTTGGGCTTTATAAAATTAAAACAAAAAAAAATAAAACCCAGCTCCAGAATTAGCGAATCAGATAAAAATTCATTAATTTTTAATTGGAAAAATATCTTAAAAAGCTGGGAAATTTTTCATCAAAAAAAAGCAATCGGCTATCCGGGGAAAATTTATCCCGTTTTTGAAGATAAAAATTTTATTGTAATTAACAAACCTGCGCCCCTTTCTGTTCATTCTGCCTTCCCTCTTAATTATACGCTTAGGCGAGATGTTTCCTT
>CAZRPR010000010.1:18949-22108 GCA_964602125.1 uncultured Candidatus Saccharibacteria bacterium
TTTCTGTTCATTCTGCCTTCCCTCTTAATTATACGCTTAGGCGAGATGTTTCCTTGATTGACCAAATACACTATCATTATCCAGAGATCATAAAAAATTTCCATCGGAAAAGTGAAAGAGATGGCATAGTCCACCGGCTAGATAGAGAAACGAGCGGTCTTTTAATTGTAGCTAAAAATGAGAAAGCTGAAAGTTACTTTAAAAATATATTTAAAAAAAGACTGATAGAAAAAAAATATTTAGCTCTGGTTGAGGGAGAAATACCAAATAAAAATTTTATCGTGGAGGGCTGGATGGGAAAATCCAAAAAAAGCCCCCTTAAAAGAGCTTTTTGCAACTTTGATGATGATAAATATTTAGAAAAAATTATTAATCCAAAAAAAAGCTTAACGGAAGGCAGGGTAATTTTCTCCGGTCGCCTGAATGAATTTCAAAAAGGGAAGTATCCGGGCAAAAAAATCTACCTATCTTGGATTAATTTAATGTCTGAAATTTTAGAGAGTAAAAAAACCTATTCATTGCTTGAATTGGACTTAAAAACGGGAAGAACTCATCAAATTAGAGTTCACTTGGCCTCTTTGGGATTTCCCATACTTGGAGACTCTCTTTATGGAAAGAAAAATGAAGCTAAAATAGTCGGCCAAGCCCTTCATTCTCATGAAATCTCCTTTTTCGACCCCACTAGAAAAAGAGTGTCTTTTAGGGTTGACGAGCTATTTTTTTCTTAAATTTGGTTTTTATATTATTTCATGTTAGAAATTATTTATATGTTTAAGATAATTAATCTTTTTTAAATTAATTTTCCCATGGAAGGTCAAAAAAAGCGTTCCTTTTTCCAAAAACTAATGGGCGTTGAAAGAGAAGAACAAAATATGAACGACAATTTTAATTACTACCAAGAGGGGGAGGAATCTTACCAACCTGAAAATATGATGAGCTTGCCGATTGAACAGCAACAAAACCACGAAAACGTTATTAATCCAACCTTTCAGCCAAATATTCAAGATCAGTCTCAAAGAATAAACACTACTCAAATTCAACCGCAAATTAGCGCCCCTCCAGCCCCAGAAGAGGATGGAAATTGGGTGGCTGACCAGGAAGGACAGCTCACTATAGATGTTTACCAGACCGACACCGATATTGTTATAAAATCAACTATCGCCGGAGTGAAACCAGAAGATCTAGACATTCAAATTAATAATGATATGGTCACCATTAGAGGAGAGCGCCGAAAAGAAGATGAAATTCGAGAGGAAGATTATTATTACCAAGAATGTTACTGGGGAGCTTTTTCCCGATCAATTATTTTACCTGTTGACGTTGAGGCTAATAAAGCTGAGGCTTTGATGAAAAATGGTATTTTGACCATAAAACTGCCAAAAGCGGAAACTGCCCGAGCTAGAAAAATCCAAGTTAGGGGTTACTAAAACTAAGACTACAAAATAGTGGCTTCTCTTTCTCTAATAAAAAAGAATTTTAACTTATCTCAACTAACCACTTTTAAGATTGGTGGCGAGGCGAGTTTCTTTTGCGAAATAAAGAACAAAAAAGAATTAATTGAAGCAGTTAATTTTATTGCGACGAAAAAATTAGATTTTTTAGTTTTAGGTGGTGGCAGTAATTTACTTATAAGCGATTCTGGCTTTGACGGTTTAGTTTTAAAATTAAACTACCAAAAAATAAAATTTGCTTCCGGCTTAATCACGGCTGGGGCAGGGGTTATGTTAAATAGAATTATCCATGAGGCAAAAAAAATAAAATTAGGTGGTTTAGAATGGGCTTATGGTATTCCAGCCAACATTGGTGGCGCTACTAGAAATAACGCTGGGGCTTTCAATTCCGATATGGGAAGTATAATTGAATCGGTGAAAGTTTTCGATTTAAATGAATCCAAATTTAAAAACATAAAAAACAAAGACTGTTTTTTTGATTATAGATCAAGTGTTTTTCAAAAAAACAAAAATTTAATCATCTGGGAAGTTAATTTTATTTTAGAAAAAAAGCCTAAAGCAATAATCGAATCTTTAATTAGAGAAAATTTAGCTTATAGAAAAAAATTTCAACCATTAGAATTTCCCTCCGCTGGTAGTTTTTTTAAAAATCCATCCATTGAGAATATAGATGAAGAAAAAAAGAATAAATTAATTGAAGATTTTATTCAAAAAGAGATGACAGAAAATAATTCATCGAAAAACAGAAGGGAAGTGCTGGAAAAAATAAAATTAAAACAATCTTTACCGGCCGGCTATTTCATTGATCATTTAGAATTAAAGGGTCATTCCATTGGTGATGCCCAAATATCAAAAAAACATGCTAATTTTATAATAAACACAGGGAAAGCTAAAGCGGAAGATGTGGTTATATTATCCAGTTTAATTAAACAGAAGGTCAGAGAAAAATTCGGCCTTCAATTATTCGAGGAAGTTGAAATGATTGGTTTTTAATATTTTTAAATAAAAAAAAATGGATCCTAACAATTTTTGGTGCCTGCAAGACAATAGAGATAGTTTCATCCTAGTAATAACCCTTATATCTTTATGGAGTTTGCCATGGAAAGCTTTCGCTTTATGGAATTCAGCTAAAAAAAATCAAAAAGTTTGGTTTTTAATTTTTATGATAGTAAATACAGTTGGATTATTGGAAATATTCTATTTATTAATATTGCCTAGGTTTAAAAATTTAAAAAATGAAAAACAGAAATAAATTTCTTATTCTTTTTTTTATTTTAATTATTTCTTTGTTTTTTTATCAAAAATTTTTTTCATCCTTCAACTTGGAAGATGTAAGAATACTAATAAATTATTTATCCAGAAAGACAGAAAATAAAATTAATATTATTAATAATAACATTAATGATAATAATATTTTAAATATTAACGGTAACCATTATAAGGTTATAACAAATAGCAATATCACAACCCCTAAGGATGATATTTCTAATAATAATACAAATACTAATATTATTAATAACGAAATAAAAAACAATACTGATTATATAAAAACACCCACACCTTTTATTTGCCAAGCCCCTACCGGTAATTGGGATTTATTACATGAAGAAGCTTGTGAGGAGGTTTCATTGTTAATTGTTTATTATTTTTCAGAAAAAAGAGAATTAATTCTTTCAAAAGAAGCTGAGGAAGATATTCAAAAAATATC
>CAZRPR010000010.1:22208-25116 GCA_964602125.1 uncultured Candidatus Saccharibacteria bacterium
AAAAAAGAGAATTAATTCTTTCAAAAGAAGCTGAGGAAGATATTCAAAAAATATCCAAATACGTGAAAGCTAATTTTTCCAATAAAGACGACCTTAATATTTTTGAATTAAAAAAATTAGCTGAAGATTATTTTAAACTAAAAAATCTAAAAATAATTGAAAATCCTCAAATAAAAGATTTAGAAAATGAACTAGCTTTAGGTAATTTAATTATCGCCCCTATGGCGGGGAGAAAATTAAACAACCCATTTTTTAAAAATCCTGGACCACTATATCACATGTTAGTTTTAAGTGGTTATGATAGAAATAAAAAAATATTTATCACCCAAGATCCTGGAACTAAAAGGGGAAGTGATTTTATTTACAGCTACGAAACCATACTAGAAGCCCTTCATGACTTTACTGATAAAAAAGAAAATATCGAGTCTGGGGAAAAAAGAATTTTGGTTTTTCAGAGATAATTTAATTTACTTTATATTACTATTATTAGGACTGTGAATTAACTTAAAAAGTAAAAAAACATTTTATTAATAAAGAAAAAGAATTTATTCAGCTGATTATTTAGTTGTGGATAAAAATGGAAAGAGGGTGGAAAAGAAAAAGCTCAACAAAGATAGTTAATTTTTTTTAGTCTATTTAACGGGTTTTTTGAAAATAAAAATTAACACAGAAATGAATTAGTTTTCCCCTTAATGTATTTTAATTTGATCACCGTTTTCCACAATTTTTCCAAAAGTCTCAAAACCGGAAGCTAGTTTATGTCCTCCTCCGCCTAGAAATCTGCTAATAATATTCACATCGATAAATTTCGGCATACTACTTCTTAAACTACCCTTAATCCGGCCATCTTTATTCTCAGTTATAAGGAGGGCGAACTTAACTTCTTCACACATATTAAGTAGGTTAACTAGACCGCCAATTTCTTCATTACTAATTCCTAATTTTTCCATTTCTACTTCTTTTATTTGTGAATGGATAAAACCCATAGAAGGATTTATTTTAGCCTCAGTTATTTTTTGGCCGATTAATTTCAAAACTTCCACCTTCTTACCCTTAAAAGCGTTTTGGGTTATATTTTTAAAAACCACACCTCGACTCAATAATTCTTTTACTTTTAAAATTAATTTAGGTTTTGTGTTTGAATGAAAAAAACAACCACTATCAGTGTAGATTCCAAGGAGGAGCAGGGAAGCGACTTCACTGTCGATTTTTTCTTCACCTTCTTTTAGTAAATCAAAAATAATTTCGCAAGTGGCAGTTGCTTTTGAGTTAATATTAAAAAAAACATTTTTTAATTTAAGATCTCGATTTTTCTTAATGTGATGATCGATAATTAAAACGGGAGTGTTATTCCTGCTGTTTTTTAGAGAGCTTAACCCTGTCCTTGAAAAATTATTTGTATCAAGAATTAAAATTAAATCAAAATCTTCTAGATTAATTAAACTTTCCAACTTTGGCTGATCTTCTTTCTTCAGGGGGTAGTTCACGTTAATTTTACCGGAGAAGAATGTTTCAACAGATATTCCCCAACTGTTTATAATTTTCTTTAAAGCCAAAGAACTACCAATGGCATCTCCATCGGGGTCGGTGTGGGTGAGGATTAAAACTCTCTTTGCTTTTAAAACTTGTTCTTTAAAAAAGAGAAAGGTAAAATTAGCCATACGTTTAATTTAGACTGAGAAATTAATATATTTTTAAAAAACGAATAAAGCAAGAATTAAAGCTATGAAAAACCTGAAATATTTTGAAGCGGTGGCGATTATTATTGGAACGGTTATTGGTTTAGGTGTTTTCGCGATTCCCTATGCCGGTAGGCTAGGAGGGCTTATTCCGGGAATAGCTCTTATTTTAGCTATTGCTTTTTTAATGGTTTTAATCAGTTTTCTTTTTGCGGAAATAATTATTTTTTCAGGCAAAGAGAAGGGTTTGGTTTTTTACGCCGACAAATATTTAGGCCGTTGGGCGGGTCGAGTAGTTACTTTTTCCATTTTTTTTGGTTATACCGGGTCTCTAGTGGCCTATATTTTGGCGATAGTAGTCTTTTCCAGTAGTCTTTTTGGGCTTAATGATGATTTTTTTTGGCCGATAATTTTGTTTTTTACGGCTGGTAATTCTTTAATTCTTGTTCGGGGAGTAAGAATTCTCGGTAAATTGGAAGCTTTTTTCTCCTTTTTTATGATAGTCTCCTTTATGGTTATTTTCTTTGCCGGCATTTCCTTCTGGCAGCCAACCTCAACCAATTGGGCTTTCTTCCTTCTGCCTTACGGAGTAATTTGGTTTGCCTTAACGGGTGAGTCGGCTATCCCCATCGCCATAAGGGCTCTTAAGGGAGATGAGAAAAAAATCGCTCCCGCCATCTTAATCGCCTATCTAGTTATTGTGCTGGTGACAATTTCCTTTTTTGTCAATGCTATTTTAATCGGTGACGGCAGATTAAAGCCTGACCCATTCCTAACCATGAGTGAGCAGATGGGGAATTGGGTTATCTATCTTGGGTCAGCCCTAAGTCTAGTCGCGGTGGCCACTTCTTTTTGGGCCTCAGCGACATACTTAAAAAAGATATTAATTACCGATCTTAATATACCGGCATTCGTCAGCTGGGCAACGGTAATTTTCTTGCCGCTATTTTTAATCTTCATCGGAGTCCACAACTTCATCAAAGTGATTGGTCTGATCGGAGTTTTTATGGGGACAATTGATTCGTTAATAATTATCAGCATTTACCATAAGATATTTAGGCGGAAAAACGTTGTGCCTCGAGTTTTACCCCTTAAAATCCCTACCCCTATTCTCTGGGCCCTCTCGCTCTTACTTCTGGGAGCGGCCCTGTCGTCACTAATATTTTTCAGTTAATTATAAATTTTAATGATTTGCACCAATGAATTTTAAAATTTTCCTAAAAAGCTTG
>CAZRPR010000010.1:25216-27827 GCA_964602125.1 uncultured Candidatus Saccharibacteria bacterium
AAAGACGAAACGATCATAAAGGCTTTGAAAAAATTCAAGGGAGTGCCTTATCGAATGGAGCGGGTGAGGGAAGTGGGAGGTGTTACCTTTATTAACGACACCACCGCTACTATTCCGGATGCCACTGTTTCAAGCATTAAAGATTTTGAGGGAGGCTTGGTTTTAATCGCCGGTGGGGCGGATAAGGACTTAAAATTTACCCGCTGGGCCAAATTGGTGGCTAAAAAAGTGAAGTACTTAGTTCTTATTAAAGGAAGTGCCGATCAAAAAATAGCTGCGGCCCTAAAAAATACAGGTAAGAAAATAAATTTCTCGGCAGTCTTAACTATGGACAAAGCGGTAAAATTGGCTTACAAAAAAGCAGTTAAAGGTGACACGGTTTTACTTTCTCCCGGTTGCGCCAGTTTTGGAGCCTTTGTAAATGAGTTTGACCGAGGAGACCAATTTAATAAAGCGGTGAAATCTTTAAAATAGGATATTAAATAGTAGGAATATATTTTTTGCCCCGGTGGCGGAACTGGTAGACGCGCACGACTCAAAATCGTGTTCTTTACAAAGAATGAGAGTTCGATTCTCTCCCGGGGCACAATTGATCTGTAGCATACAAAGCAGATATACAATATATAATTCCGTTCGCCGACGTAGCTCAGTGGTAGAGCAACGCACTCGTAACGCGTAGGCCGGGAGTTCAACTCTCCCCGTCGGCTCCACAATTTCAATCGAATTTTTGTCTTGCCAAAACCAAACCCCACACTTCTGTCACTCCTTTTTCTTTTAGGGTTTTAGCGATTTCGTTTAAGGTGGCGCCGGTAGTGGAAATATCATCCAACAAGATAATCTTTTCCGGTATAACTTTTCCGCCAGTAGAGACTCTGAAGGTACCACGGACATTATCTCTCCTAGCTTTTAGAGATTTCGTTTTTGATTGAGGAGCGTGATATTTTATTTTTTTAATCAAACCAAAGTCAGTTTTTAAACATATTTTATTTTCTTTTGCGATCGAGGTTAGATCATAAAGAATCAGCTCAGTCTGATTAAAACTTCTTTCTCTCTTTTTTAAATTATGAATCGGCACTGGGCAGAGAATGAAATCAGCGAAAGGGAATTGGTCTCCTAACTTTTTTACTTTTAAAAATAAAAGATTGGCCAGAAGGGGCGAAAAATCGGGAATCGAAGAAAACTTAAAATTTTTAAGCATACTGTTAACCAAAGGATGTTGGTAATAGGAGGAAACGATCAAGCCATCTAGAAAATAATTTTTTCTTTTTTTACACTTGGGGCAGAGCTCGCCGAATTTTGTATTTTCTTTTTCACAGTAGGGACATTTATTTTCCTCCCTAATGGGCAAGTGAGATAGACAATGGGGGCAGAGATAGCTACCATTTTTACCACAAGCCAAACATCGTCGAGGGAAAACCAAGTTGTCAATAATTTTTATTATTTTAGAGGAGAGCAATTTAATTGTTTAAAAAAGATTATTTAACTAATCAAAATATTCTTTAAAAAATAAAAAAGCAAGGGTGCAAAATCTATAAATAATTTAATTTAGATTTTAAGAGTTTTTAATAATTAGAATGCATAATAGGAATCGTGTCTAAATTTTGGAATAATCAAAAATTTTGCATTTTTTTTATTTTATGCTAAAAAGGAATATATTGATTTTTGCTTCTTTCTTTGCGCTCGAGTTTTTTGTTTTCAATAATGTTTTTTGTTTTAAAAATATATAAAAAAATAGTAGTAACTTAAGCCGAGATGGTGAAATTGGTAGACACGCAACGTTCAGGGCGTTGTCCCGCTTGCGGGGTGGGAGTTCAACTCTCCCTCTCGGCACCAAACTAAAAATCAATTTTAATTCAATTTAATTTAACTTAAACTAATTCAATTCAAAAAATAAAATGATTGAAAAACCTAAAAAAACCGCTCATCCGGGAGCGCTCAGAAGAAAAAGGGTGGAAAGAAAAATTCCATTCAAAAACCACGAACCGGAACTAAATATCATTCCCGTCTTAAACGGTGCGCCTAAGCCCGAAGAGGGAAAGGGCCATCTTCAACATGGAGTGGCGCCTAAAAAAGAGAAAAAACTAAGGATTATTCCTTTGGGCGGGCTGGAGGAAGTCGGTCGTAACATGACCGTCTTTGAATATGGCGACGACATTATAATCGTCGACATGGGCCTGCAATTTCCAGAGGAAGATATGCACGGCATTGACTATATTATCCCCAACTCAAGATACTTGAGAGACAAAACGGAGAACATCCGAGGGGTAGTGGTTACCCATGGTCATTTGGACCATATTGGAGCCATCCCTCATCACATGAAAGTTTTGGGCAACCCGCCGATTTATACCGGTATGATGACTAAAGCCATCATTATGAAACGCCAAGAGGAATATAAAGATGGATTAAGACTAAAAATTCATGGAGTAAGCAAAGACGACAGAATCCAATTAGGTGTTTTTGACATCGAATTCTTTCACGTTTGCCACAGCATTCCTGACTCTTTTGGTTTGGTAATTCACACTCCGGTAGGCACCATTATGCATACAGGAGACTTTAAATTCGACCAAAATCCGATTGGGGAGAAACCGACGGATATCATCAAGATCGCCAG
>CAZRPR010000010.1:27927-29536 GCA_964602125.1 uncultured Candidatus Saccharibacteria bacterium
GTCCAAAACCTAAAAGACAATTTGTCTCGAAGAGGAGTAAATGTGGTCCACTATCACATGATGGACGTGCATTCGGGAGGTCACGCCAAAAGGGAAGACCTCAAACTGCTCTTCAACATCGTTCAGCCTAAATACTTAATTCCTATCCACGGCAACCACTATATGCTCCGCCAAAACGGAGAGAATGCCAAGAAGCTTGGAATGGAAGACAAAAATGTCTTAATCGCCGAGAACGGTCAAGTGATTGAATTCGGGGAAAAGGGAGAAGGCCGATTAACTCACGAGAAAGTGCCGGCCAACTACGTTATGGTAGATGGATTGGGCGTGGGAGATATCGGTAATGTAGTGTTGCGAGAAAGACAGCAATTGGCTAAGGACGGTATGTTTACGGTTATCGCGGTCATCGACTCAAACACCGGTCGTCAGATTGGCAATGCCGATTTGATTTCCAGAGGTTTTATTTATATGCGTAATAACCAAGAACTGCTCAAGGACGCCAGAATGGAAATAAAAAGAATCATCGAACAGAAGACCCAGGGCGGCTACCCGATTAATTGGGAATACGTCAGGGGAGCTATACGAGACGATATGGGTTTATATCTCTTTAACAAAACTCAGCGAAGACCAATGGTCTTACCGGTAATTATCGAAGTTTAGTAATAAAAAAACGGGTTTCAAAACCCGTTTTTTTTATATTCAGGAAGGCATTACGATTGCCTTAAAGCCACCGATTATTTTTTCAATAATCCAAATGCGAAACCAGACTTTGCCGACAATTAAGTCTTTCTCTACCGGACCCCAAGATCTCGAATCGGAGCTTTTGTCGTGGAAGCGGTTGTCTCCCATGACAAAAAATTCGCTTTCTTTTAAAGTTACTTTTAGGCTGCCTTCGGTCTTGCTTTTAACATTGTCAGGCAGGTAAGTTTCCGAGAGTACCTCGCTTTCCTGATTTTGGTTTTTATGAATAATTACTTGCTTGTCTTTTATTTCCACAGTTTCTCCCGGCAAACCGATAATCCTTTTAATGAAATACTGCTTTTGATCAAAAGGAAAGTGAAAAACCACTACTTCGCCCCTGGCCGGTTCTTGAAAGCGATATGATATTTCGTCGGCGACAATATAGTTTCCGTCTTGAAAATTAGGCTCCATGCTAGCCCCTTTGATCATAAAGGGTTGGATCAAATAGTACTTTATTACCAGCACTATAATCAAAGAAATGGAAACCACCTGCGCAATTTCTAAAATTCCAGAGAGTACAGCTCCTCCTCGAGAGAAACTATTTTTTTTATCCCTAAACATAATTTCTTTTTATAATTAAAAGATGTTTGATAAAATAACAAACAAGCATAACTGAATTATTTTAAAACTTTATTTATTTTTTAGCCAATATCGAAATGCTTGATTCCATAAAAATTGAAAATGTGTTGGAAGCGGCAAAGTCGAGAAATCGCGGAGTCAATATTAAATTGATACGTAAAGCTTTTGAATTCGCGAAAGTGGCTCATGAAGGACAACTTCGAAAATCAGGAGAGCAATATATTCAGCACCCCCTACAAACCGCCCTGACGCTGGCGAAAATGGGCATGTCAACGGAAACTATCTCTGCCGG
>CAZRPR010000011.1:0-23119 GCA_964602125.1 uncultured Candidatus Saccharibacteria bacterium
CCACTTAAAACAGCGGCCAAAACGGCCACCGTCGCCCCAATTCCCAATAGATAATTGAAAATATTTTGGATAGTCTCCAAAACCGAGCAAAGAGAACAGTCCATTCCACCGCAAATAATTAAATTGTCCGGCATTTTTTATATTAAATCTTTCTTAACTAAAATATATTTTATACTTTATTATTCCGAAAAGCAATACACTTTTAAATACCTGGAATTTTTCTTATTAATTCCGCCAGTACCGGCAATCTCTCTTCATTGAAATGGCCCCCTTTCATAAAAAGGATTGGTTTGGCTTTAGGAAGAGCGTCCTGATACTTAAATATATGGTCCACCGGCACGCAAGGATCGTCTTTACTGTGGAGAAGAAAAATTTCTCCCCCCTGATTGGCAAAAGAAGAAATATCCTCCGGTAAATAAAAACCGGCCAAAGATTCCCCTTCCAATTCATCATCAAAGGGAGCGGCGAGCAGAAAAGTCGCCTTTATCTTTTTTGTAATCTTATTTTCCGCCAAATATTTTGCCAAAAAAACTCCGCCCAAGGAATGACCAATCAAGATTAATCCGTCATCGACTAATCCTAATATTTTCTTAAACCAAATTTTCCACTCTTCATAAGAAGCATTGGTCGAATTTGGCATCTTCGGAGCCAAAACACGATAATCCTCCCCCAAATCTTTGGCTAAATTTCGGATCCAACGATCATGCACCGTTATCCTCTCCAAATCAATCTTCGCATTCTTCAAGTAATCCAGATATTCATCGTCAAACTGAAAAGTCGTCCCGCCGTGAATCATCAAAATTTGTTGTGGCATAATGACATTTTTTATTAATTGGAATAAATTTCAAATTTTTGTTAAATCACCACTTAAAACAATTGGATCCATCGCCTTAATTTCATCACTGTAAATCATCTCCGGAGAAGGGTTTAGCAAATAGATTTTTTTATTGAGAATATGAGCAAATCCCATTTCCAAAAAAGAATTACCACCAATGTAGTTTCTGATTCCTTTGCGCTCCACGTTTACGACTAAAATCGCATTGCAATTTTTGATCTCCTCAAAATAGCCACGGATCAAATCGTATTCAACTTTATTTTTCGCTGATTCAGTATGCATCTTATCCGTTGTATCCATCGAAGCATATTCATGAGTAAATTCCGGAAGCACAATCGTATGTCCTAATTTTTGAAGATTTTTCTCTATCTCAACCATTTTTCTAGAAGCGGTCATGCTACCGCAAATAACAATTTTCATAAGTTTATTCAAACAATACATAAAAAAAATTCAAGCACATTAGCATCTTATCAAACATCAATAAATAAATAAAATATCGACTTTTTGTTTTATAAATAAAAAAGCCCCAAGTGTAATTTACACGGGGGGCTTGGTAAAAAAGTTTATCAACCGATAGAAGCATCCATTAGAACCTCATCTTAGCGATTAATAATGGCCTATCGATTTCACTTCCAATCCTATCAATCATCCCTAAAATCTCTTTATTCTCGGGACATTTATTTAAAAAATCCGAGGAGATTTCAACTAACTTAAGTTTGAAGTTTAAATAATGTTTTTCAATCTCTTCTTCTTGATTACCTTGAAGCGTTTTGATTGATTTTTTTATCTCACTTCCAACTCTGTTAATCATCTCCGAAAGCTCTTTGTCCTCAGGACATTTATTGAAAAATTCCGAAGAAATTTTATTCAACTTTCGCATAAAGTCGAAATAGGATTTTGTAATCCATTCCTCCCGAGTCCTCCGAGATTTCTGTGATCGAGTTGTCTGATTAGAGGGTAGCCAAGGCAGACAAATAACCAAAATCAAAAAAATCATGAAGAGTAATGTCAATTCCATTTTTTCCTCCAGGTAAGTTAAGGTACTTTTTTCTCGAACGTTTGATTATCTACGTATATTTTGTTTTGTCAATAGGCACAAAAACTCTTTATTGATGAGGTTTTATGAGTGTGGAATTTAAAATTTTTAAAATTTATTGTGGCATAGTGATTAGTCCAAGTTACTAAATCATAGTTTTTCAATTTCTTTCAAATCCTTATCTGGTAAATACAAAATAACTAATCCGATTATAATTCCGCCCAGGGCTGTCCAAACGTGACTTCCTCCAAAAATTATTTTATCAAGGCCATCCAATACATACCAAATACCCCTCCAAACCAAAACTAAGCCAATAGCAATGGAAATATTTTTTACAAGATACAATAAACTTAATTTGGATTTTAACATATTTTTGTTTTACGGCTAAAAATAAACATAATAAAATTTCATTTTTGCGGAGAGGGAGGGATTCGAACCCTCGAGACCCTTTCGGGCCTAACACCTTAGCAGGGTGCCCCTTTCAACCACTCAGGCACCTCTCCAAAACACTCTACTATTTAAGCCTAATTATAAACGAAAATCAAATTATTTTTTCTCTTCCTCCAACTTTTTAAGGATTTTAGGAATTTTGGCAAAATCTTCCTGGATAAACTTGAGCCACTCTCGATGGTAAAGCGCCGCTGCCGGATGATAAGTCGGCATAAAAACTTGTTTGCCTAGGCCGGGAATTTCTCGACGCATAACTTTGCCTCGAGCGGACGAAATTTTCATGTCGGGCAGAAAGCGTTCCATGGCGTGACGCCCTAAAGGAATAATGATTTTCGGCTGAATAATTTTAATTTGTCTCAGGAGCCAAGGCCAACAAGCCTTAACCTCCTCTGGTTTCGGATCGCGGTTTCCCGGTGGACGGCATTTTACTACGTTAGCAATAAACACTTCTTCTCGTTTTATACCGATTTCTAAGAGTAACTGACTAAGTAGTTTACCAGCCGTCCCAATGAAGGGTCGGCCCGCTTCATCCTCCTTCTGCCCGGGACCTTCCCCGATAAAAAGAATTTTAGAATCGGCATCACCCTCTCCTGGTACTAAATTGATTCGCGTCTTACCCAAAGGACAGCAATAACCGGCCTTTAGTATTTCCGCGTTCAGTTTTTCAATCTTTCGGTTTTTTAAGGAAAGATTTTTAGATGGCATTTATTTTTTTTCTTTAACTTTTTTGATTTCAGATTTAACTTTAGGCTCTTTCTTCGCTTTGACTTTCTTTTCTTTAGCTGGCTTCTCCTCTTTCTTAGCTTTAACGGCCGCTTTCTTTTTCGCTACGGGTTTTTTGGCTTTCGTTGCTTCTTTAGTTTTTTTATCCTTATCCTTATCTTTATCTTTGCTTTCTTTCTTCTCTTTCTTGTCAGCCTTTTTAGCCTCTGCTTCCTGTTTCTCGCTTTCCGCTTTAGCTTTCTTTTCTTTTTCTACGTCTTCGGCAGTGCTTAAAGTCAAGCCCAGGCGATGACTAGACGGTTCAATGGAAAGAATTTTAAATTGATATTTTCCTCCCACATCTAAAATGTCCGCTAAGCTTTTCGCTTTGGTTTTGCTTAAAATCTCAGAAACGTGAGCCAGACCGTGAATATCGTTATCCAATTGGACAAAAGCCCCGAAAGGATTAAGCTTGGTTACCTGACCCTCAACTATTTGACCGGCCGTATATTTCTCCGTGATTTTTTGCCACGGATCATTTTTCAAAGCCCGAATAGAAAGAGAAACTCTAGTACCATCGATTTCGATGATTTTACATTCAACCTTCTCACCCGTCTTAATAATCTCGTGTGGATCTTCAATTAATTGCCAAGCCAATTCAGATATATGCACCAAACCTTCGAGCGATTCTTTACTATCGCTTTCAACTTCAGCTTCTCCAGCCTTCGGCGAAAATTTAACAAAAGCACCAAAATTCACCACTCCTGATACAATACCCGATACAGTGTCTCCCACTTTGAATTGGCTAATGACTTTCTTTTCTTTCTCTTCGTAAGTTGCCTTTTCGGAAACGATTAATTTTTCTTCCTCCACGTCAACATCAATAATTTTAACGGGCAATTCTTTATTTACCAGTTTTAGCAGTAATTGCAAAATCTTGTTCTTGTCACCATCCTCAACTCGAGGATAATTTTCGTGTCCCAACTGAGAGACAGGCAAAAATCCATAAATACCGTTAATTTCAATCATTAATCCTCCTCGGTTAGCCTCAAGGATTCGAGTATTAACCGTTTCTTTGTCCGTCATCTTTCTCTTGAGTTCTTTCCATGCCTTTTCGTACGCTGCCTCTCGAATGGAAAGCTCAACGTAGCCTCCATCATTTTCCACTTCAACAATTGTCGCCTCTATTTCGTCATCTTCACTCAAATTCTCAACAATACCAAGACCATCCTTCATTTCTCTCCCCATAATTACTCCCGTGCCCCTCGCTCCCAAATCAACGTAAATAGCACTGCTATCAGCAGCAATAACCTTTCCCTTGATTAAATCTCCAACTGAGATTTTTGGCACTTCGATTCTTTTTATTAATTGTTCCATATCAACAGAGCCGATTTTAGATTCCATCTTGGCTCTCTTGTGCTTACCAGTAACTTTATCCTTTGTTTGGGCCACACTATTCTGCATCTCCTCCAAACGTTCTTCCAGTTTTTCTAAGATTTTCATTTTTAAATTAAAACAGCGGATTAATAATTAAAAAATGTCGAGTCCGCTTTTCTCGACTTGGGTTTAAGATGAGCCTACTCTTTCTTTTCGTTTTCGACAAGAAAAATGAAGCTTATTTCTCCATCGAGGTTATCCCCGCTGATATTTCAGCTAATTCCTTCGTTATTCCGGCCTGTCTGGCCAGATTATAATACAAACTGAAATCATCCATCATGTCTTCGGCCACATCGGAAGCGTTCTTCATGGTCAGCATTCGAGCGGAAAACTCGGAGGCTTGTGACTCCAAGAAAGCTTGATAAATTTGACTTTCTATCATTCGAGGCAGAATAGTCTTTAGAACTTCTTCCTTGGAAGATTCAAAGAGATAGTAGGTGTCTTCCGCCTTTTCTTTCAGTTCATCCATTCTTTCCTTTCTTTTCTCCGGCTGACGACTTTCTTTGCCCAATTCTTCCAATTGTTTTTCCATATCTTGTCGGGAGAGAGGCAGTATTTGCCTCACCTTGGGCTCATTTTTCACTATGGAAACAAAATTGGTGTAAGCCACCACAATTTTATCATAATAGGCCGTTTCGTATTTCTCAAAAAGAAGCTCTGTTAAAGGATAAACCTTCTCCAATCCCAACTGTTCATTCCAATCCAAAAAGCTGGCCGCCACCTTCTGTTTAGCATTAATTAAAGCTTCGGTTCCTTTGCGACCGATCGTAATAAATTCAATTTCGATTTTCTTGGGATCAATGGAGGAGGGCAGTCTAACGCCCCTGACTCGATTAACCGACAAACTGGCCGGATTTTTCACCTGCTCAATTATTTTTTTAATCAATTGATTGTTTAATCCACCGCAAAGACCTTTATTGCTTGAAAAAAGCACGATGCCGATTCTTTTAACGGGACGGGTTTTTAGCAAAGGATGACCCTCTCTAACCGAATCAGACAGATTAACCAGAATACTCCAAGCCGCCTCCGAATAGGAACGGGAGGATATAGCTTTGGCAATTACTTTTTTCATTTTAGCAGCCGCCACCATTTCCATGGCTTTGGTTATTTTTTTGATATTGCCAACCGATTTGATTCTTTTTCTTAATTCTTTAGCGGAACCCTTTGCCATCGATTAAATTTAAACTTATTTCTCAAAATAGCTTCGAAGCAGATCGTCTACTTCTTTGGCCTTAACTTGCTCATAAACATTACCGTTAATAATCACCACTGGGCCACGATTACACCTACCTTGGCAACTGGTGGTCAAAATTTCCAATTTCGGAGTTTTGTCTTTATCGGCTCTAGCTCCCAAAAAACGCTCTATCTCAATCAAAACTGATTCGCTACCCTTCATTTCACAGGGGGCGCTCATACAAACTTTGATTTCTACCGCTGATTTCGGCTCTATCCTAATATCTTCGTAAAAACTGGCGGTACTGAATATCTCGGCCGGACTGAGACTAAAATATTGGGCGATAAAATAGATGTTATCTTTCGACACGTATCCAAAAACTTTATTGATTTCCTTTAAAACGGGCAAAATATTTTCCGGCGAAGGCGAAAAACCGAGTAAAATCTTCTGAATCGTGAGAGACTTCATCTTTTTTATTTTTTTAATTTTGATTTAAGACATTTAGTACAAATTCTTGTCTTCTTACCTTCAATCGTTTTCCATTGCAAATTAACCCGTTGCTTTTTCGTACCGGCACGGTTATAATTTCCTCTCAGTTTATTTATAATGCTGGCTTTATGGTAACTTCGACCACAAATTTCACAAACTCTGCTCATAATTTTGGTTTAAACTAATTTACGTTTTTTTAAAATATATTTTAACGTTTCTGCCATTGTGGAGCTCGACGCGCCTTCTTCAATCCCGGTTTCTTTCTTTCCTTAACTCTCGGATCTCTAGTCAAAAATCCATTATCTCGAAGAGTTGGTCGAAGAGAAGCACTGAAAGCCACTAAAGCTCTGGCAATGCCGTGTCTTAACGCTTCAGCCTGCCCCTTCTTTCCTCCTCCCGTCGTCATGGCGGAAACGGAAAATTTGTCTTTATTGGCCGTCACTTTAAAACTTTCTTCCACAATTCTTCTGAGTTCCAAGGTGGCGAAATAATCTTTATAGCTTCCACCATTCACCCAAATCACGGATTTACCGACCTTATTTTCATAAATTCTCACTCTGGCAACAGAAGTTTTTCTTCTACCGGTACCGTAATAGTACTTACCCTTAAAAATAACTTGATTTTTTTTCTCCTTGGAATCGATTGTTTGGGTCTGAATCATCTTGATATAAGTAATTTTTAGTTAACAGTCTCTTTTTTCATGGACTCAAAAAGCTCTTTACCTTCCTTTTCGTCAGTATAAATTTTCAAACGGTTTAAGTTTTTCGCTCTCAACTTGTTTTTAGGAAGCATATTGTAAACGGCTTTTTTTAAAATTTCAGTCGGATCTAAATTGAAAGCTTCCTCCAGCGTTCTCTCTCTAAGTCCACCAGGAAAACCGGAATAGTGATAGTATACTTTATTTTTCCATTTAGCAGGATGGCTAGTTTTAAGCAAGGAAGCGTTCACTATAATCACAAAATCGCCACAATCCGCTTGAGGAGAGTAGGTCGGTTTATGCTTGCCTTGAAGCAAATTCGCTACCTTGGTAGCAATCCGGCCAAAGTTATCTGCTTTAGCATCTATCAAATGCCAATTTCTCTTATTGGAAAAACTAAAACTGGTTGATTTTTTTAAACTCACGGGAAGATAAATTAAAAATTTAAATAAATATTTACGCTTTGACTGAATCCTTCTTTTCTACCGTCTTTTTCGTTAGACCCTTCTCCTTCTTTTCCTCCTTTAGCCCTTTCTTCACTGCTTTCTTGACTTCTTTTTTCTTCACATCAACGACTATCATTTTATCAATAAACTCGATAAAAGCCATTGGACTAGCATCGGAAATTCTTTGACCAATCTTGGTGATTCTGGTGTAGCCTCCGTTACGGGAAAGAAAAGCCGGTCCCCAACCATCAAACAACAATTTAACGGTTTTCTTCGGGAAAGTACCACTTAAGATGCGGATATTACCCAAATCTTTCTGCTTAGCCTTGGTAATGATTTTTTCAATGTAAGGTTGAAGGGCTTTGGCTTTCGGAACAGTAGTCTTGATTTTACCATTATCAATCAAAGAAACGGCTAAACTTTTGAGTAAAGCTTTTCTCTGACTGGCCACTCGCCTTAATTGTTTCACTTTTCTTAAATGACGCATCGTTATCTCAAGTTAATAATCTTAATTAAAATCTACTTCTTTTTCTTCTTCTTTCGATCTAGCTCCTTATCTTCCTCATTTTCTAGAATTAAACCGTAGTTGCCCAAGGCTTTTTTAATGTCTCGCAAACCTTTTTCCCCCATACCTTCAATTTGCAAAATTTCCTCCTCAGAAAGCACCGCTAAATCGCCAATGTTTTTGAAATTCTGTTCAATCAAAGAATTTGAGGTTCTGGCCGGAATTTTCAATTTCTGAATCGGTAATTCCAAAACGTTAACTCCTTCAATTTTCAAACCTTTTTTGTCTTTCACTCCTGTTGGCAATTCTTCTCCAACTTCCTTCTCCACTTCCACTGCTTCTTCCTCGCTAAAGACAGGTTTTCCACTCTCCACGGCCTTGATATTTTTCAGACTGGTCAATTGAGAAAATTGACTAACCAAGGTGGCATTTACTCTGCTCAAAGCCTCTTCGGGACTAATAGTACCATCAGTTTCAATGGTTAAAATGAGTCTTTCGAAGTCCGTTCTCTTGCCAACTCGCATATTTTCCACTTCCAAGTTGACTCGGGTTACGGGTGAATAAATTGAATCGATCTCAATAACTCCGATTTCTTTATCTTTTCTTTCTCTCTCCTCCGACATCTGGTAGCCGATACCCTTCTCAATCATTAAGCTCATTTCAAAATCCGCTCTCTTGTCCGTCAAGGTTGCAATTACTTGTTCTCCATTGACTACTTCCAAGCTACTACCCGCTTTGATATCTTTAGCTTTTACCACTCCCTCTCCCTTAACTTCTATCTTGGCCCGAAATTGACCGTCTTTGTGAGCAATAAAGCGAACTTTTTTTAAGTTCAAAATTATTTGAATCACATCTTCCATAGCGTAAGGAACGGTGGAAAACTCATGAGAGACACCTTTAATTTTGACGTTGGTAATGGCCGCACCTTCCAAACTGGAAAGTAAAACTCTGCGAATGGCGTTACCGATAGTAATTCCAAAACCGGGGAAACATCCCTCTATTTCAAAAATTCCTTTCTCTTTACTCAGCTCTTTAACTTTGGGTACCTGGGGCAATGGTATGGTATGCATAATCCTCCTTTTAAAATTTAATTAAAATTATAGAAATAATCTAAATATTAACGGGAATAAAACTCAGTCACTGCTTGAGAATTAGCTCCCGGATCAACTTCCGCTCGACCGGGTAGGGCTAAGACTTTTCCTTTCAATTCCTTAGCATTCATTTCAAGCCAGACAGGAAAGCTCTCACTCTTTTTCTCCATTTTTACTTTCAAAAGCTCCATATACGCCTTCTTTTCCTTGCTAGCTTTAAAAGAGATTTCATCGCCCACTTTCACCCCATAGGAAGGAATATTGACGTTTCTACCGTTAACTTGAAAGAAACCGTGACCGACCAACTGGCGACCTTCTCTTCTCGAAGCGGCAAATCCTAGTCGATATACGATATTATCTAACCGAGTTTCCAATTTGGCAATTAATAAATCACCGAAGTTTCCTTCTTTTCGAGAAACTTCCTCATAATATTTTCGAAATTGTTTTTCGTTTAAATCGTAACTCCATTTGAAAATTTGTTTTTGAGCTAATTGCTTGCCAAACTCAGTCAAAATAGCACCTTTCTTAGCGTGCTGGCCAGGGGCGTACGGTTTTTTTACCATAGCACATTTAGCCAAAGAACATCTTTCTCCCTTAAGAAAAAGCTTTTTGTTGGCACGACGACATAATTTACATTTGGCTCTTTTTTGATTCATCTCTTAAAATATCAACTAAAAAAATTAATTTAGATGGAAAAATCCACGATTAAACGAAAACAAAAAAATTTCCCTCCTTAATCGCGGAAGAAGAAACTGGAATTAATGTAAGTGTTTGTTATATTTCCGTCAAATATAATTAGCACTTTTTAAAAAATTGGAAAAGCTTTTTTGTAAGAAAGCTTAAATTATGTTAAAGTAAGAAAAATTAAAAATCAAGTTTTAACTCCAAAAAAGTGAAAAAAAACAAGCCCTTAGCGATAGCGCCCGAACCGGAAAAAGAGCGCAAAACAAGCTGGAAAAAACGTATTTTTCTTTTTATTCTTTGGACAAGTGCCCTGTCGATTATTGCGTTGGTGGGTGTGCTGGCCTATTTTACCAAAGACTTGCCTAATCCGGCCAAGCTCTCCGAAAGAAGAGTGGCTGAGTCAACTAAGATCTTAGATCGAACGGGTCAAGTCGTTCTCTATGAAATTCACGGTGAAGAAAACCGCACCGCCATTGCCTTTGACCAAATGCCGAAATATCTGAAGGAGGCCACCATTATGGCGGAAGATTCCGATTTCTATAACCATCACGGATTGGATTTTCTGGCCATTATGCGAGCCGCTTACGAAGACGTTAAGGGCCAATCAAAAAAACAGGGAGCCTCAACCATTACCCAACAATTGATAAAAAACTCCATTCTAACTTCCCAGAAAAGCTTCACTCGAAAAATTAAGGAGGCCATCCTTTCACTTGAGCTGGAACAAAAATTTAGCAAAGATGAAATTTTGGAAATGTATCTTAACGAAATTCCTTACGGTTCAAATGCTTACGGCATAGAAGCGGCCGCCCAAACTTTTTTCGGTAAAAACGCGGCCAGCCTCAGTTTGGCCGAAAGCGCTCTTCTGGCCGCCCTGCCTAAAGCTCCCTCTTATTATTCTCCCTTTGGCGTTCACACTGAAGACTTAAAATCTAGACAGGAATGGATTTTAAACCGAATGGTTGATGCGAAATATATTAGCGAGCAGGAGGCTAAAGCGGCCAAAGAAATTGAAATTTTTAAAAAAATCAGAGTAAGCGGTGCCGCCATCTTAGCCCCCCATTTCGTGATGTACATTAAAGATTGGCTCACTCAAAAATACGGTGAAGAGGCTATTCAAAAGGGTGGCTTTAAAGTCATCACTTCCCTTGATTTCCAAAAACAACAATGGGCAGAAGAAATAATTAAAGAAAATGTCACTAAAAATACTCAAAATTACAATTCTCGTAACGCGGCCTTGGTCTCAATGGATCCCAAAAGTGGTGAGGTTTTAGCTATGGTCGGCTCCAAGGACTATTTTGACACCGAAAATGACGGCAATGTCAACGTAGCCATCCGACTTCGCCAACCGGGATCGTCCTTCAAGCCCTTCGCCTACGCCACCGCCTTTTCTAAGGGTTATATGCCAAAAACCATCCTTTTCGATGTAAAAACCAATTTTAAAGTTAACGACAAAGACTACACTCCGCAAAATTTTAACGGCAAATTCAATGGTCCCGTTTCAATGCGAGAGGCCTTGGCCGGTTCTTTAAATATTCCCGCCGTCAAAACTCTCTATTTGGCCGGTGTTGATGACACCATAGAACTAGCTAAATCAATGGGTCTTACCACCTTAACCGATACCAACAATTACGGTCTGGCTTTAGTTTTAGGGGGTGGGGCAGTTACCTTACTGGAAGAAACCGCTGCTTATGGTGTTTTCGCCAACGATGGACTAAGAAGCGACATCAATGCGGTGCTAAGAATTGAAGATTCGACCGGGAAAACCATTTATGAGAAAAAAGATTCCGCCAAAGCGGTCAGAGCCATCAACCAAGAAGTGGCTCGCCTTATTAACGACGTTCTCTCAGACAATACTGCTCGCTCCAAATTTTTTGGTAGCCACAGCGCCCTCTATATTAATGGCTATAAGGTGGCGGCCAAATCAGGTACCACCCAAGAATTCCGGGATGGTTGGACAATCGGCTATACTCCCAGCGTAGTGACGGGAGTTTGGACAGGAAACAACGATAATAGCCCCACTCGCACCGGTGAGGGAGTTTACACAGCCGCCCCGATTTGGAACAGTTTTATGCAAAAAGTATTGGAAATTACGCCTAAAGAAGAATTTCCCTCAGCGCCCGACATTAATAATTCTGATAAAATGATGCTTAATGGAAAATATGAAAAATCGGTTGAATTACGCATCGACAAAAAAACGGGGCTTCTAGCAGAAGACGATTGCCCCGATAAATATACCAAAAAGAAAACTTTTTCTAGTGCTCATTCAATTTTATATTATGTGGACAGAAACGATCCCTTGGGTCCGGAACCAAAAAAACCGCAGGAAGATCCTCAGTATAAAAACTGGGAGGAGGGAGTCAGTAAATGGAATCTAAAAGAAAGTGGCGAAAGTGATAACAAAAAAAAGAAAGATAAGAATGAAGAAAACGCTGGAATTCCGACAGAAAAAGCTTGCACTCGAGATTAAAATTGGACAAAAAATAAACTCTCGCTAAAATCAAAATAGCTACTTTTTAATTATAAATAAAAAAATAATAAAAAATCAAAAATGATTAAGAAAAACAACAAAGAGGATTTAGAAGAAAAATTAATCGAAGAACTTGAAGATGATTACGATGAAAACAAAAGCAATAAAAAGCTTTTAGTGGTCGGTTTAGTTGTCACCGTAATTTTAATTGTGGTGGCCGTTGCTCTTTCTCTAATTGCCGGCAAAAAAGATAGTGAAAGCGACGCTTCAAAAACTGCCGAAATTGAAGGAGAGGCTACTAAAGAACCTTTGGAAGAAAATAAAATTAAATACGAGGACGAATTTACTCGGTCTTCTGAGTCTGAAGTGGCAGAAAAAGCGGGAGAGCCCTCCAGCGAATATCCACCTAAAACCAGCGGTTCTCGGGTCGCTGTTGACGAGGAAGGCAAATCGATTGAAGATTCACCTATTCAAAAAAGTCTAATCATTGAAAGTAGCGAGAATCCCTTCTACGCTCTCAATACGATTGCACCCGAAATCTACAATCTAATGGAAATGAATTTCTATTCCGCTCAGAACAAATCAATTACCTTAAGTGAATTCACTGAGAAGGCCAGAATGGAAATTCCGACTGAACTTTTCAGCAAGCTGGACAGTTTTTATCGGGTTTTTATGTATCGAGCAGAGGGAGAGAAGGGACCGGGAACCGTATTGGTCTTTTCGACTGGCTTAGAGAAACCGAAAGTGGAGGAACTAATGAAAGGTTGGGAATCAACGATTGTGAACAATCTAAAACCTTTCGTCTTGGTCGGTATTAAGAAGGATTTAGTTCAAGCTTCCGGTAAAAGTGAATTCCAAAGCAGCAGCATCTATAACGGTGGTCGCTACATTGACTTTTCCGGAGACGGCATTGTCTCTCTTAACTACCTAGTTGAAGGTAAATATATCATTATCGGTAACAGTCAAACTTCTTTTGCCAAAGTGATAAATCTTCTAAAACAAAAATAAACCATGTTTTCACTTATTTTCGAAATAGCTAGGGGCGCCGGTGAGGGGGAAGAAAGCATTATGACCTGTAGTGGTCTGGATTGTGACTTGTGCAAACTCTTGGAAATGGTCAATAACACCCTGGATCAAGCCATTGCGGTTTCTTCCGCTGTAGCTATCTTGTTTTCTATCATCGGTGGCTTTGTTTACATCGGAGCTCGAGGCAATGATGTTTGGATGTCTCAAGCGAAAAGAACCGTTAAGGTTGCCCTAATGGGCTTTGCTTTTGTCCTGGTGGCTAATCTTTCCGTTAAAGTAATTTTTCAAATCACCGGAGCGACTGATAACTTTTTTTCTTTTGATTGTAATGTCGACGGAGTCGCCACCAAGGAAAACCTAAAAAACATCAAAAAAACTACTGCTTCCCAAATTGCCAGCGGCACTAAGTCGGGAGGATCGACAGGGGGGCAACTTGAAGGCGAGATTAGCTCCGGTGAAGTAGCTAGTCTGTTTAACGGCATTTCCGAGCAAGAAATAGTCTTCTTCGGTTCTAAAATCAGCCAAGAGATTAAGCCCTTTATCGGTTTAGGAAAAACCAGTGGTAATCCGGAAATAGTTTATTTAAACAACAATCTTATTAATATGCTCCTGAAAAATAAGTTGAGCTTGGAAAATATCTCTCTTATGCCAAATAAAGTATCGGCCGCTGACGGTGGTTTGACCGATCAGGGAGAAAAAGTCTTAGCTTCAGTCTATCAGATCGTCAGTCAAATCCAAAATAAAGGTAATGAAGTAATAGTTTTTACCAGTAAAAAACCTAAAGAAACAAAAGAAGGCACTGAAACCAAAGTTTCCGTTAATGACTTCCTTAAAGATTTTAATGATACAACAAATTGTCTGATGTCGGGTGGTGAATGGTTTAAGTTTGGTAGCCCCTGTTCTCTAGAGAAGGAGAAATGCAACGGAGTAAGTTGCTCGGAATCAAGTGGAGGATCAACTGTTTACGGTTGTAATTGCCCGGATGATAAGTGTATGGACGGAAATATTTGTAGTCCCAAAAGTGGGAAATAGCTCTAAATAAGCATCATGGAAGATACTCAGTCTTCGGAAAATTTTTTTCTAATTGTCGGATTAGGTAATCCGGGAAGTGATTTCTCAAAAACGGCCCATAATATTGGTCGCGATTTCTTGCTTTTTTTAGCAGAAAATCAAAAAACTAAATTCTCAAAAGACACTAAAAACCAAGCTCTTATTCTTAAAACCGAATTTGGACAGAAAAAAATTATATTGCTTCTTCCTGAAACTTATATGAATCGTTCCGGAATTTCAGTGCTTCAAACAATGAAATATTTTAAGATTAGTTTAAGGCGACTGCTCGTGATCCAAGATGATTCCGACATGACAATGGGTCAAATGAAACTAGTCACTGACCAGTCTTCCGCCGGCCATCGAGGAATAGAAAGCATAATTACGTCTTTAAAGGGAAAAGATTTTTCTCGACTAAAAGTGGGTATTAGACCTGGAAGCCTGGTAGCAAATAGCCAAAAAGGATATGTCAGGGCTGACAGATTTGTGCTAAAAAGAATCTCCGACAGAGAAACTGTAAAGATTTTTCCTGAGATGGAAAAAGCCGTTTCGCTTTGGCTAGAAAAAGGAATTTCTCTAGCCATGAACGAAATCAATCGAAAAAATTAAATTTTTTCTGATTTAAAAATCATGGCTATTTTTTTATTTTCTTTCCTTTGCCAAAGCGTTTTTTTGAAATGAAGCTCTTTTCGTTGACCTTCTTTAATCCACTTTTCTATTTTAAGAATATCGCTCCGCTTAAAGTTTTCTCCAGCTAAATCATTAAGGAAAAATCTAATCAGCTCTCTTTTCCAAAAAATATTTAATTTTGAAAAACTATTTTTGGAAAAAACTATTGTTTCTTCTGTTAGAAATTTTTGAAAGTCAATTAGGGCTAAATATTTTTCTCTTTCTTCCTCAATAAAAAGATTTAAATCTCTAATGTTTTTTGAAAGATTCAGAAAGTTATCTTCTAGGCTAGTAGCTAAATTCTCCTCTAAAATGGGCAAGATATTTTTTCTTATTTTGTTTCGCTTGCCTGTGGAAACATAATTTAATTTATCCTCATAATAAGGCAATCGAGTTTGGCTTAGCATTTCAACGATTGCTTCTTTTTTTACTTCCAGTAGTGGCCGCAAAATAAAACCGTTTTGAGCGGGAATCCCCTGAAGCCCCCTCAGACCACAGCCTCTGACCATATTCCCCAAGACCGTTTCCGCTTGATCTTTAGCGTGATGGGCAGTTAAGATGAAATCAGCTTGCTTTTTCCTTCTTTCTTCTTCTAGAATTTGATATCTGGTCTCACGCATTAACTCTTCTAAATTGCCCCTCTGAGCTTTTACATTAGCCTCGACCACCGTACAATCCAAACCGAGCTTATTGGCAGCTAAAACTGCCAAATCGGCATAAAGCGGATCCTCCTTGAGTAATAAATGGTTGATATGTACTGGGTACAAATCATAATGATATTTTTTTTGTAACTCCTTTAGAACAACCAATAAAAATAACGAGTCAGCTCCCCCGGAAAAAGCGACTACTAAGCCCTTTCCCTTAAGCGGGGGCAGGGTATTTAAAAAACGAATAATTTTTTGGGAATTTTTTCGCCAAACGGCCCCTTGTAAATACATAAAAAATAAGCCAAGATAAAAATGAAATTTGAATTAATAAGGCAAACTAATTAAGTATAACTATGCAAAATCACTTTGGTAAAGAGTTTCGCTTTCACCGAGAGGGGATTTTTATTCTATCGCTCATTTTTTTTACTTTAGCTTTTCACTTGGTAAAGCCGGATCGCCCCTTCGAATTGGTTGTCGCTTCCTTTTCTCTTTTTTTTATCGCCCCCTTTCTTGTTTTACGTCTAATCATCTCAGGAAATGCCTCGCTTCTCAGTCTTAGAAAGGGCAAACTAGGTCAAGGCGTCTTTGGCCTTCTGATTGGTTGGCTAATTTTTCTACCCATTCTTAATCTTCTGGCAGGGCAAAAGGAATTTCAGGAAATTTATCCTGTTTTTCCGGCCATGAGACAGAATTTAACCGCTTTTTTAATGTTTGAGTTTTTTGTTTTTCTGCCTATCTTTTTTGCCGTCCAAACTTTTATTTTTGGCTACACCTACGGTGGACTTCGAAAAATAATCGGTCGCTCAAAAGCTGCCTTGCTTCTTAGTTTTATTCTTGTTCCGCTTTTTTATTTTTCCCGACCACCGGTAGAAATTATTCTTGCTTCTTTTGTGACTTTTTTTACTTGTTGGATTAAGAATCGATCAATCTCCATTCTCTATCCCATTATTTTTGGTTGGGGGCTTTCTTTCATTCTTGACGCCCTTGTTTTATATAAGATTTTTACTCCTTAAGCTTAGTCCAGAGAATCGACTTTGTTGTCAATATTTAAGAAACTGGCCATTTTTTCATTGAAATAAAGGGAAACTTTACCTAAGGGACCGTTTCTATGTTTGGAAATTAGAATATCCGCTACGCACTTTCTGTCAGTATCCTTTTTTTCTCGATCTTCTCGATAAATAAACATAACTACGTCTGCGTCTTGCTCAATAGAACCCGACTCTCTAAGGTCGGAAAGTTTTGGAATCTGAGGTGAGCGAGCCTCCACCGCTCGAGATAGCTGAGAAAGAGCCAAAACAGGAACATTTAATTCTTTGGCTAAACTTTTGAGCGACCTGGAAATCTCAGCAATTTCCTGCACTCGACCTTCATTAGCCCTTCTGCCTTCCATTAATTGCAAGTAGTCAACCACAATTAGCTTTATGTCTTGCTCCATTTGAAGTCTTCTGGCCAAAGTGCGAATTTCCATGATATTCGAAACTCCTGAATCATCAATAAAAATAGGAGCATCAGATAGAACCCCAAAAGCCTCTCCCAATCTTTGGAAGTCATTATATTCTCCCTCATCTTCAAGCTTGCCTGTTCTTAATTTCCAAAGATCCACCTCAGCCTGAGCGGAAAGCAAACGATCGACCAACTGGTCCTTACTCATTTCTAAAGAAAACATAGCCACCGGCATTTTTTGTTTCACGGCCGCATGACGCATAATATCTAAAGCCAGGGTAGTTTTTCCTAAACTAGGTCGAGCGGCCAAGATAATCAGGTCGGATTTTTGGAAGCCGGAGAGCAGAGTGTCTATTCCCAGAAAACCGGTTGGCACGCCTCTTAGAGAGCCAGAATCTTTGTGGATCCTTTCTATTCTTTCAAAAGTTTCTCCCAAAATATCTTTAATTGGTATAAAATCTTTTCTTAAGTGTTTTTGAGAAACGGCAAAAAGTCTTTTTTCGGCCTCATCCAAAACTTTTTCCACGTCTTCATCCTGGCTTTGTCCCAATTCGCCTATATCGTTGGCCGCTTCGATCAATCTACGAAGCGTCGCCTTCTTCTGAATTAATTTTGCATAAGAAACCACACTACTGGCCGAAGCTACTGCTCCCACCAATTCGGCCAAATAGGCCGACCCTCCGATATCTTCCAGCTTGCCTCTTTCACTTAAAACATTTGAAACATTCAAAATATCTACCGGCTCCTGTTTTTCGTAGAGCTTAAGCATTGCTTCAAAGATTTTTCGATGGGCCGTTCGATAGAAGTCTTCCGGTGAAAGAAAATCAGCTACTTTTAAAACAGCATTCTCATCAAGCATTAAAGCGCCCAACACCGCCACTTCTGCTTCTATATTCTGAGGAGGCAGTTTGCCGGTAATTTTGTCCATCATGGTAAAAAATTTAGATTAAAGAAGCCAGAAAATAAAGTAAAAAATTTCTCGACTGTAAAATAAGGTGTCTGTTGATTTTAGGGCTAAGAAAAATTTTTGCATAGAAATTTTTTAAATCGGCACTTTCTTGCGCTGTCAGAATGACGACTCTGACTTCTTCGCTAATCCGAAAAGACTCTTTAGGCCAAGGGATATTCTCCGTTAGGGGAGTAAAATTAAGATAGTCGAAAGAAATATCTTTTCGGAACTGCAAATTTTTCCAAACCTTACGCAAACATTGTTGGCATATTACCCCTTGATCACCCAAGCAATAATAGCTTTTTTCATTTGATTCGAATTTTTTCCCACAACCGAAACAATCATTTATGCTAGGGTCAAAACCCTCTCTTTCAAGTAATCTCAGGACAAAGTAAATAATATTCAGATTTCTTTTATCCTCTTCCTTCCAAGCTTTTTCATCCGAAAAAATTTCAACCAGTAACGTAAAATATTTACCGACTCCACTTTCTCCTTGAGTGAAAGTTTTTAACAAATAAATCAGAAAAGAAAACCAAAGATAGTTGCAATAATTTTCCTTAAAATGACTGAGGTGATTAACGTCAGAAAGCGTAATTAAACGGCCACTCATCGAATCGGCATTTAAAAAGATTCCGGCCGTCGCCAAAATCGGAGGATCGCTTAAAGCCCCGAGTTTCGCCCCTCTTTTATAGAGACCCGCTGCCGTTAGTCTCAAAAAACCGTATTTTCTCGATAGAACAAGCAATCTGCCCTCATCTTTGCTCTGTGGCTCTTTTTCTAAAATAAAAACCGGGGTCTTAATTTGTCTCATCCGTTTTTTTTAGCTATGGTTAACTCAAGTTTAATTCAGGTCTAAAAATTCTACAGGTTAATTACTTTTTAAGAAAAAAATATGTCCGAGAACAACATGGATCTAATCGAAAAAGAGAGAACTTACTTGATGATCAAGCCCGACGGAGTCAAGAGAGGGCTAACGGGTGAAGTTATTACTCGAATCGAAAGATGTGGTCTAAAAATTGTCGCCCTTAAAATGTTTTGGGCCACAAGAGAGCAAATCAATGAACACTATCCCAAAGATGACGTTTGGTTGAAACGCATTGGCGAGAAAACCAAAGTTAATTATGATAAATATGGACTAGACGTCAAGAGTCTCGGCACGGAAGATAATAAAGAAATCGGTTTAATGGTTAGAGGCTGGCTTTTGGACTACTTAACTTCCGCTCCGATGGTAAAAATGGTCATTGAAGGACCTCACTCAGTTGATTTGATTAGAAAAATGGCCGGCAACACTATCCCTGCTCAAGCGGAAATGGGCACCATTCGCGGTGATTTTTCCGTCGATTCGGCCGCCTTTGCTAACCGAGATAAAAGAGCCATTTTTAACATTATTCACGCCTCTGAAACACCGGCCGAAGCTAAGCACGAAGTAGGGTTTTGGTTCGGACCAGAGGAGATTTACGATTTTGAACGAGTGGAGGAGAGCACTTATCGCATAGTCAAACAATAAGAACCCTTGTACCTTGTACCTTGTACCTTGCTACTTGTCCCTTATTCCTTTCAACTTTTAACTTTAAACTGGGCGTAGCCCTTTCCCCTTTCCCCAATGCTTGATTGTATTTTTTGTAAAATAGCCAAAGGTGAGATTAAAACCGATTTCCTTTATGAAAGCGATAAAGTTGTTGCTTTTAAAGATTTGCATCCTTTGGCCCCTATTCACTATTTGATTATTCCCAAAGAGCATATCGCTTCAATGAATGAGATGGAAAAAGAACAGGAGCCAATCCTTGGTGAAATGATGTTGGCAGCCGTTAAGCTAGCCAAAGAAGCCGGTATTGACTCTGGGGGTTACAAGCTTTTGATTCGAACGGGACATAATGGTGGGCAGGAAGTCCCGCACGTGCATTTACACTTAATCGGCGGCGCCAGGTTGAGTGAGGGAATAGGGAAATACATGCCTTCGGCAGATTAAAGATTAAGGTTGAAAGAAAAAAGAAGAAACAAGCGAGCTAACTTTGAACTTTCAACTTTCAACTTTTAACTTTTCCATGGGCCGTTAGCTCAGTTGGTAGAGCGCTACATTCGCATTGTAGAGGTCACCGGTTCGATTCCGGTACGGTCCACTTAAAAATCTCAAAAACAAACTAAATAATTTTTTTATACTTATGCCAATAATTTATTTTCTGGGTGGACTGCTGGCTTTAGGCTTTTTTCTCAATTGGCTTGATTACACTATTTTGAAGAAAAAATACCTGAAGGCGGAAAAGTTCGATTTCAATATTTGTTGTGGTGGAACGGCTTGTGATGGAGTCAATGCCGATATTGTTCGAAGGGAAGTTCCTAGATTCATACTGACTGAAGATATTTATCATCTGCCATTCAAAAATAAACAATTTAAATCAACTATTTGCTCTCACACTATGGAGCACGTTGACGACCCAAAGAAATTCTTTAAAGAATTACAGCGAGTAAGTGAAAATGTTACGCTTCTCCTGCCCCCTCTCTGGGATTTTGGCTGTATGATAAACATTTGGGAGCATAGAAGACAGTTTTTGATCCTTCGATCTAAACATAAAAATCAATTACCCCGATTTTTCAATCTTCCTTTCAGTAAATTGTTCCAAAAGACTTTTGGCCAACAAGTATAATAAAAATAGAGCTACTCACCGTGAAAAGTTTTCAAAAAAGCATTCAATCGATTTTTTAGTGCCGGAAATTCTTTTAGGTCTGGACTTTTAGCCAAGATTAAGTCAGCCCCACCCTTGGCGTTTTTGATTAACTCGCTATCACTGAGACTAGACATGGTCAAGTCGGGTAACCCCGATTGACGAATACCAATGAAGTCACCCGGTCCTCGAAGTTTCAAGTCGGCTTCCGCCAGCTTGAAACCGTCATTAGTTTTAACCAGGGCCTCCAAACGACGATTGGCGGTAACTCCACCCTCCGAAAGCGAAAGGAAACAGTAAGATTGAATGTCGGATCGACCAACCCTTCCTCGGAATTGGTGTAGTTGGGCTAGACCAAATCTTTCCGCCCCTTCGATTAGCATTATAGTGGCATTAGGCACATCTACGCCCACTTCAACGACCGAAGTGGAAACCAAAATATGACTTTTCCGGTCCTTAAAATCAAGCATTATTTTTTCCTTTTCCGGTCCTTTCATTTTTCCGTGAAGCATGGCGATTTTCAAATCAGGGAAAATCTTTTTCGCCAGATACTCACTTTCCTTTTTTACCGCCTTAACTTCGATTTTCGCTAATTCCTCGAAATCGTATTGGGGTCGAGTCAGGGAGAAATTAGCTTCATTAAATTTATTTTCTGCCTCATCTTCGCCAATCAAGGGACAAATAACAAAGACTTGTCTCCCCTTTTTAACCTCCTGACGAATAAAGGCGTACATTTTCTCTCGACTGCCTTCAGTAATGATGCGAGTCATTATTTTTTGTCTACCGGCCGGTAATTCGTTCAGAATAGAAAGTTCTAAATCGGAATAAACGGCTAAGGCCAGAGTACGTGGAATAGGAGTGGCGCTCATCGAAAGTAGATGGGGCACTTCTTCTTCTAGAGAACTGATTTTATTTTGCAGAAAAGACCGCTGATTGACTCCAAAGCGATGTTGTTCGTCTATGACTACCAAGCCGAGCTTTTTGAAATCAACTTCCTTCTGTAAAACGGCGTGGGTGCCTGCAATCATCTTAATTTCACCTTTTTTAATCTTTTTTATGATTTTTTCCTTTGAAAGTTTTTCCTGATCCGTGGCTTTTTTCGATCGAGTAAAAACTCCAATTTCGCCCGCTTTCAAAAAACCTTGAAAAAATTTCTTCAATGTTTTGAAATGTTGAACGGCCAAAATTTCTGTTGGGGCCAAAAAAACCGCCTGAAAACCACTTTTGGCTGTCACTAGGGCCGATATTCCCGCCACCACCGTCTTACCCGAGCCCACGTCTCCCTCCAGTAATCGATTCATGGGGAAGCTCCGTCCCAAATCTTGAATTATCTCCCAACTGGCTCGTCTCTGGGCGTTAGTGAGAGTAAAAGGTAAGCTTTTGACGAATTTTTTAACCACTCTTATTTTCGGCAAAATAGTGGGAGCTTTATTTTTCTTCCATTTATTTCTTCTCTGCCCCATATAGAGCTGGATTAAGAAAAGTTCCTCAAAGGCTAATCTTCTTTTTGCCGACTCTTTCTTTGCCTCCGAGGAAGGGCGATGAATCTCCTTAATCGCTTCCTTTAAATCCATTAGTCTGAAATTTTCCAGAAGTAAATTAGGCAAAGTTTCCGATAGATTTTCAACCAGTGGCAGAAGCGAAAAAATAATTTTTCGCAGGAAACGAGAATTCAAAACATAGTCTTCATGATAGACGGAAAGCAATCCACCCGTGTTAACGGCCGGATTATCTGTTTTTTCAAAACTGGGATTAACTAGCGTTAAAAAATTGCCGTTAAAATCGACCTTGCCACTAAAACGATAAAAGGCTTCTTTGGTTAGACTGTTCATTAAATAAGGTTGATTAAACCAAACAATTTTCACCACTCCCGTCTTGTCATACACAATACCTTCAACCAAAGACATGCCCCTTCGACGAGTAGTTTTTTTCTCTAGCGTTTTCAGTGCCCCCTCAATCGTCACTTTTTCTCCCACTTGAAGGCTTCTGATTTCTCTAAATTCAGAAAAGTTATCGTAGCGAAAGGGGAAATAAAAAAGCAGATCCTTAACTGTGAGAATACCTTTTTTTTGCAAAGCGGAAGCATATTTAAAACCAACGCCTTTAACTCGCTCCAGTGGGGTATTCAAATTTATTCCGCCATTCTCCATAAGATTAATTCAAGTTTTAACTTTTTTGTCTCTCTGTTTTTTAATGATAACAAAGAAATTCGAAAAAGGCTCAGGAAAAAATTTTAATAAATATATTCATAATGCCTTATTAGGGCTTTGTTTTCCGATTTAACAAAAATCACACTCACTAAATCAATCCGCCAATCTGGAAAGTCAGGCTCTCTAATATTTTTAACGAGGCTACTCCAATATTTTTCCATATATTTTAGAAAATGCTGGGCCGTTTTTTCAATTTTTTTAATCTTGGGAAAGCTGATTGAATCTTCCGGTGGAATAAAATAATCTTCTTTAATGGTTTCCTGTCGATCAACCCATTTGCTTCTCACCTCCACAAAAACCAGTTCTCGATCATCGTTAGTGGCAACTATGTCGACTTCTCCAACAAAAGTGGAATAGTTACGCCAAATAATTTTGAACCCTTTGCGAATTAGATACTTTTCAGCACATTTTTCTCCAATGTCTCCTTGGTTTCGAGTATGCATGGTGTTAGT
>CAZRPR010000011.1:23219-26609 GCA_964602125.1 uncultured Candidatus Saccharibacteria bacterium
TACGAAAAATTAGAGATTGCGATCGGGAAAACGATACTGGATTGCCTCGGCTAGATGACAACTCTTTATTTTTTCCGCTCCTTCCAAATCAGCAATAGTTCTGGCAATCTTAAAAATACGAAAATAACTGCGAGCAGAAAGACGAAACCTTTGAACGGCTTGCAACATCAGATCCTTACTCGCTTGATCCACCTCGCAATATTTTTTAATTAAGGGATTATTCATTTCGGCATTACAAAAAATATCTTCCGCCAAAAAACGCTTTGATTGGATCTCTCTGGCTTTTTGAACTCTAAGACGAACCGTATCGGAAGTTTCCGTCTCCTCTTCGGAAGCCAATTTTTGATATTTAATTCTCGGTACATCGACAAAAATATCGATGCGATCACTGATAGGACCGGAAAGTTTTTTCTGATATTGAGCGATTGAGTGAGGAGAGCAAGTACATTCTTTTTCGGGATCGGTAGCAAAGCCACAAGGACAGGGATTCATAGCGGCTACCAGAATGAAACGGGCGGGAAAAGTGACCGAACCGGAAGCCCTTGAAATAGTAATTACTCCATCTTCTAAAGGTTGCCTCAGGCAATCTAAAGTCTTAGCGGAAAACTCCAGGAATTCATCCAGAAACAGCACTCCTCGATGAGCCAAGCTAATTTCTCCAGGCCGCGGGTTAGTCCCTCCACCCACCAGGGCAGCATTAGAAGAAGTGTGATGGGGCGAACGAAAAGGTCTTTCTTTCACTAACGGCGCTTGACGGTCCACTTTTCCCGCCACGCTCCAAATTTTAGTCGTTTCCAGACATTCATCCATAGTCATATCAGGTAAAATACTGGGGAAAGTTCTGGCCAGTAAAGTTTTTCCTGATCCGGGCGGACCAATAAGACAAACATTATGTCCTCCCGCTGCCACAATTTCCATGGCTCGCTTAACGTATTCCTGACCCTTTACGTCCTTCATGTCAAAACCGTAAAAAGTTTTTTCTCGAGAGAATTTTTCCTTTTTTACCGGTTCAATCTCTATTCTTTGATTAAAGAAGTCAATCAACTCTTTCAGATTATCAATCCCATAAATATTTATCCCTTCAATTAAGGAAGTTTCTTTAGCATTCTCTCGAGGCAAAAAAATATTTTTAAAGCCTTGCTTTTTAGCGGAAATAACAATGGGCAAAATGCCGTTTATACCTCGAAGTTTACCGCTTAAGGCCAGTTCCCCGACAAAAAGACTATTCCGATGAAATTCATCATCAACGGGGATCTGATGACTGGCAGAAAGTAGCCCCACGGCAATCGGCAAGTCATAGACCACTCCCTCTTTACGCAAATCGGCAGGAGCCAAATTCACGACGACCACTCCTAGTCGATGCGGGGGGATTACACCGGAATTTTTTAAAGCGGAGCTGACTCGTTGATGAGATTCTTTAATGGCGGTGTCGGGCAAGCCTACAATGTTGAATTTATGAGTACCGGTAAAAAAATCGGTTTCCACCTCAACGACCACCGACTCCAGACCGATGATGGCACACGACTTAACCTTGCTCGTACTTTTCATAAAATAAAACTGAATAATTAACGTTAGAAGACATCCGGGAGGAATCTAAGAAACGGATGTCTTAACGCCATTACTCTAAAATAACTTTCTAAAAAATAAATAAAATCTAAATTAAATTAAAAATAGAAAAAATTTTCTAATCCTTCTTTTGCTTTATTTTAAAGGATAATTTCCACTTGCCTTTTTCCTCTTTGCCTTCGACAAAAAGAAAATTATCCAGTTCTTTAAGTTTTTTCTTGAAATTTATCTCTGAAAAAAATGGAATTACCCCTCGGAAAAGAATCAGCTTACGACTCCAAGGATTTTGATTGCCCAAAAAACAGCAGACAGGAACTTCCGGCCTCAAATTTGAGACTGCTTTAATTAAACTCATCGGCGTGTTTTGCATAACAATCGCTCGAGGTGATGAGCTTAAAGACAGATTGTAAATAGTTTGAGCGGCCATTTCCAGAAAATCCTTAGCGGTCTTTTTCCTCTTTTTATCCAATTCCGGAATACGATTTAAATCATCAAACGAAGACTCTTCGGTGGTGCGAATAATTTTACTCATCATCTGAACGGAGCGTAAAGGATATTTTCCACTAGCCGTCTCGCCCGAGAGCATCACCGCGTCCGCCCGATCAATAACCGCATTAGCCACGTCAGTCAATTCCGCCCGAGTCGGTCGAGGAAAATCAGTCATGGACTCGAGCATATTAGTAGCTACAATTACGGGTAAGCCTTTTCGAATACAATAGCGAATAATTATTTTTTGATAAATCGGCACTTTCTCCGGTGGCGCCTCCACCCCCATGTCGCCCCTAGCCACCATCACTCCGTCGGCCACGGCCAGAATTTCCTTCAAATTCTTCAGCGCTGTTACGGTTTCAATTTTAGCAATTATCAGGGGCAATCCGCTTTTTTTACCCAAAATTTTCTCCATGCGACTTCGCAAATCGGTAATATCCTTCGCCCCCTTAACGAAAGAAAGGGCAACGAAATCCACTCCCTGTTTTAGATTGAAAATTAAATCGTTTTTGTCCTTAACCGTAAAAGATGGAATATGCTCCGCTAAAGTGGGGAAATTAATTCCCTTGCGAATCTTAATCTTGCCATTGTTTTTAACTTCCATTTCAAAGCCGGACTCCGTTCGCCGATGCTTGGCTACCAATTCAACCATACCATTATCCAGATAAACTCTATCTCCTCTTTTCAATTTACCGATTAAAGCCACTTGGGAATCCAAACGAATATGTTTTTCCAAGTAACCGGGTAAATTTTTAAAAATCTTTTTCTCTTTTAGTAGAACCCTATCGCCTTTTTTAAATTCCATTTCGGTATACTTTTGACCTTCTTGCTCCAGTTCGGCAATGCGAATTCTAGGACCCTGAATATCAGCTAAAATGGCAATATTTTTCTTTAATTTATAGGCCGCCTGCCTCAAGTTAACAATGGTTTCTAAGTGCCATTCGTGAGAACCGTGAGAAAAATTAAGTCTGGCGATATCCATACCCGAACGCATCATCGCCTCCAAAGTCGCCCGCTTTTCTGAGGCGGGACCGATAGTACAGACTATTTTAGTTAAATCATCTTTTCTTTGAGCCATAAAAATTCATTTATCTTTTAAGAAGGATCTTTTTTTATTTTTTGTTCGAACATTTCCAGTAAAGCAATAAAAATCGTCATAATAATCGGTCCGATGACAAAACCCATAATACCAAATTGGATAATTCCACCGAAAGTTCCAATTAAAACCCAGATTGGATGCAGGGCCGTTTCCTTGCCGACCAACTTAGGACGCAAAAGATTATCCACTGAGCCAATAACGAGACTGCCAATTAAGAAAAGAATAATTGCCTTTAA
>CAZRPR010000011.1:26709-27888 GCA_964602125.1 uncultured Candidatus Saccharibacteria bacterium
GGCAAAATGATTAAAGCCACAATAGCCAAACAAGTCAGCAAAGAGGCAACTCGCCGACTTCTAATCAATCCTGCCAGTCTAGCAAATAGAGGATCAAAAAGTTGCCAGAAGACAAAAGCCGTAATAAGAGTTGCTAAAAAGGGTAAGAATATCCTATAGACGGCCAACCCAAAAAGCAAAAGCACTGCCACTAAAAAATAAAAACCCGGTTTTTTCATTTTCATCTTTGTGAATTGATTTTTTATTTTCTTAAAAATTCCTTACTCTAAAGTTACCAAGTTTTTTGTAATTTAACAAAAATTTTGAATTTTTAAATTTAGGCTGTACCATTTTTAAAGAAATTAAAGTTAAATCTAAAAAATGTTGGAAAAAATTTTGCCCGTTGTTCAAATAATCTCCTCAGTCCTCCTAATCGTCGCCGTATTGCTTCAAAATCGTGAAGGTGGAGCGAGCGGAGTCTTGGGTGGAGACGGAGTCGGTGGCTCTTTCTACACCAAAAGAGGTATGGAAAAAAGCTTGATTTACGCCACTGTTATTTTTGCCATATTCTTTGTCGGCAGCTCCGTTTTAAGTTTTCTATAGTCTTTAAAGTTTAGATTTTTAAAAAATAAAAATAAAAAAATGAGCAGTGAAAACACAGAGGAAGAAATTGTCTCTCCAAAAAAAGTTTGGATCGCCATTATTTCTCTCCTGGTTTTAGTTGTTATCTTAGGAACCGTCACTTACTTTTTTTACCTGAAAAAACCCACAGCCATAAGCCCCATTGGTGCCGAGAAGGCGAAAAGTTTGGAAGATTTCATCGGAACGAAAACCGACTTGCTTTCAACTGATAAGGCTGATCTTTTGGGCCTAAAAAACAAGGACCTCACCTTGCCCCTGAAAGCTAAAAATAAAGAATTAAAAATGTTTTTAGTGCCGGAAATGTTAGTCGGTGGAGACGCCGTCTATTCAACTGTTGCCCAACTAGGCAATGAATTTTTTCTCCTGGACGAAGAAAATATGAAAAATCTATTTGTTCTTGAGACTGAAAAAGATGCCATTAATTACATTGATTTTATTTTGGCAAAGTCAGGAAAAACTAGTTACGATCGCAGCAGAACGACTGTTTGGAATTCGGACGATTACGAAAAAATCGGTTGTAAATCCGCTCAGACTGAGGAAAACCTAGCTCTGCCCAAA
>CAZRPR010000012.1:0-4193 GCA_964602125.1 uncultured Candidatus Saccharibacteria bacterium
AGAGTAGCTTAAATTCATCCGCGCCACCGGAAAAGATAGATATTCTAGAATGAATAGGCCAAAAATAACAACAAAAACAACAATTTTCAGCTTTTCTTTATGTTCTGATTTTATCAAAGACAACCCCTCCTCAACATATTTGATTGCAAAACCCAGAAGAATTGACCAAGCTAAGAGAGCAATCACGAAGACTCGACTGGTGGTGCGAATATAGTTCCAGAAGGGAAGATAGTTATAGAGCCAAATGTGAGGCATTTTCTCCTGCCAAAATTCTTGCCCCATCAGATGAAGTGTTGGTCCCAGACTTAAAATTGAAAAGAAAAGAAAGATAAACAGCCAGAATAGAAGCCATTTTTTGTCTTTCGAGAGAGATGGTCTCTGCTTTTTTTTGAGCACCAACCCAATGCCGGTAAAGAAAAGGAGGATAGCGGAAAAGCCGAGGTAGAAAGTTTGCCGTCCCTCCCCATTGGAGGCAGTCTCACTTCGCCAATGATTGAAGTTTTCACCCCATAGAGGATGAAAGCGAGCGGGTAGTATAAAGTCGATGAGATCGGCTGAATAGTTTTTGACCTGACTGAAGGGAGGAATGAGAAAGTTGTTGACCGAATGAGCAATTTCCCACAGTTTATTGAATTGGATAGCGCCAACGAGAAAGAGAAAACTGACGCCGGCGAGAAAAATTAGCCAGAAGCGAGATCGGCGGAGTACTTCGGGGTGGAGATATATTAGGAAAGGGAAGTAGAAAACCAGGAAAATCAGTGTAAAGGCGAGCAGTTGATGCTCGGTAGCAATGATGAGAATAGAGAAAGCGGCTACGCCTAGGGCGGAGAGCCAGGAAGTTTTTTTAATAAAACGATAGAGAAAAAAGGCGAGCCAGGGCACCCATTGGTAATTCATTGCTCCGATGTTGGTGGCAACGGCGTGAGCAAAATGAAAAGGAGCAAAAGCAAAGACAAAACCGGCCAGATAGGCAGCCGACCTGGAGCGAGAGATTTCTCTCACCAAAAACCAGGTGCCCAGGAAGGAGAGAAAGAAGGAAAGGAGCCAGCAGAAATTGTAACCCCCCTTTTCACCTAATAAATGCTGACAGTAGCCAATCAGTGGCAGAATACCCCAAAAATCGCTGTCTCTTTGCCAAACAAAAGTTTGAAGCCAGCCGACATCACTTATTTTCTGCGAGACCAGAAGCGTTCTAGCTAGCACTTGATACGTGTCCGCCCCACGTCCCGGAATTTCAGAAAAAAAATAGGGGAAAACGGGCCAAGTGAAAATCACGGTCATTAAAAGTCCGTAGATAATCGCTTTTTTAACTTCATTTTTTGGTTCTTTCTTTTTTGGAGTCATTTCGAATTCTATTTAAAACCCTTCTCCATCACGGGTACGATTTGTTTTTTTCGAGAAACAACACCTCGTAAAACCAAATTTTCGCCGTCAATGACAATATCGGAAAAGACTTTCATAATTAAGGCTTTTTCTTCCGCCCCAATTAGAAACATTTCTGTTCTATTTCTTAAAATATCAACTACCCCCAAATAGATCAAATCTAGCTTTTCCTGTTTTTTTATTTCCGTTAAGGCTTTCTTGAGGGCTTTTTCAAGCTTTTTCACTTTTTCCGGTTTGACTGTTTCAACAACTCCGATACCCACTTTCTTGCCTCCAAAATCAAAATTTTTATAATCTAATTTAACTATTTGGCGAGGGGAAAAGTCACTCAGGTCAGATTTGGCCTCGAAAAGCTTGTCCGCCAGATTTGAGACTTTAAGCTTGGTCAATCGAGCCAGTTTTTTTACCCAATTTTTGTCCTCTTCCGTGGTAGTGGGGGAAGTGAGATTTAGTGTGTCGGAGATAATTCCGCACAGCAACAATTTGGCCACTTGACCGGTCATTTCGATTTTCTTTTCAGTGTATATTTTGGCCACAATAGTTGAAGATGATCCCAACGGTTCAAAACGAAGATAGGTCGGTTCTTCCGTCTTGAATTCCAACGCCACTTTGTGATGGTCAATCAACCCGATTAGTCTACCGGAAGCAACATCCACCGGACTTTGAGCTTTTTCATTAAAATCGACTAGAAAGAATTCTCTTCCCACTTCAACCTTTTTAATTTCTTTAATTTTCTGCTCCGCTCGAGCGGTTTTTAGGGCAAAAGCGGTTTCTTTATTAAGGCAACCCTTGCGGAAAGCTCCCGCTTCTTTACCTTCCGCTTTAAGCAACTCCGCCAAAGCGATGGCGGAACAAACACTGTCGGTGTCAGAATTTTCGTGACCGATAACAATAATTTCTTGCATAAAAAAAATTAAAAATAGTTTAAAAAGCTACGCTTCTTCCTCCGCCGAAAGCACCAAAATAACATCTCTTATTCTCTCGGGGTGGGGAATACTTTTGAATAAAAACCGCTCCCTCTTTCCGGCCGTCTGAACGTAAAGATCTCCAAAATCAAAGAGGGTTGAGATAATCCCACTGACTTCCGTGGTTAAGTCCTGAACTTTCTCCAATCTTAATTCGGAAATTTCTCTTTTAAAAAGAGCTTTCTGTTCTATGTTAATAATCCTTTCGTTTGTAATTATCCAAACATCCAGATAGTAATCGATAAAAACAAAAAACAAAAAAACCCACAAAAAAAGGCTGATGATGGAAAATCCAAAACCGAAAAAAACTCCTAATTCTTCGCCGGAAAAAGAATCTGTTATTAAAAAGTAAGAGATAACTAGCAAAAAAACAAAAAGAAATAAAGGCCAAATTTGGAAAAAAAGATTTATCCAATGTCGACGTAAGAAAATTACCAGCTTCTCCTCCTTAAGCCCTCCTTTCAATATTTTATCAATCATCCCCCGAATTTCCGGAATTTTTCTTCTGCGACTAAGCAAAATCCTGCTATTCTTCAGCTCTCTTCTCGTCAAAATTTTGTCCAAGTCTCTTAATTTTTCTTGAGCCATGCGTTTATTTTAATTATTTTCCTTTATCTGAGCATCGAATTGATCGGCATATTTCAAAACGCGATCTCCATACCAACCGAAACGCTCCCAGTTACCTCCCGCCAAATAGATTGAAGAGGCTTTATGTTCAGCTTTTCTGTCATGAGAAGTCACTCCCGGCACTTTCGCCAATTTCAACCCCATAGCAGTCAAGGCGTCTTGTAGGTTCCATGGATCGGGCGGATTGTGCCCGTTAACTTGTGCCACTTGGTCTTTATAGCCCATCCAAGTGCTAGGCATAAATTGGGCCGGTCCCATCGCCCCTCCCCAGCCACCACAATTACCGGAGGAATCTCTGTAGCAAGGTTTTCTGGAAACAGGTTTGGTATCGGGATCATAGCCTAAGGAGTCACAAATCGATTTGAATCGATCCCACTGTGCCGGATTCATATCAGTTCTATATCTCCCTCCGCCAACATTGTTTCCCATATTAGACTCCACCCTGAGTACTCCTAGTAGAAAAGCGGTTCGCACTCCCGTCAGTCGGGAAACCACTTGGGCATCGCCCAGTGCCTGACTAAAATCAATCTTTTCTCCCAAACTTTGCATGGAAGTCAGCTCGGCCGTCAGTCTGTTCGCCACGTCCTGCTGTTTGGATATAGCATTATCCAGTTTATATTGCTCTCCCTGTGTCTCCGCCAGAAGATCCGCTCGATCTCCTCGATTTCTTTCCAGAGCAATTCTTTGATCTTCCTGCATAGCGTAAAGAGAAGTTTGCTCCTCCTGTTCGTCCTTTAGCGCCTCTCTTTCCTCAACCAATCCCACTTTTTTTTCACTTAAAATATTAAGCATTTCCTTAATCCGACTTTCAAAAGCGACAATACTTTCCATCTCTCGAAAATATTCGGAAATTCTCGGCTTTTCCATTAGAATCTCCAAAAAAGTCTTTTTGTCCATCAAATTAAGCTTCCTGACATATTCCATTAAAATCTTTTTTCTCTCCGTAATCTCGAATTCCTTCACGGAAACTTCCTGCTGTTTGGCATTAACCGATTCGTTAATTTCAGTCAAAGCTAAACTTGTTTTCTGAAGAGAGCTTTCCATCTCTCCGATTTCTCGATCCAGAGCTTCTAGAATTTGTTCGATAGTATCAGTTTTTTTATCTAATAAATCCGATTTCTCCTCAAAGCGATTGATTTGATTACGCACTGAGTTAAGTTGCTCCTTCTTTTTCGCTATTTCTGCCTGTTTTTTCGCCAAATCAGCCGGAGCCAAGTT
>CAZRPR010000012.1:4293-25008 GCA_964602125.1 uncultured Candidatus Saccharibacteria bacterium
GTCTTCCTTTAATTTTTCTTTCTTTTCATCAGAAACTCCTTCGGCCGGATTTTTGGGTCGGCTTGGCTGGACTGTCGCCGCTTGAGTAACCGCCGCTTTCTGACTGCGAATTTCCCTTAAACATTCTTTACAAAAAACGTCCCTGCCCAGTTGAGGCACAAAAGGAACTTTGGTTTTTTGACCACAGCGATCACAAACCGTCTCATTCCAAACGTTTTTTTCTACCTCGGCCACTTCGTCGCCCGCCTCTCTCTTCGGCTCCCGTATTTCTTTATTTGGCTCTTCTTCTTTTTTTTCAGGCACCACAACTTCTTTCTTCGGTGAATAATTTTTGCCTATTTTTTCCTTCATTTCTCTTTCAACCGCCTTGGCTTCATTGTCGTTAATCCCAATTATTTGAGCTGGTGACATAATTTTGATTTCCTTTTCTATCCTTTTTGAATCAAATTTTTCCTTTTTCTCCGACATTTGCTTCATCTCTTCCTCGCTATGAACAGGGCCTTTCTGAAGCCAACTCAAAATCTTGGCTTCCACTTCCTGCCTGGGGCGACCGTATTTTTCCTGAGAAAACTTAACCGCTTTTTTCTGATGAGAGGTTTCCGGTTGGGGAAAGGGCGGTAAACCTTTGGCGCTGAAGGCGTCCCCACTAACTCCATCGATCATCAACTTTAAATAAATACTATACTTGGGCAAATTTATGATATCGTTCATCTTAACCGTCGGCTCAAACTCTTTTTCCAAAAATTCGGCATCAGCCGCTCCAACTCGAAAGGAAACCAGAGTACCGACGTTACCAAAAACCGAGTCCCTAACCGGTTCAGTCAATTGAGCAATATACTGATGGGCAACAATTAAGCTTAGGCGATATTTTCTCGCTTCAGACAAAATGCTAGCGAAAGATTCAGTAGCGAAATTTTGAAACTCATCAACATAGAGAAAAAAATCTTTTCGGTCTTTTTCAGCCGTATCCACTCTTTCCATAGCGGCCAGATACAGTCTGGTAACGACCATTCCTCCCAAGAGAGCCATGGCTTCCTCTCCGATTCTTCCTTTAGAAAGATTCACAATGAGAATCTTTTTTTGATCCATAATTTCTCGCATATTGATGGTCGATTTGGTTTGGCCGACAATGTGCCGAACTATTGGAGTAGAGACAAATTGACCAACTTTATTTTGAATGGCCGCCGTAGCCTCTCGCACGAAACGTTGTTCCCATTTACCAAATTCTTCCAACCAAAAAGAGCGCACAATCGGATCGGTCACTTTTTCGATTACTCGATCTCTGAATTCTTTTTCGCTCATCATACGGTTAATGCCCAACATAGTGCTGCCGGGATAATCGAGAAGGGCTAAAATAGTGTTGTTTAGAATATATTCCATTCGAGCGCTCCAAACATCCGGCCAGATCTTTTTAAACACTCCCATCATACCGGAGGCAATTAAGTGTTTGTGGTCTTCATCAATCGCCTCGAGAATATTAAAAGCTACTGGATTTTCCAAGTCTGATGGGTTGAAATAGACCAGATCGTTGACTCTATTTTTTGGAATGAAGCTCAAAATTTCTTCGGCACTATCTCCATGGGGATCGACAAAAGCCACTCCATTGCCCCTTATAATATCTTGAATGACTAAATTTTTAAGCAGTACGGACTTACCCATACCCGTTTTTCCCATTATATACATATGTCTCCTTCGATCATCCACCTTGATGCCGAAAGTTTTTTCCTCCCCTCGAAAATTCGTCTTAGCGAAAATGGTAATATCTTCCTCCTTAAGAAAAGCCATTTTGAAAATTTATTTTAAAAATCTTTATTCTCTATACATGTACCGAAGGTGGGACTCGAACCCACACAAGGGGATACCTTAAGGGATTTTAAGTCCCTCGCGTCTACCAATTCCGCCACTCCGGCCTAATAACTTAAGGAGATGTTAGCTTAAAAATAAAGATTAGTCCAAAAAAAGTAGATGGCGATAAGAAGATCTCCCTATTTTTCTTTGACTAATCATTAAATATGTCCAATACTACCAATCAGTTATTGACTTTTTATAAAATTTCTGCGATAAAAAAGTAATTCAAAATCTAATTTTAAATCATCATGGCTGAAATAAAAGCGCCCAACGTTGAAACATTCGCTAGGATCAAAGTGGTAGGAGTCGGAGGGAGCGGTGGAAATGTAATCGCTCGCATGAAAGAGGTTGGTTTAAGAGGTGTTGAGCTAGTCGCTATCAACACCGACGCTCAAGCTTTACACCAAAGCGGAGCGGAAGAAAAAATTCACATTGGTAAAAACTTGACCAAAGGACTGGGAGCCGGTATGAATCCGGAAGTTGGCCGTCAAGCGGCTGAAGAAAATCGAGACGAAATTCAAGACGTCCTAAAGGACGCCGATATGATTTTTATTGCCTGTGGTATGGGCGGAGGAACCGGCACCGGAGCTTCTCCCGTCGTAGCTGAAGTGGCTAAAGAATCAGGCGCCTTAACCGTTGCTGTTGTGACTAAACCTTTTAGTTTTGAGGGAATGCAACGCTCCATGATTGCGGAAGAAGGTTTGGAACAGTTAAAAGATCGAGTAGATGCCTTGGTAGTTATCCCTAATGATCGACTACTTCAAGTAATTGACAAAAAAATCAGTTTGATTAACGCTTTCAAAATAGTTGATGATATCTTGCGCCAAGGAGTGCAAGGAATTTCCGACTTGATTACTATTCCGGGAGTGGTTAATGTTGACTTTGCGGACGTTAAAGCTATTATGCAAGACACCGGACCGGCCCTGATGGGTATCGGTAGAGCTTCAGGAGAAAACCGAGCGACCGAAGCAGCCCGACAAGCTATCAATTCTCCTCTGCTTGAAATGTCAATTGAGGGAGCCAAGGGCGTTCTCTTCAATGTTACTGGAGGAGACGATTTGAGCATGCTGGAAATCAACGAAGCCGCTAACACTATTACAGAAACTATTGATCCTAACGCTAAAGTTATTTTTGGAGCGGTTAGTTCCGTTTCTGATAATGACCTCAAGAAGGGTGAAATTAAAATTACAGTTATTGCTACCGGTTTCGAAGATGCTGAGTTAGGCAATCAAAATTTTGGAGAAAAAAGTTCAATTTCCGCCCCCAAAGAAACCGAAAGAGAGAACACCGCCCCCGAAAGAACTTTCCAAAAGGCTGAACCGATTACGGACGAAGGAGTTTCAGACAGTTATTACTCTGACCAGGAGCTTTTCCGCAAAGAGGAAAAACCTTTGATTAAATCGGGTAGACAAGATTTTGATTCCTACGACTACGACAGTTATGGAGGCTCTGAGAATTCCAACATTTCTCCCGCTGTTCGAATTGAGGAAAAGATCGAACCGGAAGAGGATGAAGACTTGGATATTCCCGCCTTTATTCGAAAGAAAATGCAAGATCGAGAGAGAGAATAAACTTCGTTAAAGTTACTTTTTATTATTTTATTATCGAAAAAAATTATGTGGGCAATTATTGAAACCGGTGGCAAACAGTATCGAGTTGAACCGAAAGAAAAAATTGATGTTGAGAGACTTGAAGCGGAGAAAGACCAAGTGATTAAAATCGACAAGGTTCTTTTTGTCAGCAAAGACGATGAAGGCAAGGATGTACTCATTGGCAATCCTTACGTGGCCGGAGCAGTAGTGGAAGCTTTGGTTTTGGGCGAAGAAAAGGGAGATAAAGTGACGATTTTCAAATACAAACCGAAGAAACGTTACCGAGTCAAAAAGGGTCATCGTCAAATATTTACTCAACTTCAAATAGAAAAAATAGTCTGTTAGTTTGATTTCTTTTTTATAAATTAAAGATCATTAATAAAAATAAAAAATGAGAGTTTTGCTTACCGGAGGAGGAACAGGAGGCCATCTTTCACCTCTTTTAGCTGTTGCCAAAGCACTTCAAAAAGAGGCGGAAGAAAAAAAAGAGCCCCTGCAAATCCTATATCTTGGACCCTGTAACAATTTTTCCGACTTGATTCTCAAATCAGCCGGCATTAAAACCAAAAATGTAATGGCGGGGAAATGGAGAAGATATTTTTCCATTCTTAATTTTCTGGATATCTTCAAGGGGGCTCTGGGAATTCTTCAAGCCTTAATTCAAGTGCTTTTTTTTATGCCCGATGTCGTCTTTTCCAAAGGTGGCTACGGCAGCGTACCCGTCGTTATTGCCGCTCGGCTCTTCTGGGTGCCTATAGTCATTCACGAATCGGACGCTATCCCTGGAAAAGCTAATCGCATAATGGAACATTTAGCGGACTTAGTGGCGGTTTCCTATGAGATGACCAAAGGCTTTTCCGACCCAACCAAAACCTACTTCACCGGTAGCCCCGTTAGAGAGTCTCTTCTGAATGGCGATCCGGAGAAGGCAAAGAAAGTTTTCAATATTACTACTGAAAAACCGATTTTACTTGTCCTGGGTGGCAGTCAAGGAGCTCAGAAAATAAATCGGGTGGTCGGTCAAATCCTTTCTCGATTGAGCGAAACCTATGAAATTATCCATCAATGTGGCGAAAAAAATTACGAAGAAGCCAAAGACACCGCCGGAAGAATGGGAATAAAAGTGGGCCGAGATAACTATCATCTATTTCCTTTTTTGAGAGATGAAAAAGAGGAATTAAAAAGTGCTTTGGTTCTAGCCGACTTAGTTTTAAGCCGAGCCGGTGCCAGTTCCATCGCCGAAATCGCCGCTTACGGAAAACCGAGCATCTTAGTGCCTCTACACGGCTCTGCTAATGACCACCAGCTTCACAATGCTTTCGAAGTGGCCAAGTCGGGAGCGGCCATTGCTCTGCGAGAAGAAAATCTCACTCCAGAATTACTCTTAGGAAAAATCGACATCTTAATGAATGATTTACCTCTTAGACAAATGATGGGTGAAAAGGCAAAAATATTTTATCACGCCGGGTCAGCCAAAACAATTGCCGGCATTATTCTTAAGCTGGGAAATAAGGAAAAATTAAGAGATTAAAATGAATTTAAAAAAAATCAGCTCACCTCTTTTTTTTGAAATTGTTATCGTCGCCAGTCTTTTTCTGGGGGGGTTTTTACTCTTTTGGCAGGAGAAGGTGCATCACAATTTAGATTACCAAAAAAGTTGGGTTAATTTTTATTTTACCAATCCGGACGTTCCGACCGAGGGCGTTGAATTCAACAATCATTTGGGTTATTCAAACAGCTTCCGACTCTGCTTGATCCCTGACAGCGAAAATTTAATAGAGCCAAAAGACCTCTCCTGCAATTCCGATACGGTCAAAGTGGCTAAGGAAGCAACGGTTGAGGCTGGGAAGAGTTTCTCCTGGAAATGGGAAAAGCCTCAAGAGAATCTTAAGTATTGGGTCGTGCTTCAATATATTACTAAAGACGGAAACGAGATAAAGAGAAGCTTGGGATTTTGGAATTAAATGAAAAATGAACAATAAAAATATAAAGAGTGGTACTTTCGTAGGGGCGGACCTGTGTGTCCGCCCTGGGCTCCATGGTTCAGTAAAAAAAAGATGGGGGCATCTTAATCGTTTTCCCGACATCAGGAAGATGATCAGTTTAATTTTCTTTGCTCTATAAATTTCTTTAGTTCTTCCTTTACGACTTTTTCCATTCTATCGTGTGAAGAGCTTCCTTTGTCCATAAGAATTTCCAATTTATTCGCCTCGAGCATTTTGTGAAGATATTCAATCCAGTCTTTCATATACATAATATTTTTTCTTTCAATTTGAAATTCAGCAAAAGATAGAAATTGTTCTACCAGAAGATAAAGCTGGCGAAGCTCAGTTTCTAGCATATAATTTTTGGCGATTTCCGCCTCTTTTCTAGTGGGGATTTCTCCTTTCCAATTTGTCATTCCTAAATTTTCTTTTTCACCACCAATGCGATTTATTATCAATTCCGCAGCGGTTTTACCCGTAATTGCATAATGAAATTTATTTTGCATGGTGGCATAAAATTCTTTGGTGAAATCATTTCTTGGAGCATAATCAACGCTAGTTGCGAAAATATCTTTCACTTTTTCATAAAGATTTCTTTCTGAAGCCCTAATCTTTCTAACTCTTTCCAATAATTCTTCAAAAAAACTTTTTTTCACCTTTCCTTCTGCTAACCTTTCATCATTCATGACAAAACCTTTGACAATGTATTCTCTAAGTTTTTGTGTTGCCCAAATGCGAAATTGTGTACCACGAAGAGATTTTACTCGATAGCCCACAGAGATAATAACGTCCAAATTATAAAAATTAACACTATATTTTTTACCATCAGAAGCAGTGTGCTGGAAATTCCGGCACACTGAATTCTCTTTTAATTCACCCTCTTTAAACACATTTTGGATATGTTCAGTAATGGTTTTTCTGTTTTTTTGAAATAATTCAGCCATTTGTTTTTGATTCAGCCAAACAGTATCATTGTCCAGGCTGACCTCTATTTCTGTTTTTCCATCTTCCGTATTATAGATAATCACTTTATTGTCGGGTTCATTACCAATTTTCTTTTCCATAAATTTATTACTTAAATATTTAAAAATATATTCCTCCCACACTATATCTAAACAAAAAAATATAAAAATAGAATTATTAAATTAAAAATAGATTTCGCAAAACAAACCCTTAATAAAACCGTATAGACGCCCCATGGGGCGTCTATACGGTTTTCGCGTCTTTATTCTAGAAAAATATTGTGCTATTTTTTAATGTGATTTATTTTTAAAATATACTTTGCACATACTGATTTTTAGAATAAACAGAGAATATCGATAATTTAAAAAATTAATCGAATACTCAAATGATTTCTCGCGAAAAAATTTTTTCAGGAAAAAAAGAAATATATGACGGTTTCGTGCAGGAATTTAATATTTTGGACGATGGGTTATATCTAATTGAGGTGGTTGCTAGTGCCAAAAGTTGGTGGCAAAATCTTTTAAAAATAAAATTTGGAGACGATAATTTGGCTTTAAGAATCGATGGGATTTCTTTTCCTAAACTTAATGGTAAAAGCGGTTTTTTTAAGGGGGAAATGTCTTGGAGTGGAAATGATTTAAAAGGTCTACATAAAACAAACATTTTTATTATTTATTTGCTTAAAGGACAACACTCTTTGTCTTTTTTGTCCAAAAGAAATCCGACATTAAAAGAAATCAATATTTATAAAATCAAAGACAAAAACCAAGTAGATTTTATTCCAACCCGCAACAACCCTGCTGAGGATGGGAATGGAAGACAATGGATAGCCGTAGCAACAATAAACTTAAAGGTAAAAAGTTTATCTATCAAGGCTATCGCAAAAAGTTATATTATCGGAAAAGATCACGATGATCTAAAACTAATAATCGATTCCCAAATTCAGCTAAATGAAGACCCAAATGAAAAAAAACATAAATATTGGTATTGGTCAGGAAAGATACTTAAAGGAGAAGGGAAGGAATTTTATAAAGAAATCGATGAGGCCAAAAACCTCCATTACTTTGAAATGTGGGCAGACAGAATGCCTGAGATAAAAATTATAAATATTAAAATATATCCAGACACTGACACCAACGATAATGATCATAAATTAATTCCAACAACAGAAAACCCCAAATGGACAGGAAATTTCAATGATGACACCGAACAGATACTTTTAGCCAGAGTTCTTTGGGGGGAGGCAAGAGGAACTTCTTCAAAAGCTCGAATCGCTATTGCTTGGTCAATTAAAAATAGGATTGGGATAAGAAAAAATTGGAATTCTTATCATAGTGTTATTTTGGATCGTTCACAATACTCTTGTTTTTGGGAAAAATCTCCAAATGATTCCAACCTTAAAGCGCTTAAAGATCCTTTGGAAAATTTTTCTAATTACAAGAAATGGAAAGAAACATATGAAATAGCCGAAAAAATAATAAAAGAAGAAGTGCCCGACCCTACTAGGGGAGCCACTCATTATTACGACAATAGCATTTGGAAAAAATCTACCGAAGAAATTCCTTTATGGATTAAGGAAGGGCATGTGATCTTCAGAACAGAAAATCTAAACTTTCTAAAAGTAAATTAACTGATTACTTAATAAAAATGAAAAAAAATCTACTGATACTCATCAGTGTGATAGTTTTATGTATCATTTTGATAGTCTGTATTATGATTCAAGAAGACCCTCCAAGGAAGAATAAATTAACAAAAATTGACATAGCTTCCAATCAAAATATTGGATATAAATTACTAAAAGCACCTCTTGAAAAGAATTTTCAAAAAGAATATTTCAATCTTCTTGCACAATCAGGAATAGACTTGAGCCATACTCAAAGTGCAATAACTCATTTTTTCTCTTCACCTTCTGGAATAAAATTTGGTTTTATGAAGATAGACAATAATGTTTCGATTTATCTTGTCGATAAATTTAAAAAAGATTTTAAAAAAATATTTAGTGGAAGCCTTAGAACTTCTGGATGGGAATGGTTTAATGAAGATAAAATATTGGTTAGTTATAATTGTGGTACCGAATGCCAAATGCTTTATCTTATTGATACTAGAACGAACAAACAAAATCAATTAGTTTATGGGGTTAACTATGAGTGGTCTCCAAATAAGGAAATGGTTTCCGCTCATAATTATTATCCAAGTTACGGAGTTACTGTTGGCACTCAATTTGGGGAAAAAATATTTTCGATTCAAAGAAGCATAGACGATACAAATGAAACAATATTAAACGAAAAAACTAACACTTCGTGGTCACCAGACTCTTCGAAATTAGCAGTAGTTATCAAAAAGGAAGATAACAATCAAATGGAGCTTTTGGTTCTAGATGTAGAAAATAAATTCAAAAAAATACTCAGGAATGATTTACCTACTAGTGTTGATTATTATGATGTTAAATGGGACAATAACGGCCAAAATATTATCTTAAATAATATTTCTATTCCCCTATAGTCATTTCTTCGCCCTTTTCAAATAAATTTTGATTTTTTTGTCATTGACTTTTGCCTCAAAGAAATAGTCTTTGTTTTTCAAAGCTCCTTCTTTTATTTCTTCCGCTAAGACCTCACCCGCTATCTGATCTTTAAAATTTTCAAAAATTTCATTTTTTCCTGAATAGCCAACAATGATTTTATCTTCAATTTCAAAACGGGCCTTCTTTCTACCTTCCTGAATTTGTCTCACCAACTCTCTCATTTCACCCTCTTTTCTTAGATCTTCATTAATAAAAGAATCGAGAGCTACTGCTTCCTCTCTGTCCACTATGCCCTCTATTTTTTCACTAATTTTTCCATTTTCTATTAGCTCCTTCAATCCTTCTTTCTCCTCAATGAATTTTACATTTACTTCGTCCTTAACTAACTCCCAAAGATCTTCCGCTATTTCATCTTTGCCGGTCACAAAAAGAGTTTTTAGAGGTTGTCTCACTTTTATTCCTCGCTTCGCTCGACAGGAAAGCCCCATAGTTACAACTCGGCGAATCTTTTCCATATCACTATTTAGCTTCTCATCAATTAACATCAAGTTAGGTTGAGGGAAGTCAGTTAAGTGAACAGACATTTGGTTTAGAACATCATGTTTTTTTTCATTACCTTCCACGTCTTTTTCTTCCTCTCCAATTCGATTCAAATTCTGAAAAATTTCTTCAGTCATAAAAGGCATAAGAGGAGCGGCCAACTGATTCAATTTTGTCAGCACTTCATATAATGTTTGATACGCTTCGCTTTTATCTTCGCCACTCTCGCTTTTCCAGAATCTTTTTCTACTACGACGAATATACCAATTCGACAGTTTATCCACAAATTCAGGAAGCAGACGAGATGCCTTAGCCACTTCGTAATTATCCATCAATTCGTTGGTTTTCTTAATCAAATCGTGCAGTTCAGAAAATAGCCAAGCGTCCAAAATTGATTTTGGTTTTCCCCAAGCTTCCTTAAAGGAACGTGGATCGCTCCATTTGAATGGACATTCTTTGTCCGGCAACCAACCATCGAGCTTGGCATAAGTAATAAAGAAAAAATAACTGTTCCACCAAGCTCGGATAAATCCCTTCTGAACTTCCGCCACTTTTTCCTCAGAAAAATTAATATTTTCCGCCTCCATGATAGGCGAACTCATTAAGTAAAATCGGAGTGCATCAGCCGAATATTTATCCAAAACTAAATTAGGATCGGGAAAATTCCCCAGCGATTTTGACATTTTTTTACCGTCTGTGCCGGCAATAACCCCTGTCGTCAACACGTTCTTGTAGGCTGGGCGCCCAAAAAGAGCAACTGAAATAGCGTGGATAACGTAGAACCAAGCCCGAGTCTGGCCCACGTATTCGGAAATAAAATCGGCTGGGAATTTTTGATTAAAATCTTCTTGATTCTCAAAAGGATAATGTCTTTCAGCAAAGGGCATTGAGCCCGATTCCACCCAACAGTCAAAAACTTCCGGCACTCTTTTGCAAATTCCTTCACATTCGGAACATTTGAAAGTAATTTCATCAATGAAAGGTCGGTGGTAGTTGTCGAGACGTTGGCCCGATAGTTTAAAAAGCTCCTCATACGATCCAACCACTTCCTTCTTACCGCATTCGGCACATTCCCAAACCGGAATCACCGTGCCCCAATAACGATTTCTGGATATATTCCAATCAGGAGCTCCTTCCAATCCCTTGAGGAAGCGACCGTGTTTTAAGTTTTCCGGGTGCCAATTGATTTCCTCGTTGGAGGCGATTAGCTTGTCTCTGAGAGTACCGATGTTAATAAACCAGGCGGGCTGTACTTTGTAAATCAATTTGGTGTGACAACGATGACAGAAGGGATAGCTGTGGACGATTTTTTCTCCCGCCAGTACCAGGCCTCTTTCCTTCAAGTCTTTGAGTAGATCGCTATTCGCTTCCCAGACGTTTCGCCCCTTAAATTTGCCTTCGAGGAATTTGCCTTCCTCACAGACATTAAGAATGATCGGTAAATTTTCCGTTTTAGCTATTCGATAGTCTTCTTCTCCGAAAGCGGGCGCTAGATGGACAACGCCACTACCGTCCTTCTCAGTGACAAAATCGGCAGCCACCACTTTCCAACCCTTTTCAGCTTCCTCCTGCGAAAGAGTCGATTCTTCCTCGGTAAGATTTAATTTTTCGTAATGTAGCCCCAAAAGATTTTCTCCTTTGACTTTTTTAATAATTTTACCCTGCCAATCTTTTTCTTTTTTGAATTCTCTAAATTTGGAAGCGGCCATAATGAAATAATAATCTTCTCCGCTGGCTGTTTTTGAGGCCACCACCGCATATTCTCCTGCCGGATTGACAGCTAGAGCGGTGTTGGCAGGAAGGGTCCATGGAGTAGTTGTCCAGGCGACAAAATACGCTTCCAGCTCTTGAGGTAAACCTAAGATAGTTTTAGCGGTGTGATGCAAATTGAATTTTACAAAAATCGCTTCCTCTGTAACGTCTTGGTAGCTGGAGTCCATGGCGATTTCAAAATTGGAAAGGGGAGTAGCACAACGCGGGCAGTAAAGAGAGATTCGACTGTCTTTATAGACTAGGCCTTTATTGTAAAGCTCTTTGAAGGCCCACCAAACCGATTCCATATAGTTGGAATCCATGGTTTTGTAAGCATTTTTAAAGTCAACGAATCGTCCAATGCGATCAATTATATCCTCCCACTCAGTAGCTATTTTTGAAGTAACAATGGAGCATTCATTTACAAATTTTTCAATGCCAATTTTATCTTCAATATCTCTTTTGCTTTTGGATCCAAGTTTTTTCTCCACTAAGTTTTCGGCCGGTAAACCATGGCAATCCCAACCCCAACGACGGTCCACTCGAAAGCCTTTCATTGTGAAGTAACGAGGCACAACATCCTTGGCCACCGAGGAAAGAATGGTTCCGAAATGAGGCACTCCGGTAATAAAGGGCGGTCCATCAAAAAAACTGTAAATTTTTTCTTCTCTTCGATTCTCAATAGTTTTCTCAAAAATTTGGTTCTCTTTCCAAAATTTGATTATCTCTTTTTCTCTCTCTGCCGGTGTCTTTTTGGGATCAACCGATTTAAACATTTTGGTATATTCATTTATTTAAAGCTCTTTAACAAGCTATTATATAGACACTTTTTTGTTTTAAGCAATGGGCTTTCCGGGCTATTTTTTCTTATCTCTTCGCAGAGGAAAGAGAATAACGTCTCGCACATTTTTCTGATCAAGCAACATAACCAGAAACCGATCAATGCCCATGCCCCAACCGGCCGTTGGTGGCATTCCGTAACTCAAGGCCTCTAGGTAGTCTTCGTCGACACAGTGGGCTTCTTCATCTCCCTTTTTTCTGGCTTTTTCCTGCTCCTCAAAACGCAATCGTTGCTCTGCCGGATCGTTTAGCTCGTTGTATGCTTTCAGGATTTCCCAACCGTTTACAATTAGTTGGAAAGAGGCGATTTTATCCGGCTCGGTTTCTTTAGCCTTCGCCAAAGGGATCATATTCTTCGGATAATCAAGGAGAAATATCGGACCCTTGATTTTCGGTCGGATAGTTTTTTTATAAATTTCATCAAGCATTTTAGCTTCTGACAGGTTTTTACTTTCCTTTTCCAACTCAGGCAAATATTTTTTAACCAGGGCTAAAAGTTTTTTTCTATCTATTTTAGAAATATCCACTCCCAATTCTTTTTTCATTAAATCAGTGAAAGAAATTCTGGGGAAGGGAGGTTTGAAATTAAATTTCTTATTTTGGTAAACCACTTCCAAGGATCCCGTTACTGTTGGGACCGTTTCTTTAATCATTTTTTCCGTAAATTTCATCAATTGCTCGTAGTCGGCGTAGGCCCAATAAAATTCAAGCATGGTAAAATCCGGGTTGTGCTGAGGACTAATACCTTCATTTCTAAAAGTTCTAGCAAATTCAAAAACTTTCTCAAATCCACCTACAATGAGTCTCTTAAGATAAAGTTCAGGAGCAATTCTTAAATAGTAATCTTGGTTAAGAGCATTATGTCTAGTCTTAAAAGGTTTGGCTGTCGCTCCTCCGGCTATCGGCTGAAGAATCGGAGTTTCAAACTCAATAAAGCCGTTATTGATTAAAAAATCTCTCAAGCTTTTAATAAAAAGGCTTCTTTTTCTAAATTTTTCTCGGGCTTCTCGACTGGTGGCCAGATCTAAATATCTTTTTCGATATTTTAATTCTTCATTTTTAAGTCCCGCCCACTTTTCCGGTAATGGATGGGTGGCTTTGGTCAGTATTTTTATTCTCCTCACCTCTAGGGTTTTTTCTTTGGCTTTAGTCAGGAAAAGAGTACCTGAAGCCTCAATAAAATCACCTCTTTCCACCGCGTCTCGAAAAAGAGAAAATTCTTTGGAAGAAACATTGTCCTTCTTAACTGCCAACTGAATTTTGTCGCTTTCGTCCTCCAAATCAGCAAAAATCAGTCCACCGTGGCCTCTTCTGGCGATGACTCGACCGGCTAAATAAATCTTTTTATTTTTAAGTTTTTTAAAACTATCTTTAGCCTCTAAGTTACTGAATGTTTTTTTGGTTGAAGCGGGATACGGATTGATTTCGGCTGCCTTAATCAATTCCAATTTTTTAGCCCGATCTTTTAGTAATTGATCTAGAGTTTGATTGTTAGCCATTGGTTTGATTATTATTTTTAGGGCTTATTTTTTTAATATATTCAGTTAGCTCTTGTTGCAGTTCCGGTCTCTCAAAGGCGTAGGCCAAGGTGGCTTTCAAATAGTTTATCGGGTCTCCTGTCGTCATCCACTCTCCGTTTTCCACTTCTTTGGCCAGAAAAATTCCCCCGTTTTTAACGTAAGTTCGGATAGCATCCACAATCCAAAGTTCATTGTCTTTACCGAGAGCGGTCTGTCTAAGAATATCAATAATTTCTTGGTCTAAAATCATTCTGCCAAAATCGGCCAATTGTGATGGCGCTTGGCCCAACTCCGGCTTTTCGATAATATCTTCAATCTCATTCGTTCCTTCCTTAAGTTTGACTATACCGTAGCGATTGACTACTTCAGGTAGAACTTTTTGCACTCCAATCATTAATTTTCCATTTTTTTCGTAATCTTCCACCATGGCTTTGGTAAAAGATTTTTGAGATTTCACTAAATCATCTCCCCAAACAAAAACAAAAGGTTCATCGTCAACCAAACTGGAAGCGGAAAGAACGGGAGTGCCGTTGCCGTAAGGACCTTTTTGGCGAATATAGATGAAGTTGGCACTTTCCGAAATCTTTTTTATTTCCTCCAGTTTTTCGGCCTTACCGTTTTTCTCCAGCTCATTTTCCAAGGCCCAACTGCGATCGAAATGATCCTCCAACGGTTTTTTGTCCCATTTGGTTACTAAAATAATATCTTCTATGCCGGCCTCAATCAGCTCCTCCACCACCAGCTGAATAATCGGTTTATCCACTATGGGCAACATTTCTTTCGGCATTGACTTAGTAGCGGGCAAGAGGCGAGTGCCACTACCGGCCACCGCAATAATCGCTTTTTTTATTTTTTTAGCCATTTTCTAAAAAACAACTTAAAAGTAAAAACATCTTTCTATCCTTAATTATTAAGCCAGATTAACAAGAAGGTCAAAGAATAATTTTTTTGTTTTTAATTTACCCGATTCGTTTTTTAAGCTTAAAATTAAAACAATTAAAATAAAAACTTAAAAGACATGGAAAACAAAATAAAAAATAATTTCAATCTGTCGGGAGATGGTCAACTGAGCGTAAAAGATTTTTGGGGGAATATGATAAAATGGATACTTTCCATTCTTATTGCTGTCTTCCCGTGGCTCATTGTTCCTTTTTCTCTTTCGCCTTTCGAACTTTTCAGAGAAAGGTTTCTTTTTGTGGTTATGTCTTTTCTTCTTGTTCTATGGTTTTTCCGAAGCTTGGCTAGAAAAGAATTCGAATGGCGTAAAACTCGACTAAATAAGCTGCTTTTTATCTGGCTGGGGATCGCCTTCCTTCTTTTTCTCTACGCTGCCAATCTGGGTTTTGCTTGGAACGGTTATCCGGGCAGTCTGACGGCCGGCTTCAGCGAGTACCTGGCCTTTGCTTTTCTCTTTTTTCTCTCCATCCAGCTTTTTAACCCCATTGAATGGGAGAAAAAAGTCCGTCTTTTTTTGTATTCCACTCTCCTGGTTTTAATTTTCTTCATTGCCGGAGCCATATATTTTGAAGATAACAACATCTTAACCATCAACTTTGCTCGAACCCCAACCCTGGTTACCGCTTTTTGCGGGGTGACCGCCTTTGCTTTCTGGTGGCTAAAGAAAAGATCGGAAGCCATTGTCAAGGGAAGGCTTTTTCTGGTCTCCCTGCTTTTTCTTTTCATTGCCTCGCTGCTTGATTTTTACTTGGCTTGGTGGATGTGGTTTGCCGGTATTTTGACTTTGCTTTTCTTGGATTTGATCGTGAAAATAGAAAACTATTTGAAAGAAAAAGAGTCGGGCTATCTTAACTTAAAGGGAAGCGGTAAGGCCGATTTTTTAAGCGAGCTTTTTCACGGTGATTTTAAATACCTCTCTCTAATTTTACTTTTTACTTTTTCTCGAGCCGTTTCTCCTATCTTCCTCGGGCAAAAAGAATTGGTTGTTTTACCCTACCTTGCCTACTTGGAGAAGTACGCCCTGTTCGGTCAGAGAGTGTTTTTCTATCTGATTATTAACGCCTTGGTTTTTCTATTCGGTCTTTACACTTTTTTCAAATTAAAAAAAGATAGACAAGCCATTGGCACTGTTTTAAGTGGACTAGCTTGCATCTCCGTTGGCCATCTGATCTATTTTTCCGAAAGCACTTTGCTCTTTTTTCTGAACTGGTTGCTGCTGATTTTTAGTGGCTTGACTTTCCTACGAAAGCCCCCTGAGAAAGATTTTCTCTATTTAATCGAGAAGGGAACCGGAGGCAAAAAAATCTATCTAGTCATTCTTTTTTTGGCTTGTTTGTTTTTAACTACTATGATTTACCTGAAATTGTTAGTCTAATCTTTTGCCATGCCCAACCATAAAACAAACAAAAAACCAGGTGGACTAATCGAAGAGGGGGGAAACAGCCAAGAAAACAAAACAGGCAATTGGTCCGCTCTGGTGGCCTGTGTTGACCCTAAAAAATGCATTAAATGTCATCAGTGCGTTATTTTCTGCCCGGAAGGCTGTATCGAAATAATGTCCAACGGCAAAGACGTTAAAGTAAATGCCGATTACTGTAAGGGCTGTTCCGTCTGCGCCGTCGAATGTCCCGTGCAAGCCATTAGTATGAAAAAGAAATAAAAATTGAAACTTAAATCTCAAACATGTCCTATTTTAAACAGATTTCCCAATATGAAGCCCTAACGGGAGGAGAAGCGGTAGCTGAAGCTATGCGACAAATCGAACCGGGAGTGGTGCCAATTTACCCCATTACTCCGCAGACTCCCATCGTGGAAAAATTCGCCTCTTTGGTCGCTTCCGGTGCCGTATCCAGCGAGATCATCACCGCCGAATCCGAGCATTCTGTTATGAGCATGGCCATCGGAGCAGCCGCTTCCGGCGTTCGCGCCATGACGGCCACTTCCTCAGTTGGCCTCGCCTATATGTTTGAAATGCTAAACATCGCCTCGGGCATGCGATTGCCCATCGTCCTAAACGTCGCCAGTCGAACGCTTTCCGCCCCCATCAACATTCACTGCGATCACGGAGACGTGATGGGCGTCAGAGATAGCGGCTTCCTCCAAATCTTCAGTGAATCGGCCCAAGAAGTTTACGACCACACTATCCTCGCCGTCCGCCTGGCAGAAGACGAACGAGTTCTCCTCCCCGTCATCGTCGTGCAAGACGGTTTTGAGACCTCCCACCTGCTGGAACGCTTGGAAAAAATCGAAGACTCCCGAGTCAAAAAATTCATCGGTGAATACCACTATCCCCATTCTTTACTTAACCCAAAGAAAAAATCCACTTTCGGTCCTTTAGTGATGCCCAAAGACTATCTGTCTATCAAAGTCGATCAATGGGAAGCTATGGAAGGGGCAAGAAAAGTCTATAGCGAACTAGCCGAAGAAATGAAAAAAATTACCGGTCGGGACTTTTCGGAGCTTGAGCTTTTCCAAATTAACGATCAGACCGAAGCCGCCGTTGTGGTACTCGGATCAAGTGCTGGAGCCCTCAAAGCAATGGCGAAAAAATTGAAAGAAGAGGAGGGCTATAATGTTGGAGTAATCAAGGTAAAACTCTTCAGACCTTTCCCCTACGCAAAAATGCGGAAAGCCCTTAAAAATATTCCTCGCATCGCCGTGCTGGATCGAACTTTCAGCTTCGGCAGTCAACCTCCACTTTTCTCAGAAGTTTGTCAGTCTCTTTTTAATGAGGATCGCATAGCCGATCAAAAAGTACAAAGCTACGTTTTTGGTCTGGGCGGTAAAACGCTTAAGGAAAGTGAAGCGGAAGAAGTGTTTGCCGACATCCTAAGTAATAATTTCAGCAAAAAAAGCAAAATCATTGGAAACGCGTAAAAGAGAGGAAGAGGGAAGGGGGAAAGTCAAAAGTTAAAAGGGGAAAGTAGGAAGGGTCAGAGTTTTTTGATGAAGGCAGAAAGGGGGGAAATTTTTCCTCCCCTTCAGATGAAGGGGAGTACCCCGAAGGGGGGAGGGGTTCTGATACCTAAGGCTTAAAAATCTGAATCTTTTGGCTTGGCAATATTTTCTATTGTTATTAGAACCCCATTTAAATTTTTATATATTTCTATATTAGTAAACCGTAAAAATTTAATTCCCAGTTTCTCAATTTCTTTTTGTCTTCTTTTATCATATCGGATAGTTTCTTCTGTTAAATAATGTAAATCTCCATCAACTTCTATGGCTAATTTTAGTTTTGAGCAATAAAAATCAATGATGAAATTTTTTACACTTGTTTGACGACAAAACCGATAGCCATTAATTTGTTTGCTTTTTAATTTTGACCAAAGAATCGCTTCTGCCTCAGTCATATTTTTTCTCAGTTTTCTCCGATTCTCCTTCCGGATTTTATTGTTGATTATTTTGCTCATGTTTTGTCTAACTTAAAACAAAATAATCATTTTTACTAATTTTTCAGAACCCTCCGTCTCGTCGTATGACTCCTCGCCACCTCCCTTCATCTGAAGGGAGGAAATTTTTTCCATTCTCCTCCGGACCGATTCTTCGCGTTTTTTAGGCGTTACCAAAACGGTCCGGCGATGTCCATTGTTTTTCCGCTGTCTTGCGGAAAGGCGATTAAACAAAGTAGTTTTTTGGTTCTCACTTCGTTTTTCCTTGAAAAAACGAATCTGACCCAGACAACACAGCTGGAAGGGTTCGCAAAAAATCTGCGTTGCTCCATAAAAAACTTCGGGGAAAGGGCGCAACGGAAACCAATGTTGGTGTTGGAGTTCGACGGCGAATTGTTCAAATTGAGCGTGAACATGCCCGTGTTGACCCCATTGTCCCAATTGCCCCCGCGCAGAAAAGCGCTTTTGTCTAATCCCTGATCCTCCTATTGCTATTTTTATACAAAAATAAAAAATGCGGAAACTTGGAATATTCATAAATTCTTGCTACAAAATAAATAGTGTTTTTATAAACTATACAAGAAACTATGCCGAAAACTGAAGTGAAAAAAATTATCACCCAAAAAATCAGGGAGGCTATCAAAAAAGATCCCTATAAAAAGAATTTCTACAAGGTTTCTCTTTTTGGATCTTACGCCTCGGGAAAACCTAATCAGAAAAGCGATGTTGATGTTTTAATAGAATTTACGCCTAAAGCAAAAATCGGTCTTTTCGAATTGGTAGAAATCCAAGAAAATATGAAAAAATTTGTTGAAAAGAAAATTGATTTAGTAACGAAAAACGGTCTGGATAAGTATATTAAAAAAGAAATTTTATCTAATGCTCAAACGATCTACCAAAAGAGATAGACTCCATCTGCTGAATATCAGGGACTCTATCGAAAAGATTGAGAAATATATAAAGCTAGGCAGTCGAGAAAAATTTTTGAACGACGAGCTTACTTTTGATGCCGTGGTGATGCAGTTTTGTGTTATTGGAATTCATTTAAAAAATCTGAGTGACAGTTTTATTAGAAAAAACTCACAAATTCCTTACAAAAAAATCATCGGTATGAGAAATATAATTTCCCACAGTTACCACAAGGTTGACAAGTCTTTGGTTTGGAAGACTTGCCAAGACGACTTACCCTTACTCAAAGAAATCATCGAGGAGGTTTTGCAAAAAAATTAGAATAAAATAAAAACATTTAAACATTTGTTCTCTCAGTTTGTCGTTTTAAATAATTTAGTTGAGGCTTTTGTAGGTGCTTCCAACAAGAAACGCTTCAAGAGACCGACTATTCGTTTTGAAAAAAACTTAGCCTTGAATTTGCTTCGCCTTCAGAAAAATTTGCAATCGGAAAATTATCATCACGGAAAATACAAAACTTTCAAGGTTTTTGAACCGAAAGAAAGAACTATTAGTGCCGCTCCTTTCTGCGATAGGATCGTTCACCATGCCATTTATCAAATACTGGAACCGATTTTTAATTGTAAATTCATTTTTGATTCTTTTGCCAATCGAAATGACAAAGGCACTCACCGGGCAATTGCCCGCCTGCAAGATTTTTTGAGAAAAACCCCAGCTAATGCTTACTGTCTTAAATGCGATGTCTCAAAGTGTTTTCCCTCTCTCAACCACGGAATCCTCAAGAAATTACTGGCAAAAAAAATTGGAGACAAAAAACTGATGCAAGTAGTAGAACTTATTATTAACTCTTTTCAGAGCGATGACGAGTTTAATCATCTTTTCGATGTCGATTCACATTTTATTAAAGACCGGCCTCGGGGCATTCCCATTGGTAATTTAACCTCTCAGCTCTTTGTTAATGTTTATCTCAATGAGCTGGACCAATACGCTAAGCATCACCTCAAAATACGCTTTTATATTCGTTATGTCGATGATTTTGTCATCTTACATCCCGATAAAAAATACTTGGGAGAAGCAAAGAAGAAAATCGAATTTTTTCTCCGAGAGGAGCTTTTTCTGGAGCTTCATCCCAAGAAGCAACGCATCTTTCCCCTAAGACAAGGCATTGATTTTTTGGGTTTCGTGATTTTTAAAGATCGATGTCGTCTCCGAAAAAGCAACAGACAGTTGTTTAAAAAGAAGCTCAAGAAAATGAGGAAGGCGTTCCTTCAAAACGAATTGACGGAAAAGGAGGTTCTGATGTCGATTACCTCTTGGCTGGCTCACTGCGAGCACAGTGAAAGCGCCTATCTTCGCAAAGGAATTTTCCATGAACTTCTGACTGCCGGGAATCAAGAAGGAATCAAAAAATTTATTCAGAGCTGGAAGATGGCCGGCAAAGAGAGGAAATCATCCGTCCAACTTCCTCTATTTGATTTTCTTGGAAAAGCAAAGCCCGATGAGAAATAAATTTCTTTCGCCAAGCGATACGCTGATATTGTTTTAATCTTTCCCGATGTAAGTTAAATTTACGGAACAATTCTTCTCTTTCATCTTTTTTGGTAAATTGAATCTCAATAATGTCATCCATCACCTCAAAGGCCGTTTGCAAAATTTTGTCTGCCAATCGAAACTTTTGGGACTTGGGAAAGCCATTGATTTTGTCAGTTAAGCCGACTAAATAATCTTCAAATTTTTTACGAGCGATAAGATCTATAATAGGCATGAAGTTTATAAAGTTATAAAGTTTGTAAAGTTTGTAAAGTTGGAAAGTTAAAAAGTTTGTAAAGTTATAAAGTTTATAAAGTTGGAAAATTTGACGAACCCTTATTCATTTGATTAAAATTCCCAGTTAAA
>CAZRPR010000013.1:0-5007 GCA_964602125.1 uncultured Candidatus Saccharibacteria bacterium
CTTTCAACAGCCCCTGCTATGCCCACCACCCCTTCGTCGATTTTAATACCGACCCAAGCCAGGCTTTGGAGCATATCGGGAATAGCTGCCGGCACCAAACGTGCCTGATCCGTATCTTCCACTCGCACAATAAAAACTCCGTTATGCTTGCGCGCAAATAAATAATTCGTCAAAGCCGTACGGAGACTTCCCAAATGAAAAAGACCGGTCGGTGATGGAGCTATTCGGACACGTACTTTTGACATTTTTAGTTTATTTTAAACTGTTTGATTCTCTTTTTTTTCATTGGACGTATGCAATACGTCACTACCTTTAACTACTTCTACTTCTTTAGTTTCTTCTTCTTTACTAACAATTTCCGTGTTCTTTCCTTCATCTTTCAACTTTCCACTTTCAACAGCCGATAGGCTTTCTTCTGCTTTCTCTTCCGTTTTTTGTTCTTCTACGGGGGCAACCGCCGGTTCTGCGGCTGGAGATGATTCTGGAGTCGAAGTGACTTCAGGAGTTTCTTCAGCGACTGCAACAGGAGCTTCTTCAGTGACTACTGGAGCCGCGGGTACTACAGGGGCGACAACCGGAGCTTCTGCTTCCGCTGTCTCACCTTTCTTTTTGGACTTTATTTTCTTAACCAGTTTCTTGCCTTCAATTACTTTCTTACTAACCAATATATTATGCACCGTGTCAGAAGCCTGGGCTCCTACGGAAATCCAATGTAAAATCCTGTCGTTTTTTAAGATTATTTCCTTTTTATGTGGGTTAACGGAACCTAAAACCTCCAAGGCTCGGCCTTTGGCGGATTTTCGGCGGTCCATCACCACAACGCGAAAAAATGGATAATTGGTTTTGCCCACTCGGGATAGTCTGATCGATAGCATGGAAAAAATTAAATTTAAGTTTAAACGTATCTTAATTGTATAATGCGAGATAAAAATCTTGTAAAATTTTTACCCCCTAAAAAGAACTATCCACCCGCCTTTTTCACAATAATTTCCTCGACTGATTTCGGATTGGCCTTGCCTCGGGTTTCCTTCATCACTTGCCCAATCAAAAACTGAAGGGTCTTCGATTTGCCTTCCTTTAGGTCCAGAAAGGCTTTTTCGTTCTCAGCAATAACTTTATCCACCTCCCCCTCTATGGCTCCGGCATCGGATATTTGGACCAAATCGAGTTCCTCCGCTATTTGAGAAGGGTCGCCACCTTTTCGAAGCATCTGCGACAAAATCCTTTGGCCGGCAGAAGAATTCACCTTGCTTTGCTTCAGCATTACTATCAACTCAGCCAAATTTTCAGCGGAGCACTTAATATCTTTAATCTCTACCTTTTCTTCCGTCAGATATTTTTTGATTTCCGTCAAAATATAGTTGGCAGAAAGCTGATACAGTTCGCTGGCCGGCACTCTTTCTTTCTCCGCCGCACAGTTCCACCACTCAACAATCTCACTGACCACCTCCTCAAAATATTCGCCGTAATCTTTGTTTGAAACAAAAAAATCAACGGCTTCAGCGGAAATCGCGTATTCTTTCTTTAATCGCTCTCTGAAACCGGCCGGTAACTCTCGTAATTCTCGACGCAAACATTCCACTTGCGTCTCCTCGATGAATACGGGTGGTAAATCAGGCTCGGGAAAATAACGGTACTCACTCGCTTCCTCTTTGTTTCTTTGGGAAACCGTTGCTTGTTTGGTCTCGTTCCAACCACGAGTTTCCGCCACCACTTTTTCTCCTCGGTTCAAGATTTTAGTTTGACGTTTAATCTCGAATTCAATGCTTCTTTCGACTGCCTTAAAAGAATTAAGATTTTTCACTTCCACTTTTGTGCCACTCAGTCTTTCTTTACCGGTAGCTCCTTCGGGGGAGAGAGATATATTGGCTTCACAGCGCATCTGGCCCTTTTCCATGTCGGCGTCAGAAATGTTTAAATAACGTAAAATCAACTGCAGTTCCTGACAAAATTTTCTGGCCTGAACCGAATCCTTAACGTCCGGCTCCGTTACCAGCTCAATCAGGGGTACTCCCGCCCGATTAAGGTCTACTAAAGCGTAATTTTCTCCCTCTGGATGAAAATTCTTGCCCGCGTCTTCTTCGAGATGAATCCTGTTTATAGCTACTTTTTGACCATCAATTTCAAGTTTGCCATTTTGACAAAATGGATCTTTATATTGACTTATTTGATAACCTTTAGGCAAGTCAGGATAGAAATAGCTCTTGCGATCAAAAGAACTGTATTTGGCAATTTGACAATCCAAAGCTAGGCCAAAAAGAATAATTTGTTTTATCGCCTCTTCGTTGGCCACCGGCAAACTGCCCGGTAATCCCAAACAGACGGGGCAAGTATGAATGTTGGGGTCTTTGCAAAAAGGATCATTGGTGCAACGACAAAACATTTTACTACGAGTCTTCGGCTGTACATGCACTTCCATACCAATTACCACCTGCCATTTTTTTACTCCTTCTTTTTTCATAAAATTGATTTTATTCATCTTATACTCTTAGAATCTACTAAACAAAAAGTGTCTGGTCAAAATTTTGACGAATCAAAAGAAAAAAGTTGAAATAGAGATAAAGAATTAAACTAAAAAAAATGATTTTAGGTGTTGATAAATTGCTCGAAAGAGTGGAAAAAGAAAGTTTGGTGGATAATTTGTGCGAGCGAGAAAGAACCAACCCGGAGGGAACGGGCTTCGATTTACGCTTGGGAGAAATTTATGAGTTGGAAGGTGAAGGCTTTTTGGGTTTGGAAAATCGAGATACCCCCCAAGCCAAAAAAATTGCCGAGTTTGACCCGGAAAAAGAAGAAACTTTTTTCGAGTTTAACCCCGGTAAATACTATTTGATCACAACGGCAGAAACGGTTAATTTACCTTTAGATTTAACGGCTTTTATCGTTTCTAGAACTACTCTTTTCCGCTCCGGATTGGCTCTTTTTAACGGTGCCGTTTCTCCGGGCTACTGTGGAAAACTTTCTTTTGCTCTTTGCAATTTAGGAGGACAAAAAATCAAAATCGCCATGGGAGCCAGAATCGTGCATATCACTTTTCATGAAGTTAACGGCAAAACAAACATTTATCGCGGTCAGTGGCAAGGCGGAAGAGTAACGACCGATGGAGCGGAAAAACAAGTTTAATTTTTAAAAAATAAGATGGAGGCATCCAATTGGAAATTTTTAATCAAAAAATCTTCCCGTGTTGGTGGAGAAATCGCTGTTAAAGGAGCTAAAAATCACGCCCTGAAAGTCTTAGCTGCTTCCGTCTTAACAGAAGAGAAAATTATCATCAACAACATCCCGCAGATAGAAGATATTAAAAGAAAAGAAGAACTGCTTTCTCTTTTAGGAGTTGAATTGCATCGGGAAAAAGATACTTTGAAAATAAATGCCCGCCACATAAAAACGACGGCGTTGGATCCGGAAAAATCAAAAACTATCAGAACTTCGATTTTGTTGGCAGGAGCTTTACTCTCTCGCTTCGGCCAAGTCAGCTTTTACCATCCGGGTGGCTGTGTGCTGGGAAAAAGACCAGTCGATTTGTTCTTGGAAGGTTTTGAAAAAATGGGAGCCAAAATCAGTCTCGGAGGAAAAGATACTATCAAAATGACTTGCAAAGGAAGGTTACCGGGTGGAGAATTTTTCTTTCCGCGCATTAGTGTCACCGCCACTGAAGCCTTGATGATTGCTGGAGTTTTAGCCAAGGGAAAAACTGTTCTTCGAAACTCTGCCCTGGAGCCTGAGATTGTTGCCTTAGCTGAATTTTTAAATCAATGCGGAGCTAAGATCGAGGGAGCGGGGACGCCCGAAATAACTATTGAAGGGGTTAAGAAAATTCGAGGCGGAACCACCGAAATTATTCCTGATCGCATTGAGGCGGCTACTTTCTTGATTTTGGGAGCTTTACATAAAGCTAAAATTAAAGTGACCAAATGCGACCCCAAAACCATAGAAGCTCTTACTACCGTGCTTCTCAAATCGGGAGTTAAGTTGGATATAGGTAAAAACTATGTTACTTGTCTGCCTTACAAAAAATTATCGGGTAGCAATATTATCACCCATGAATATCCCGGTTTTGCCACCGATATTCAGCCTCCTTATACCGTTTTAGCCACTCAAGCGGAAGGCTTGAGCTTGATTCACGATCCTATTTTTGACGGCCGCTTGTTTTTCACTGACGCCCTCTCTCAAATGGGTGCCAAAATAATCATGTGCGATCCTCATCGAGTTGTCATTAACGGTCCAACCAGTTTAGTCGGCAAAAGATTGGCCAGTCCTGACATTCGAGCAGGTATGGCTTTAGTTTTAGCCGGCTCCATTGCGGAAGGTGAAACTTTGATTGATAATATTTACCAGATAGAAAGGGGCTACGCCCAAATAGATGCCCGACTTCAATCAATCGGAGTAGATATTAAAAAAATAGAATAAATTTTAATAGTAAAAAATGTCTTTCTTTAAAAAAAATCTTTTCTCTCTGAGCTTTATCTCTTTATTTTCCATAGTCTTTGTAAATTCGGCTTTGGCTTTTGAAAATCCACTTCCCTTTAAAACTATTCGTGAAGGTATTTTGAAAATGACCGATAATCTTATGCTGATAGTGGTCGGAGTCACAGTCGTTGTGATAATTATTGCCGGTCTTTTTTACTTATTTTCCGGAGCCAATATTGAACTGATGGAAAAAGCCAAAAAGACTTTGATCGGCGCCTGCTTAGGCTTTGCTATTGTTATCGGTTCCAAAACTATTATTAACGAAGTGGGTTGTGCTCTCGGCTGGACCGGAGCTACTGCCTGTGGAACGGGAGCCAAACTTATGATTACTCGTATGATTACTTTTCTCTTCAGTATTGTCGGGATTATCGCTCTTATTGGTATTGTTATCGGTGGTATTATGCACATGGGTTCAGCCGGCGACGAATCGAGAGCCAAGTCAGCCAAAAATATAATGGTCTCCTCAATCATCGGTCTAGGAATCGCCCTACTGTCCACCATTGTTGTGAGACAGCTGGAAAAACTATTTACTTAGAG
>CAZRPR010000013.1:5107-13974 GCA_964602125.1 uncultured Candidatus Saccharibacteria bacterium
TCGCCCTACTGTCCACCATTGTTGTGAGACAGCTGGAAAAACTATTTACTTAGAGTTTTTATCTTTGCTTTGAATTCCGGCAAATCTTTTTTGATAGTTTGCCAGATTGTTTCCAAATCTTGATCAAAATATTCGTGAATCAGTTTGTTTCTGATGCCAATTATTTTTTTCCATGGAATTTCAGGATTTTTTTTCTTAATCTCATCCGAAATTTTTCCCGTTGCTTCACCAATAACTTCAAAATTACGAACAACAGCATCCACCAGCATTTCGTTTTCCGAAAATTGAGCAAAAGAAATCTTTTCCGTATATTTTTCTATTCTTTTAATCGATCTTTTAATGTCGTCCAAATACAAATCTATATTTCTGATTTTATCTTTTTTAAGCATAGACAGTTTGGTTTAAGACATCTTTCCTAATTGCTTTTTTCAATCCTTTCTTGGAAACCAAATCAACTTTCCTTTTCATCGCTTTACTCAAAAATTCTTCTAATTCTAAGAATTCAAAAAGACTTATTGGTGATTTAAAATCTACCAAAACATCAACATCACTCTTGGAATGAGATTTACCAGTACTAAAAGATCCGAAAATACCAATATTTTTTACACAATATTTTCTCCTAACCAAATCGTGATTATCTTTCAGAACAGTTAGTTTTTTTTCTAATTCTTTAGTCATTGTAGAAAATTATTGAACTATTTTTATCATTTAAACATCTCTTTTTAGATAGTCAATAGGTTCTAAAATTGTTTCTATTCCTCCATTCCCTCGAAACCGAAATTAAAATCGGCGGGAAAGATAGTTACTTTTTTTCCTTCAGAATTAACATCAACTGCGATTTTGTCTCCCACTTTAATTTTTGACCAATCGGCAGTTTCTTCAGAATAGGCTTGGAGAGTGGGATCGGTCATTACTTTGTTTTGTAATTCTTCCATTTTTTTAGTGTTAGCCTCCATTTCGGCTGCCGTTCTTTCAGTAGTCGGACTAACTTGATCCTCTGACAATCCGGGCATTTCTTTCATCATTTCTTGATACTTGGCTTCATCAAAACTATCATTGACAGCTAAGGTCGTATATGAACCGATTTCTTCTTTTTTGATTTCATATCTTAAGTCTACCGAAGCCAATTGTTTGACGGTTACCACATTGCCACTGATTTTTTCCACTGTTCCCATAATTTGTCTGGGCTCTTCACCTATAGGCTGAGGCATGCCGTCTGCCACTGGAGTTTTTATTTGAGGTGATTGAGAATTAGCACTGGGATTGGCAGGGGAAGATGGCTTTGTCATGAACAGTACTGCCATCAGAGTGACAATCAGCACCAATCCGCCAACGATGAGAACGATTTTTGTTTTGTTTTGCATGGAAGTTAAATTTAAATTTATTAAAATTATTTTTTATACGTTTTTAAGTCTTTAATAATTCAAAACGGAGGGTGGCATAGTGTGCGTACGATGACATAACGCCGGTTCTAAGCCCATTTGATATGACGAGCAAGATTCGGCACAAGAATAATTTTTATCCAAACCTGGAGCTCCCCCTCCTTTGCTAGTATACCCCCATGTACAACTATATAGTCTTTCCGATCTAGCAAGAACATAACTAAGATATCCATTGTAATTACATAAGCAATCTTCATTTAAAAAAGTTCTACTTCCATCGGGGCGTATAGCAACTAAATCATAAGCACCCCAAGTACCCCAGTAATCTGTATTTGTATTGTATTCCCAATAAGTTTCTGCTCCAATCTTGGGCCACTCGCTTCGACAATCCTCAATCGTCCCTTGTTTAGTAAAGCAAAGTTGGTTGGTCCTTATTTTATCAGCATTATCCAAATTATTTCCCTTGATATCTCCCGCCACTTCCAAAGCTACCGTTGGCTTGTCGGTGCCAATACCGACAAAACCATATCTTACGATTAGACCGTAAGTGGCATTGCCTAAATTCAGCACCAGTCCTCCCAGTTTCGATTGACCGACAGAGGAAGTGTTGAGTGGAGCGAAGATGTTTTGAGAATCCACCGGATCAACCCAAGCGGAAGCCATCTTGATAGACAATCCCATCACCACACCCAAAAAAAGCATTCCGATTAGATATACTCCTGATTTTAGTTTCATTAGTTTAAATTAAAAAGTTACTTATTTATTTATCTCCAATTCATCACTTCTTTGACTTCTATTTCGGCTGAGGAACATTTAATATCGTCACCGTCTTTACTCTTTATCGAGGCGAACACAGAAGAATCGATGACCCCTTCTTTCAAAACAAACTTAGCTGATTTGCCAAAATAATCAATTTTTGAAATGTTGGTTACATTCCAACCGGGTTTACCTTCACTACAACCGCCCCCTTCCGCCTCTACTTTGGCCTCAACTTCTTCACTCTCTTTGTTAAGTTTAAGATATTGCTTCCAACTATTGTCCTCCTCTCCCGAAGTATTCGCCTTTCTGATAAAAATATTACAATTACAGCTACCGCTCACTCCTTTAGTAACAATGGAAATTTTATTATTGCAGTCTTTGTTTTTTATATTGCCGTCTTGATCTTTGTAGGTATAACGAGCAGAGGCAACGTAATTAGTTGAAGCAGCTGAATATCCCTTGCATTCATAATTGACTTGCCTACCGGAACCGGATTTTTGCTCCAGATCAGTTTCACTACATTTATAAAAAACCTCCTCCGGATCATTCCCGCCTATCACATTTATCTGATATCTCACCGGGGTGGAAATTTCCACAGAGGATGAATTTGCCGGATACGTCTTAATAAGATTACAGGAGCCTTCAGCTATAACATCTTGGGGATTGTTTATTGAAGGATCAAAGGAGTTATTACAATCAGGATCATAAGGGCAATTCAAATTACAGATTCCGTTCTCCTCGCAGTTATTAAAAGATATTCCGGGAATATTCACCCAGCCGAAACCGGAATTATCTTTTATGCTTTTTGCCTTAGTGTCAGATGACCAAGCATAGCCAAAAAGATAACCTTTGTCGTTAGTGCAGGCATAATAGTCCTTTCCTCTAAGCAAAGAGGAGTCCGCAAGATTGCATTTGTAATTTTTCGAGTCAGAAGGGGCTTTAAAGTAAAGCCAAGTTTCCGGATAATCTCCGCCGTCACCATTTTTGCCTACCTCAAATTTAGCCCAACCAGTGAGATATCCCTCGAGACTATCATTGGAAGCTCCCGACTTTCTCTGCCAGCTAGCTGATCGACAGTCTTTCCCCTCTCCGCAAAAATCAGGAAAACCCTTATTAAATCTAAGCCAACCAAGAGATGGAAAATCTCCCTGATTAGAAAAATCTTTAACTTTATCGTTCAATGAGCCTACCCCCATCCAAGCAGATCCCGAAAGGGATTGCCCTTGCTGATTTTCTTTTTCAATTTTTATTCCAAAATCACTCCCACTTACTTTTATCATGCCAATAGTGGCATCACCTTCCTCCTTGTTGTCATAAGTGTTGTTTCCAATCCAAAAAAAGCCATTCTTTGAAGACTCTGAAGCCTTAGCAAAACCCACAAGAGCCAGCCCACAGAAAACAATTATCCAAATTTTTTTATTTCCAATCTTCAATTTTTTATTTTAAAAATTTTTAGATATCAATTATCTCCTATCTCCACTCAACATAGTCCTTGGTGTTTATTTGAGCCTGTGAACAAGTAGTTCCTCCTATTACAGCCGAAACAGTTGTTACTGCAGCGCTATCCGAAAGTCGGAATTTTATTGTATCATTACCGGTAAAACTTATGCTTCCATTAGTCGTCCAAACGGGACTTCCGGTTTCCAGGCATTTTCGAATTATTTTTGCCTCCGCTAAATCATCTTTTCCAAGATTAATTTCCTGTAAGAATTCGTCTTCACTGGTGGCATCGGCTTTTCTTACTAGTACCATACATTCTGAGGTGTCAACTACACTGGCTATCGCTTGCTTATTACACTCAACCCAAGTATTAGTGCTACTATCTTCTATCTCTAAGCTAGGGATAAAAGTCCCGGCTTTACTGTAATCACAAGTAATATTTTCTCCGTATTTGTAAGCTTCCGAGGAGTCTCCACTACATTTCCATCGAAAATGACCGTCTCGATTAACTGAAGAGACCTCAATAGATGAATCTTGATAATAAGCGGAGAAATTAAAACTTTTGACTGTGTCTCCCACTTTCTTACATAACATATCCGAAGAGGAGGACATTCTGGTCGAACAAAATCTGGAAAGGCTAGAAGCGGTTCCGCCCGAATTAGTTATATATGCCAAATTCTGACCGTCTTTGTCCTGATTAAAGCCCAACCAACCGAATCCGGGATTAGAGGAAAAAGTTTGAGATTCAGTACCGGAAGACCAGGCAAAACCACTTAACTTACCGAGATTGTCAACGCAAACATAGTTGTGTTGATCATTTTTAATGTCGCAAGAATAGTTGCTGGTATTCGAAGGGGCTTTAAAGTGAACCCAGACTTCAGGATATGTTAAAGGGGAAGTTCGGTTTTCAACCGAAATGTTAGCCCAATTTACCGAATCTCCACTTTGTATCCCGATGGAAAATTTAGCCCAGCCGGAAAGATATCCCTCTAGGCTGCCCCCGGAAGATCCGGTTTTTTTATTCCACCTTACTGAATGACAATCGCCAGCATTAAAACAACCACTCTCTGGAATCCCTTGATTAAACCTAACCCAACCCAAAGAAGATGTATTGTTACTAACAGAGACACTATTATTGATATTGCTGTTATCCTCTTTAAAATTTTTGAATTGACCGTTTTTACCTCCTATCCCTATCCAGGCATCCCCCGTAATTAACCTAGTGAATCCACCGTCCAAGCTTTCATTTAGAATCATCCCATAGTCTTGATTATCAAGAGTTTTTCCCCGCACCGAAATCATCCCGATAGTTGCATCCCCTTCAGTTCTATCCCCATAAGAGTTGTTACCCATCCACATAAAACCTTCGAAATTGTAAGTAGCCGCCTTTAAAAAATGAAAGCCTATAGCAAAAACTAAAAAGCTAACTAAAAGAAACAGATACTTTACATTTTTTATTTTTTTCATTTTAAAAGCTTACTCATTACAATTTATTGATTAATTACTTTGAGGTGCCGTCAGTCTTTCCATGTCCATAACCGAAGATTCATTTTGAGCCATGCTTTCCGGTGCCGTAGTTAGAGCCGTTAATTCGGGATTGGGTTTTAAATCGGGATTATTCTCTGGGGCTGTCGTTAGTTCCAGAAGTGTCATAGGCTCTTTATTTTCAACTTTTTCTTTAATTTCTGAATTTTCTCTTTTATAAATAACAAAAGAAACCCCTATTAAAACTGAGATTAGAATAAAGACAGTAAAAAAATTCAGGATCGAACTGATTCTTGAATCCTTTTGCTCAGAGACTTGAACATCTTCCTCTGTTTCGATCATTTTTTATTTAAAGTTTTATTTTCTTAGCCCACTCTCCTATAACAGGCAATTCTTTTTTCTCTCCATTGGCGACGTTAATCAAACCCATAATGGTTAGGACTATGCCGAAAATAGAAATGATTGGCAGCACTAAAGCCTTGCCCATAAAAGGCACCATACCGGAAACCCAGGAAACTATAAACCAAATAATAAAAAGCACTGTTCCCTGCTTGGCATGAAATTGAGCAAATTTACTTTCTTTTTTAGCGAGAAGCGGCACTAGAGCCAAAACTCCCAAATAGCTGAGGAAGGTTATCGCTTTGTTTTCCTCAATATCTTTAGCGGAAAAGCCTTCGCTTTTTTCCTCTTTTTTTTCTTCTACGACCTGGACTTCTTTTTCTTCTGTTTTTTTGGTTGACATGGGTGATTAAATTATAATTAATTAAAAAACTAAAACTCTACTTTTACATTTTCTCTTTCTTTGGATTCTGCCACCTCAAAATAATCAAACTTTTTAAAACCTAAAGACGACGCCATAACATTGTTCGGGAAAGATTCTATCTTTATATTGAAATCTCTAACATTGCCGTTATAGTATCTTCTCGAATTCTGAATAGCTTCCTCTAACTGACTAAGCTGGTTCTGTAAATCAATAAAATTTTGGTTAGCCTTAAGATCGGGGTAACTTTCCGCTACTGCAAACAAGCTTTTAAGAGTCTCTGTCAACATATTTTCCGCCTCCGCCTTATCTGCCGGACTTTTTGATTGCATAGCTTCGCTTCTTGATTTGGTCACTTGTTCGAAAGTCGTCGATTCATGCTTGGCATAGCCTTTAACCGTAGAGACTAGATTGGGGATTAAATCGTATCTCCTCTTCAGCTGAACATCTATATCGGACCACGCTTCTTCCGTTTTATTTTTCAGTCTAATCAGAGAATTATAAAGACCGATAACGAAAACTGCTACCAGCACAAGAGCCCCTACAATAATTATTGGTGTTGAAATCATTTTTGTAATTAATTTTTATTCGATTTAAATTTAGTTTATCATCTTTATGTTGTATACTCTACTATGTAATTTAATTTTAGGCTTGTTTTTTGTCAAATTTAATTTTTGATTTTCCCGATGCAAATTCCCGTCAGAAACACCAAAAATCAGCAATGTAGAAGAAGGAGTCGTTCCGACGCTATTCTTATCGCCGTAACCACTCTTTTAGTGGTCTGTGGTCTGGTTATTATTGCCTCTGCCGGTATTGCTCGCTCTATGCTAGTTTACGATGAGCCTTATTATTTTTTCACTCACCAACTTACTTTGGGCTTTCTCCCCGGTGCTGTTATTTGGCTGTTTTTTCAAGGAATAGATTATCACAAATGGAAAAAAATAGCTTTCCCTTTGATGCTGGTTTCTATTTTTCTTCTCGCCATCGTTCTTTTCCCAGGAATTGGCACAAGTTTTAAAGGCGCCCAACGTTGGATCACTTTCTGGGGATTATCCTTTCAACCAACAGAACTATGTAAGCTGTCTTTAATTATTTATCTTTCCGCTTGGCTGTCCTCTCACCAAGGAAACAATGAATCCCTCAAGGGGTTTTTCGGTTTTATTGTAATTATTGGAATAATAGGCTTTTTAACAATGATGCAACCTGATATGGGGACTTTTCTCATTACCGTTATTACTGCTTGTGCTATTTATTTTTTAAGCGGAGCTCGGCTTTTCTATTTTTTGGCTTTAGGGGTTCTTGGTGGCCTGGCTCTTTGGGTTCTGATTTTGATTGCCCCCTACAGAATGGATCGTATCACTGTTTTCCTTGACCCTTCATCTGATACTCAAAACAAAAGTTATCAAATTAATCAAGCCTTGATCGCTATCGGATCAGGCGGAACCACTGGTCTGGGGCTAGGGCATGGCAGACAAAAATTTCATTACTTACCGGAACCGGTTGGCGACTCGATTTTTGCTATCCTGAGCGAAGAAACCGGATTAGTTGGCGCTTCTATCTTGGTTTTTTTCTTTTTAATTCTAGCTTGGAGAGGTTTTGTGATTTCCTCAAGAGCACCTGACTGTTTTGGAAGACTATTGGCTATCGGGTTTACCACTTGGTTTGTTTTTCAAGCTCTCATCAATATTTCCGCTATTTCAGGCCTTATTCCCTTAACGGGAATTCCTCTCCCATTTGTAAGTTATGGAGGATCGGCTTTGATACTAGCTTTGGCCGGCATGGGCATTCTGCTAAACATCTCGAAACAGATGGTGACAAAGAAAAAGTAAACAAAATCAATTTATTTCTTACTCAAAAACTTTATAAGCTGGAGCCACTCTTTGCTTCCTAGTTCCTCTGCTCTAGCTAAGTCCGATATTCCTAATTCTTTCCAGGCTAATTCTATTTCTTCCAATCTCAAAGGGAAAGTTCGTTTGAAATTTCCTATCAACTTTCTTCTTCTAGCGGAAAAACCGGCCTGAATGATTTTTCTCGCTTCCTTTATTTTTATTCCTTGAGGATATTCTAAGCCTGAAATCAAAAGCAGGGCCGAAGAAACTTTCGGCTGAGGATAGAAAAAATGAGGTGGAAAAATCTTTTCTAAAGTTATTTTTTCCGCACAAAGATGAGCCAGAACCCCCAATGAGTTGTTTTTACCCTTCTCAATAGAAATCTTTTCAGCTACTTCTTTTTGCAATGTCAAAACCATTAAGGAAGGCAGAAAATCTCTTTCCAAAACTCTCTCGAAAAAAGGTGAGGTTATTTGGTAAGGCAAATTAGCCACTACCTTATATTTACCGGGTTGAAAATCGTTCTCTCGAAGAACGGTTGTGAAATCAATTTTTAAGAAATCTTCATTAATCAAAACCAGCTTCCCTTCAGCTAATTTTTGTTTATATTTGTTAGCTAGCAGTTCGTAAAGTTCTCTATCCTTTTCGATAGCTAAAACTTTTGCTCCCGAAGATAATAGCTTTTCTGTTAGCAAACCGGTGCCGGGACCGACCTCCAAAACTAAGTCACTTGGGCTTACTCTAGCTAAATCGATAATGTCACTTAAAGCTTCAGCGGAAATCAAAAAATTCTGACCTAAATATTTTTTAGGCTGAAGTCCGAAATCGAGCAAATCTTTATTCAATTCGTTTTTTTTAGATTTCACTTTAAACAGTTTTATCTGGAAATAATATTTTTTATATTCTGAGCCGCCTCAGTGCTCAAACCTTTACAGTTATCTACCACAAAGTCAACCGAATCGTGCCATGATTTATTGAGTGAATTAAGCGTGCTGGCCTTCATACCAATAGCGGCCGAAACGGCCTGTCCCTTGCCTTCAAATCGCTCGTAGAGATCTTCAATACCTATCCCATTTAGGAGAATAATTTTGGCTTCCGGAAAATCATTTTTTACCGTCTCCAGAACGCTTAAATCCACTTCCCAAATAACCGTCTGACCGCTTTTTCTAGCTTCTTTCAATTCTTCGTGGGTCACTCCAAAAAAAGCATTTT
>CAZRPR010000013.1:14074-18553 GCA_964602125.1 uncultured Candidatus Saccharibacteria bacterium
CCGCTTTTTCTAGCTTCTTTCAATTCTTCGTGGGTCACTCCAAAAAAAGCATTTTTCTTCTGAAAAGATATTTCAAAAGCATCATTCTCCGCCAATTTTTGATATTCATCCCAACTTACCTTCTGAATCCCTGCCCCCTCGACCAGTCCCGTCGAAACATATCTTACCCAGTAAAAAGGAAAGGTCTTTAAAAGTTCTGCCATTACCGTAGTTTTGCCGGAGCCCTCCGCACCCGTTATAATAAACATCGCCATGGAAATTACTTTATTTCAAATTAGTTATTTTCAGAAAAATACATTTTATTCGCCCCTCTTTCTCTGTCTTTCAGTTCAGCTATTTTACCCTTGTTCCACATCGAAGTTTTTGAGAAATAGCCCGTCACTCGAGTAATAGCATATACGTTCTCAGAACCACAATGGGGACATTGACCAATCAAACTATTTTTTTCTTCTTCGTTGTTTCTTTCCATTTTTTTTAATTTAAGATTTATTTTTAATTTTTGTTTCCGTTAATTATATCAATTTTTTTAATATAGAAAAAAAATCGAAAAATAACTTAAGTTTTATTTTTTTCTTTAAAAGTAAGGGCTGACAGCCAAGCCAAATAAAACCAGGAAAAAGCTAGTAAATTTGAGGCGTTAAACAAGTTAACTAATCCAAAAGCTACCATTCCCGCCAAAATTAAAACTGCCCTGAATAAATTTTTGTTAATATTTTCAAAACCCTTTTTTGCCAAATAACCAAAAAATATCATCAGCGCCAACAGGGAAAGCAAGCCGGATCCCGCCCACCATTCAAGAAAAAAATTGTTGGCGTTATGCTCATGGTTAGTCATAATCTGATTTACGCCCAAACCGTTTCCCGTAATTGGGTGCTTTTTTATTATTTCCATGGTTTCGACAGCTTTATCCTCTCTGCTGGCCACATTCTCGTCCTCTAGATATTCTTCGCTTATACGAAAGCCTTGGCCAGCATAAAAAGCTTTATCTTCTAAATTGATTTTTATTTTCTCTCCCGTTTTTTCATTCAAAGCCATCGTTATCACGTGCTCCTTAAAAACTATACTCCTGAAACGGTCAGCTAAATCAAAGCGAGTTAATCCCAGAAACTGAACCAGTACCACGGCCGCAACAACCAAAAAACAAAACTTACCCAAAATCAAAAATATTTTTTTAGAAACAGACTTCCAATCCCCTTCTCTATTTTTTAGAAGATATTTCAACAAAACAGTAGATGAAATAACTAAAAAGCCACCAGTAAAAGCCACCCAGCCCGATCGAGCAACTGTAATTAGCAAAGTTACTACCACTAAAATATTCAACAACAGAAGAACGATCCGGTTTTTTAAAAATTCAAAATTCTTACCCAGCTTATTTTTAATTAGGAACAGTGTCAAAAAGGGAATTCCCCCTAAAGCAAAATAAAATCCCAGCCAATCCGGCTCGGGGAAAAAACCGTTTGGTCGAGCTGCCATGACTTCAAAATGAGACCAACCGTTGTCAAAAGCTATATTTTGGTAAAGAGCAAAAACCGCACTGCCAACAAGACCGATTACTAAAGCCGAATAAATTTCGTTCTTAAATTGATTGAAGTTTAACTCCCAAAAAATGGCAAGGACTATGAGCATGGAGAGAACTAAAACCTGATTAAGACTAAATAAAATATTTGGTGAGTTGGCTAAACTAATAATAGAAAAGGCTATCAGGGCTAGACCTAAATAAAAAATATTTGATTTGCTAAACAAAGAAAAATCCTTCTTTAATAAATCAATCATCAAGAATATCCCCGCCAAAATCGAAAAAAACATCCACAATTTTAGCTCTTTGCCGGCCAAAGAAATAAAAGGTAATTCAACAGCCAAAGAGATGACCGAAAAAAAGATTAAGAATTTTTTCATCTTTAAAGTCTTTAAAATCTAAGCGATTAATGCAGTCGTCCGCTGGAAACACTCTTGTCGGAGCTGGAAAAAGCTCTCTGCTTAACAAAAAAATCATTGTTGGCAGCACCGTCAGGTAGACCTCCCTCCAAACTCCTTTTTTGCGGATCGACCATGGCCAAGTCTGTCAAACCCTCCTTTTCATCAAAGGTTTGAGGAGTGGCATAAAGTCCTGTTTCCAGATTGCTTCTTAAGTCGGATAAGCTTCGAACTTTTTTTTCGGCGATTGGATCCATTTTTTATTTGATAAAGATTATTCCTAAAATATAAAAAAATGATATCTTGAACTAAGTTCACGTTCTTCTTAAAAATAATGATAAACTAAAATTATGACTTTGGCAGCCCGAATCGCTCACAACTCAATTATATCAACAGTGACTCGACTATTAAGTTTAGTTCTTTCCCTGGTAACCGTCGGTTTTATCACTCGATATCTGGAACCGGCCGGCTTTGGAAATTACACTACCATTTTAGCCTTTTATTTTTTAATTGTCGCCCTTTCCGATTTTGGCATCAACCAAATTTTTACTCGGGAAATTTCTCGCCCCAAGGCTGATGAGCCAAAAATTCTCGCCAATGTTATGGGGCTCCGAGTGGTTTCTATGGTAATAATCTCCCTTCTGGGTTTACTCGGTTTTTTCTTCTTGCCCTACTCCATGGAAGTTAAAAAAGGCATCGGATTGATGTTTTTTGCTCTCTTTTTCTCCTCTGCTTCCCAAACCTTAAACAGTGTCTTCCAAAAAAGATTGGTAATGCATCGATTGGCTTATCGGGAGTTGCTTGGAAAAATCGTCCAACTGGTTGTTGTTTTCCTCTCCGTTAGAGAAGATTGGGGACTCAACGGTATCTTGTTGGCTATGATCTTAAGCTACTTCTTCGTTCTTATAGCGTCTCTTAAGCTTACTCAAAGCTACGTTCCCCTAGCTATCAGTTTCGATAAGCAATATTGGAAATTCTTCCTTCTGGAGTCAGCTCCGTTGGGTATCGCCGCTTTCGTCAACTTTCTCTATTTCAAAGCGGATGCCATTCTACTCTCTTTGATGCAAAGCAATCGTGACGTCGGCATCTATGGAGCTTCCTACAAAGTCTTGGAGAGCTTGATTTATTTCCCCTCAATGTTTATGGGATTGATTATGCCCGTATTCGCCTACAATATTTTCCATCGACCCAAAAAATTTCTCACTTTAGCTAGCCGAACACTAAAAGCTATTTGGCTGGTCACTATCCCCCTCACCGCCTTCATGTTTTTTCTCTCGGAGGAGGCCATTCTCATCATTGCCGGTAATGAATTTATTGAAGCTGCCAAAGTGTTAAAAATCCTTTCTTTCGCCTTGGGAGCCATTTTCCTAGCCCACTTTTTCAACAGCATCTTAATCACCGTTAATCGCCAAAAAACTTTACTCCTAATCCTCTCCGCTACTGCCGGATTAAGCCTTATCCTTAACGTAATTTTCATTCCTGTTTATTCCTACATGGGCGTCGCCGTTATTTCAACCCTCTGCCAAGTCTTAGTCACCTTCATTGCCTACAGAATTAGCCGCCAGTGGGGTGTTGGCTGGGGCGAAGGCTGGATTAAACTACCGACAAAGTCTTTCGCTATTTCTGGTTTAGGTATGGTTTTGACGCTCTATTTACTCAGTTCTTTTGACCTCTCGAATATCTCAACTTTCCTCATCACCGGTTTTTTCAATTTGGTTTCCTTAATGGGAGTTTCGACTGTCACCGATGGTCTTATTCACAATTTAGCCCTACTCCTCAATGTGGCAATAAAAGGCCTGGCAGGTATAGCCTCCTACTCGATATTAATTTTCCTAACGGGCGGACTTCACTTTGAAGAATTGAAGCAACTTATTTTTATCCGAAAACTCCGCGAAGATGATAAATTCAGCCTTCCCCACTAAAAAAATCTTGGAAGAAAATCTTTCCGACTATCTTTGCCAAGCCAGAGAGTCTTTAGGACTTTCCCTAGAAAGACTGGCGGAAGATCTTTCAGTTAGCAAAAAATACTTAATCGCCCTGGAAAATGGCGACTTTAAAACGTTGCCTCCCGAAGTCTATGCTTTAGGATTGCTGAAGCGTTACTGTAAATTACTAAATATAGATGAAGAAAAGGCCATCTATTTATTCAAAAAAAAACGCATTAAAAAAAATATTTCCTTTTTCGCCAGACCCGTAATTTACAAAAATTTTTTTGACCGTTTTTTGACTTACCGTAATTTTGTTTTTTTTCTTATTTTTGTATTGCTTTTTCTCCTAATTTTTTATTTAGTTAAAACTCTGTATCCTCTTTATACCAACCCTTATTTCAAACTGGAAAATCCAGACTTGTGCCAAATGACGGTCAGTGAGGAGAAAATAGAAATTGCCGGTTTTGTTAAAGCAGAAGAAAAAATCTGGATTAACGGCGAGGAAATCAATCCTGACAAGGACGGTCGCTTTGTCTCTTCGATATTTCTAAAAAAGGGAGAAAACCGAATTCAATTCAAAATTATTAATAAATTTGGGCGAATCAAGGAGGAATCCTGTCCGATCAAGAGAAGCTAG
>CAZRPR010000013.1:18653-23265 GCA_964602125.1 uncultured Candidatus Saccharibacteria bacterium
AAAACTTACTTTAGGAGTACAAAAGACTATCAATCAGCTCTTTATATTTCTCAAAAAATGGAGGCGTCGATGAAATCACCTTGCAGGGGATGCGAAAATGAAACGAAGGACAAAGATAAATGCGTAAGAGCTTGCTCTTTGCTAAAAAAGTGGCAACAGGATTTAGATCCGGGTTTGATCCGCTATACTTCTTCTACCGATTTTGATTCCTTATTGATAATCGAAGACGGTGTTAACATCCTTGATGGTACTCACCGAAAGAGACCTCGCCCACCTAGCCCGTAATTCCATACGCGGACAAAACGTGTACCCAACCGCCCCAACGGTCTGACCTTTCAGACCGTTTTTTTATTTTCCAGGAGAAATACTGCATTTTCTTTTTTCTGATATAGAATTAATCCTAATAAGCTAAATGAAATAATATGGCTAAAAAAAAATTACTTCTCATCGATTCCAGTGCTTTAATTTATCGGGCTTTCTATGCCCTACCTCCTCTCACCGATAAAAATAATCGCATCGTTAACGCTGTTTATGGTTTCTTTTCCGCCTTTGTCAATATTGTCGGTCGCACTAACCCGACTCACATTATTTTCACCTTCGACTCACCTAAACCCTCCTTTCGCAAGGAAAAATATAAAGAATACAAAGCTCAGAGAGAAAAAGCGCCCGATGACTTGTACGCCCAAATTCCCTTGGTCAAAAAATCAGCCGAATCTTTCAATCTTCCCTGTCTGGAACAGGCGGGTTTTGAGGCCGATGACCTTATCGGCTCCTGCGCCAAAAAATTTCTCAGCGAAAACCCCTCAAATGAAGTGGTTATTGCCACGGGCGATTTGGACGCCCTCCAACTCATCAACCCTCGACTGACAGTTTTCACTCTCAGCCGAGGCATCAGTGACGCCAAAATCTACGATGAAAAGGCCGTTCAAGAACGTTTCGGTCTCGATCCCCATCAAATGATTGACTACAAATCCCTTTTTGGCGACACTTCCGACAACATCAAGGGCGTCAAGGGCATCGGCCAAAAAACAGCGACCGACCTGCTTCAAAAATACCATAATCTAGAAAATCTATATCAAAACCTCGATCAACTCACCCCCCGGCTAAAAAATATTCTAGAAGCGGAAAAGGCCAACGCCTTTCTCAGCAAAGAACTCGTAATAATTGCCTCCGACATACCCCTCTCTTTCGATTGGGATGAGTCGATTTTTAAAAAAGAATCCCTACAAAATGGAAGAGAGCACCTGCTAAAAGAATTTTCCTTTCACTCACTTTTTGAACGAATGGGTAAAATGATTAACCCGAACAACAAAGAAAATTTAGCCCCATTATCCCAAAAGGAAAGCAGCCCCCTGTCCCTTACCCTGCTGGAAAAATCAGACCTGGAAAATAAAAGTCAATTTTTTGAAAACGATACCGCTACTGATACTTTTATCCTTTGGGCAGGCAGAAGCCATTGGGGGGAGGGGCTAGCTTTTGGACCGCTCCACCAAGGTCAATTGAAAGAAGCTTTTTTCATCAAGGAAAAAGATGCGGAGATTAAAAATATCCAATTCCTAAAGAACAAAAAAATCTTTTGTTTTGACAGCCAAAAAATATTTAGGGAATATCCTTCTCTCGATTTCTTGACTGAAGAAATGGAAGACCTGCGACTAAAAGCCTATCTTATCCATCCACCCTTATTGAAAAAATTTTCCTGGAAAGAAACAGTTTGGCATTTTCTCAAATATCGTTTTGAGGAACCAAAAAAACAGCTTTCCCTCCTAGACCAAGAGGCTGATGGCTATTCGTCAGAAAAGATTAAAGAAATTCTTTCTCTAATTCAAAAATTAACTGAGGAAATTAAAAGTGCTTTTGAGGAACAAATTAAATATCAAAAAGAGAGCTCTTTTAATTCGTCTATTTTCCCTCAATTGGAGGCTCCATCTTCCAGTATTGATTTGGTTTTTAAAAATATTGAGAAGCCCCTGAGCGGAGTTTTAAGCCGCATGGAAAGAAGGGGTATAAAAATTGACCTACCCCTCCTCGAGGCAATGCGAAAAGAAAATGCCGACCAATTGATTGAGCTCAAAAAAAGCATCTTTGAACTGGCAGGTAAAGAATTTAATCTTGATTCACCCTCTCAACTAGCCGACATTCTTTTTTCTCGATTAAACATTTCCGCTAAAGAAATCAAAAAAGGTAAAGCCGGTCACTGTTCAACGGCCGCTGAAGTTTTACAAAAACTGGAAAAAGCCCACCCCATAATTCCCTTTTTACTTGATTACCGAGAAAAAAGAAAGCTGCAGACCACCTACTTAGACGCTTTGCCTCTCTTAGTCAACCAAAAAACAGGTAGAATCCACACTTCCCTCGACCCTACCGGCACCGCAACAGGAAGACTCTCCTCTTCCAATCCTAATTTACAGAATATTCCCCTTGGTGAATCGAATCACAAAGAATTTGTCTCCATTCGCAAGGCTTTTGTCGCCGAAAAAGGATTCTCCTTCATTTCTCTTGATTATTCTCAAATAGAAATTCGAATAATCGCCTACCTAACCGGCGAAAAAGAGTTGATTAAAGCCTTTGAAAAAGGTATTGATATTCATCAGCGCACCGCTTCCTTGGTAAAAAATATCCCTCTGGAAAAAGTCACTCCCGAAGAAAGAAAATCAGCTAAAGCTCTCAACTTTGGCATTATGTACGGCATAAGCCCCTTTGGCTTTGCTAAATCTTCAAAACTTAACGAATTTGAAGCACGCATTTTTATTGAAAATTATTTCAAAGAATTTCCCAAAATAACCGAGTATATTAAAGACGTTAAGCGTTTTGTGGCTGATTTTGGTTTCGTAGAAACTATTTTTGGTCGAAGAAGATACTGTCCGGAGGCAAGAGCCAGTAATCGTTTCTTGCGTCAAGCCGGAGAGCGCATGGCCATCAATATGCCCATTCAGGGCACAGCGGCCGACATTATGAAACTGGCTTTAATCCAAGTAGACAATTATTTAAAGAATAACTATCCCGAAAAAAATGGAATCGAAGAGGCAAGACTGATTTTAAGCATTCATGACGAAATCATCCTTGAAGTTAAAGATGAACTAGTTGATGAGATTAGTAAGCATATTCTTTCTATTATGGACTCCACGGTAATAAATATTTTACCTTTAAAAACCGATTTAAAAGTGGGCAAGAATTGGGAAGAGGCATAATGAAAAAACTTAATAAATAAAAAAATGCCAAAAATAAAAAAATAAACTATAAATCAATCTAAGGTTTATAAAATTGAAAATTATTAATTTTACTAAAAAAATGGAAAAAATGAAACAGTTCCTCAAGAAAAACCAAAAAATGGTCCTAGCCGTTATTTTGGGTGTCTTAATTGGAGGTTTAGTGCTGTGGAATATCTTGGATAAAAAGGATAAAGAAGAAACCGGTAGTGACAATAACAATGGATCTGTCGAAGAAGAGGGCACCGGTAGTCAAGCTATTCTCAATCAAGGAGATGTGAGTCCCTTGAGCGGTTTACCGTGTGAAAATTATAAAAGAAGAGCCATTGGTGTTATGCAAGCGGGCGATGTTTCCACTCGTCCTTTGTCCGGTCTTTCCGAGGCGGATTTAGTTTTTGAAATGCCCGTTATCACCGCCAGCATTACTCGCTTAATGGGAGTCTACATTTGTAATTCACCTAAAGAAATCGGTTCTATTAGAAGCGTCAGGCACGACTATGTCACTCTGGCCAAAGGCATTGACGCCATGCTTGCCCATTGGGGAGGATCACACTTTGGTTTAGATGTTCTCAAAAACAAAAATACTGTTCCCGATCTCGATGCTATGAATAACTCAGAAGGTGCTTTTTTCCGCAAAGACGGTATTCCCGCTCCTGACAACGGTTTCGCTTCTCATGAGGGGCTTTGGAAGACAGCTGAGAAAATGGGTTATCGATTAGAAAATCAATTTGAAGGCTATCCCCATCAAATGGAACTAGAGGCTTCCAAAAGACCGCAGGGAGGTAGTTTAAGAATCGGTTTTGCCGGAGTTTATGGAGTTAACTACGCCTATGATTCCAAAACCAATTCCTATCTCCGAACTTGGGGTGGAAAGGAAGATACTGACAAAGCTACCGGTAAAAGAATTGCTCCTAAAAATATCGTAGTTGCTTTTGCCACTTCCAGACAAATCGAAGGCCAATACAACGATGTCGACATTGAAGGGACAGGTGAAATGCACGCTTATTTGAATGGCCAAGAAATCATTGGTAAATGGGAGAAAGAAAAGAAAGATTGCGTTATCGGAGATGAGAGAGTTTGCGTCACCGACAGTAAGCTTAAATTCTTGGACGAAAAAGGAGAAGAAGTTAAATTTGTTCCCGGTCAAATTTGGATTGAAGTTCTTGAGCCGGGGCAAGCTTTGAAATGGATAAATGGTACTGAAGGCACCAACTAAAAGCCTATCCGTCAATAAATTTTTACGCAGAAATTATGAAAATTGTTTGCACTCGAGATAATTTGAGACAAGGCATTGGCCGAGTAGAGAGAGCTGTTGGCAAAAATTCCACTCTTCCTATTTTAGCCAGTGTCTTACTGGAAACAGAAAAAGGCTTACTCAAAATATCGGCCACCAACTTGGAAATTGG
>CAZRPR010000014.1:0-9545 GCA_964602125.1 uncultured Candidatus Saccharibacteria bacterium
GGTATGACTCTCGTAGAACTGGTAGTCACTATGGGAATTTTTGGTTTGGCGATGGCAGGAATATCTTATATGGCTTTTTCCGGCTTTCGCTACTACAATTTTATCATCAACCAAAATCAAATTTTAGAGGAAATTCAAAAAAGTATCACCCCCATCACCAAGGAAGTCAGAGAAATGCGCCAAGCTGATTCTGGCTCTTTCGCTATTGAATTGGCCGATGCCAACCAGCTGATTTTTTACGCTGACATTGACGATTCTCCCGACGCTGAACGTATCAGATACGCCAGAAGCAATGAATGTTTAGTTAAAGGCATCCTAAAACCAACGGGCGTCCCTCCTCGCTATCTTGACGAAAACGAAACAACCGCTAATATAACTTGTAACGTGGCTAATGAAACAGCGGAGCCGATTTTCTCCTATTACAACAATTATCCCGCTCTAACGTCCCCCTTGGCCGTCCCCGCCGCCACTAACCAAATAAAAATCATCGGTTTTTATCTGCGCGTCAGCTCAACGGGAAAAAACCCTCTGCCCAAAAGCAAGGTCATCGCCGAATATATTCGACCTAGAAATATTAACAAAGAAGAAGAAAACTGATTTTTAAACTTTTTTTATGGCCCTTCAAGTTGGCATCGTCGGCCTTCCCAACGTGGGAAAGTCCACCCTGTTTTCCGCTCTCACTAAAAATGAGATTGAAATTAATAATTATCCCTTTTGCACCATCAAACCCAATATTGGCGTTGCCCCTGTCCAAGATAAAAGACTAGACGCCCTGTGGAGTCTTTTTCCTGAAAGCAAGAAAATTCCCGCCATTCAAGAGTTCGTCGACATCGCCGGGTTGGTAAAAAACGCTCACCAAGGCGAAGGCTTGGGCAATCAATTCCTATCAAATATCCGAAATGTAGATATGATTTTAGAAGTGGTTAGGGCCTTTCCCGGATCGGACATTAAACACGTAGAAGAAAGCATTGACCCGCTAAGAGATATTGGGATTATTAAATCTGAGCTCATTCTCTCAGACCTTGAAATAATTGCTAAGAGAAAACAAAGATTAGCCAAAACCAAAAGATCTCCCGGCCAAGAAGGGGCAGAAGCGGAAATGGAATGGGAGATTCTCGATATCTTCGAAAAGCTATTAAGCGAAGAAAAGTGGCTCTTTCCTCTGCCGGAAATGCCTGAGAAACTGACAATTTTAGCTAAAAATATCAGTCGAAACTTTTCCTTGATCTCTACCAAGCCCTTGCTCTACGCTATCAATATCTTGGAAGATCAAGACAGGCCGGCGCTAATTGAGGAATTGGCCAAGATTGGTCTCTCGGAAAAAGAATACGTTTTTATCGATGCCAAGCTAGAGAAAGAACTGGACGAAATGAGCGACGAAGATAAAAAAGAGCTGGAGCTGGAAAGCCATCTTGATAATCTGGTACGACAATCTTACTCCGTTTTGGGTTTGATTTCTTTTTTCACTTCCGGTGACAAAGAAACCCGTGCCTGGACCACTCGAGAAAATTCCACCGCTCCGCAAGCAGCGGCCGTTATTCATTCTGATTTTGAAAAATATTTTCTTTTCGCCAACGCTATTAATTATGAAAAGCTTTTATCGATTGGCAGCTGGAAAAAAGCCAAAGAAGTCGGCTCCATTAGACGAGAGGGGAAGGAATATATTATGCAGGAAGGAGATGTAGTGGAGTTCGTTATTGGGAAGAGATAGAGATGGTAAATTAATTTTTAATTTTCAATTTCTAATTTCCCTGCCTGCCGGTAGGCAAGTAAACAATGATTAATTTCTCAATGTTTCAATTTTTCAAACACATTGGTGCTTTCGTAGGGGCGGACCCGTGTGTCCGCCCGCCCTTCATGTTCGAAGATTGAAGAATTGCAACATTGAAAACTTTACAGATTCGTATTTTTTATTCAGTATTGGTTTAATAAGTGATCCACATTTCGCGGGGTGGAGCAATGGTAGCTTGCGAGGCCCATAACCTCGAGGTTGCAGGTTCGAGTCCTGCCCCCGCAACCCACACACAAAAAAACCGTCCATTAGGACGGTTTTTTTAATCCACAATCCATAATTTCTAATTTCTAAAGTCCCCATAATTTATAATCTATAATCTATAATCTATAATTTCTGTATTTCCTTAGTAAGCGTTCGCCCAAACCACCTGCTCTTCAAAATCGAACAGCAGAGCAATGGTAAATCTGCGGCCACCAAAATTATGATAAATTGAAAATTGACCAACATTTTTTGATTCATCGTAACTAACAGGAGCATCTTCCTTAGCCAAGCTACCCGTCTCTAAAAGTTTGGGCAAAAGTAGCTCCATGTCTTCTTTTTTGACTGTCGTTTTAAGAACATATTTCAGAGTGAAAGGGGTGCTGGAAAGTTGACTTCTTTCCGTTATCTTAGAATCAATAAATAACTTTTTAAAAATCGATTTTAAATAGCTGTTCACTTCTTGACCGGATCCACTTTCTACTGACACCTCTTTTGCTTCGGCAAATTTTGGATTCGAATTCTCCGGTTCTTGCGTAACGTTTTCAATTTTTTCCTGACCTTTACGCCAAAGATCAGCCACCTCCTTTTTAGTTTCATCGACTGAACATCCGGACAGAAAAATAGTCATTAAGGAGATTAGCAACCCGCTAAAAAAAACTTTTTTAAATTTTGACATCGGAATAAAGAAAGTTATTATTAATAGTATCTACCATTAAAAAATAACATAAATAAATGGAAACAAAAAAAGTCTTACTGATTGAGGATGAGCAAGTTTTGGCCGATGTCTTGGATGCAAAGCTTCAAAAGGCCGGTTATGAAACCATTGTAGCCTATGAAGGGGAAGACGGTTTGAATAAAATTCGCTCCTGGCAACCGGATTTGATTTTACTAGACATCGTTTTACCAAAAATTAACGGTTATGAAGTGCTTGAGACTATGCAGGCGGAGGGAAACAAAACTCCCGTCATTATTATTTCCAATTCCGGTCAGCCGGTAGAAATTGATCGCACCAAACAACTTGGTGCCATTGACTTTCTAGTCAAAACCCAGTTTGACCCGGACGAACTGATTGAAAAAGTCAATAATTATTTGCAGGGCAATGCCGAACCTTCTGAAGCCACCCCCGAGAATCCAACACCGCCCCCAGCAGAACTGCCAATAGCTCCTGTTCCACCAATCGAAGCTCCATCGACCGCATCTTCGGCGGTGGTCGAGGCGCCACCGGTCGGGGAAGTCAACCAACCCATTCCCGCCAGTGTTATGCAACCGGAAGCGACAGCCGCGGTGTTGGCTGAAGTAACCCCGGGAAAAGAAGGCAATGGAAAGATAAAAATTCTCTTAGTTGAAGACGATAAATTCCTGCGAGATATTTGTGGCACTAAATTGCTAAAGGAAGGCTTTCAAGTTATTGAGGCTATCGACGGAGGAGAAGTGCTTGGTAAGATTGAGAAGGAAAATCCGAACATTGTTCTCTTGGACATTGTTTTGCCTTCCGCTAATGGTTTTGAGATTCTCTCTCAAATCAAAAAACATGCTGATCCGCGCGTCGCCAAGACTATCGTCTTAATGCTTTCCAATTTGGGTCAGGAAGATGACGTCAAGAAAGCAATTGAATTGGGAGCCAGCGACTATCTGATCAAGTCGAATTTTACTACGGAGGAAATTACTGAAAAAATTAAAAAGACTCTAAAAATCTAGTTATGGGCCTCAAGCTTGTTTTTAAGATTGTTTTGCTATTACTGATTTTATTTTATGTCGGCCGGTTTTTTGGTTTGAAAATAACGGATGCCGACGAGAACAGTCCTGTGGTTAAATTCTACGACTCGGCAGGCAATTTCAAGCTGGAAATTCGCGAACCGGAGAAAACCAAACTAAAAGAAATGGCGGATAAAGCGAAGAGTTTAATTTATAGTGAGGCGACCAAACATAATCCGGCCGGAGATATGCTGCCCGACGGAATCGATAACCGAGTTATAGAGGAAGTAAAGGAGAGAATTAATTAAAAGTCTACGTTCTTCCGAAGCGGTAGTTGAGAAACTTGACTGACTCTGATAGTACAAAATAAATTATGACGAGGAAAATGATGATGGCTACGGCTCCAAAGGAGAGCGGCGACAAGTGAAACACTTTTTGTCCCACTTCTGAGAAGGGAAAGACCAAGGTAAAAATAATGACCAATAGACTAGACAGAGCCAAGTTTAAGCTTGGCTTTTCGCTTCTGAAAAAAACTTTCTTGCTCCTGATAGTAAAGACTAAGACTATCTGAGTAATTACTCCCATCACAAACCAGGCCGTCTGAATAACGGAGACTTCCGATCCTCGAAAGACAAAAAAGACCGCCAAGCCGACTAGCAGATTAAGCAGGGTGAGGGCGATGACCAAGCTTAGCGATCGGCGAAAATCAAAAACGGAAGGTCTAGCTAGCTCTCTCTGATCGACTCGATCCGTCGCTAAGGCGATTAAGGAGAAGTCTGAAAGCAAGTTAATGAGCAGAATTTGAACGGGAAAAATAGGTGCATATCCAATAAGCAAAGAGACTCCGGCAATGGCATAGAAGTTGCCAAAGTTAGCGGAAAGAGCTGACTTGGTATATTTATTCAAGTTAGCAAAAATTTTTCTTCCTTCTTTAATTCCTTCAATTATCACTCTTAAATCTTTTTTAAGAAGGACTATATCCGCCGCACTTCGCGATATTCCTGCCGCCTTCGCCACCACCAACCCCACATTAGCCGCTCCTAGAGCCGGAGCATCATTTATGCCTTCACCCAAAAAACCGACTCGACTGCCAGTCTGAAGGCTTTTGATTATTTTTATTTTAAGTTCCGGTGAAATCCTAGCAAAGACGGTGAAATCTCGGCACACCTGTTTGAATTTTCTTTCAGAAAGCCCCTCCAGCTCCTCTCGCGAAATGACTTTTTCGCTTGAGTCGATAAGTTTTATTTCTCTAGCGATTTTAGAGGCGGCCTCTCTGGAGTCACCCGTCAAGATTTTTATTTCCACCCCTAATTTTTTAGCCAAAGCAATTGTCTCACCGGCCGTCTTTTTAAGCGGATCGGCAAAGGAAAGTAGCCCCAAAAAAGTCAGTTTTTTTTCATCCTTTTCGCTGAAACTCTGTTTTTTCGAAACCACTTTTTTAAAGGCGATAGCTAAAACCCGATTGCCTTTTTGTCCCTCTTTCTTGAAGGTCGAAAGCACTTCCTCATACCAACGTCCCTTGTTCGGCAAACAGAATTTAAGCACCACTTCGGGCGCTCCCCGCATCACCATAAATTTCTCTCCATTAACATCTTTAACCAAAACATCGCCTCGCATTCTACTATAATCGAAGGGAATAGAGTCCAGATGGCGAATTTTGTTAAAGCCTTTTCTTTGTTTTAGAGAGCTTTCTTCAAAAAAAGCTTCGTCGAAAGAAGTCTCGAAAGAGCCATCTTTAATAAAGGAGGAGGCGATGGTGGCCAAACGCAAACATTTTTTTTCGTTTTTAGAAAAAATATTTTCTAAAACCAATTTGTTTTCCGTCAGTGTTCCCGTCTTATCCGTACACAAAACTTCTATATTTCCCAAATCTTCAATGGAGGAAAGTCTTTTTACCACCACGTGCTTTTCCGCCATTTTGATAGCCCCCCGAGACAAAGCGAAGGTGGTAATCAGGGGCAGAACTTCCGGTAAAATACTAATAGCCAAGGCGATGTAGAAAACTAAAAAGGGTAGCAGCTCCTTCGTTCCACTGGAGATCAACTTGAGACAGAAAAATATACCGATAGTAATCAAGGCGAAATTAAAAATCTTTTTTGAAAAGCTTAAGATTTCCTTTTCGTAAGGGCTGCTCTCTTTCCTTGCTAAAGTCCGATTGAAAATCTCTCCCAGATAAGTTTTATTGCCCGTGGCCACCACGATAGCCGTTCCCGAACCGGCAAAAATAATTGAATTGGAGAAAAGAGTGTTCTCCACCTTTAAAACGTCCGTTGACTTCACTGCTAAAGATTCTCTATTTTTACTGATTTTCTCCGTCTCTCCATTGAGAATTGACTCGTCAGCCAGCAGACCTCTTTCCTCAATAATTCTTAAGTCGGCCGGCACAATGTCGCCCGCTTTCAATCTTACTATGTCTCCCGGCACCAAATCCTGCCGATCAACAACTACTAGCTTGCCACCCCGAACTACTCTGACCTTGATTGGCACGTACTCTTCCAGTTTTCTTATCGTTTTTTCCGCTTTCAACTCGTGAAAAAATCCCAAAGAAGTGTTTATGATCAAAAAAATAAAAATCACCCCACCGTCAATTTTCTCTCCGATCAAAAAAGAGATGCCGGCCAGCAGAAAAATCAAATAAAAAAAGGGTGATTTTATTTGGTTCAGAATCAACGTTCGAATAAAGTTTTCTTTTTTACCAATAGTATTGGGACCATATCTTTTTTGCCTCACAAAGACATCTTTTAGGGACAGCCCTAAAGCAGAACTTCTCAGTTCTTTTAAAGTTTCATCCGCCGTTTTATTAGTGTATTCACGAAAAGACATATTTTTTTATTTATAAAAGACTGCCCATAGCTCCGCCAAAACGCCCCAAGGAACTGGTTTTTATTTTAATGTTTTTCGCTTTGGGAGAGATGATATTTTTATTTAAGCTAAGTTTGAATTCCTTAAGCCAAAACTTTTTGGTGGCCAAAAGACCGCCGCCAATCAAGACAATCTCCGGATCGAGAATATTAACTGCGTTAGCCAATCCCAAACCAAGATTTTTGCCCATAGTCTGAAAGGCTTTTTTTGCCTTTTCACTGCCGGCCAAAGCCATTTTCTCAGCCTCAAAAACACCGACGCCTAATTGACTGACAATAAATTTCGATCCTCCCAAATCTTCCAGACTCTTACGGTTTTGAATGTCTATAATCGTATTACCCACTTCACCAGCGGAACCGTGAGCTCCCATGATAATTTTGCCATTAACGGTAAACGCTCCGCCAATGCCCGCCCCCAACGCCACGTACAAAACGCTTTCTGTCGAAGCAATCTTTCCTGCTGCCAACTCCGCCTTTAAAAAACAGTGGATATCATGCTCCATAAAAATATTTTTCACTCCCAGCTTTGATTTAATCGTCCCAAGAAGGTCTTTATTGCTCAGATACCCAATATTCGGAGCTAGCAAAATCTTCTTCCTGTCCCGATCCAAAATAGCGGCTAAAGAAAGACCGATCTTATCAATTTTTTTACTGCTTTTTGAAGAACAATCGACATAGATTTTTTCTATTAATTTAATCAGGGCAGGGAAGTCCTTCGGTAAATCAAAGATTCCTTTTTTAGCCTTATTTCCCTTGTCGAAAAAAAAATATTTCAAGCTGGAGCCTCCGATATCAAATCCTAAAGCCAACATGTTTTTAGTTTAATGTTTAAAAATTTCACGTGCCTCATTCCAATATTCCGGTCGATTTTCCACGGTTTTCATCCACCACCACCATTCCGACCCCCAAAGATAAATATCCCCAAAGCCAACCGCCTTAGCGTACTCCACGTTCGCCTTAAAATGGTCAAGCGTCATTGTCTTCATTTGTTCCTCCACTGAAATATCGTAAATCAAGCTCGGCCCCCACGGCTCAGTCTGAAGTTCCGAAACGATAATCGGCTTTTCCGGATAGAAGAGATGCACCAAATTGGCCTTTAACCAAAAGAATTTCGGCGGAAAAGGATACTCAATATAGCCAAAACGCTGACTGTGTACAATGCGATACATCGTCGTCCCGAAAATATCGGCCCGCTTAGCGGCCGGCAGCCACAAACTCAGTTCACCGCTATCCGTAACCATGATGGGATGTTTGCCCCCGTCCAGAGCCCTAACTTTCTCTATTTCTTCATCCAAAAAATCACCGCCCAAAAGCTTACAGTCACCGAATTGCAAAAAAGGTTCGTTTTCCACTTGCCAAGCGTAAAGACTTTTTCGATCTTTATAGCGTGCAACTACTCTTTCCGCCTGGTTAATAACGCCTGTTTTTTGTGCATCTTCCGGCACTTGCTTCGACCACTCCGGCACGTTACATTCCGGCCAGCGAGGCGTCTTTCGACCGACCACCAGAACCAGCTTGGTACCTGATTTTTCCGCTTCATTCACCATCCAATCGTAATCAGTGAAATTAAATTCACCTTTTTGCGGCTCTATGTCCTGCCAATAGACCGGCAAGCGTAAAAATTCCGGCTTCAAATCATGTAGTACGGCCAGATAATTCGCTCGCCAGTCAAGCCCCATTTGCTCACTAAAAATCTTGGAAAAGGCCACTCCGTAACGAAAATCGTGCGTCACCGTGCCACTAGGTCGACGCAAGCTGTAACCTATTAAAATCACTAAAATTACCAGCAAAAACAAAATAAAGCGCCAAAAAGAAAAAATCTTCCGCTTGGGCTTTTGTTTTTCTGCGCTTTTAGTTTTTGAAATTTTACGTTTTCTTTTTTTCATAAAAAATCTTTTTTGTTTTTGGCTTGATAATAAAAATGTATTGCTTTTTCTCCCCCTCAGTTGAGGGGGAGTACCCCAGAGGGGGGAGGGGGTTGTAAACAAATTTTTTTAACCCCTCTGTCTCGTCGTCAGACTCCTCAACACCTCCCCTCAAATGAGGGGAGGAAAATTTCAAATTTTGCGTTATGCCTAATATGATGATCCTATAATCAATAATCCCGCCCCGACTAGCATAATCGCCACGAATTTCTGCGCCAGGACTCCTCCACCCATCTCCTCACTTAGAATTTTAGGATAAAACTTCGAAAAAAGCACGACCAAGACCAAAAGAAAAACATACTGGATGCCCTGCATGGCGTTCACAATGGCCACGTTACCTAAGGAAATAGCGTAATTGAGCAAGGCAAAAGCCACTCCCGACATAGCTTTGTTAGCTACAATCAAGCCCCCGGAAGCCAATTTAGTTGCTTTACTATTAGAAAAAATCTGTTTGCGATTTTTTGCTGAAACCAAGAACAAAAAAGAAGCTAGAAAAGCCCCGACCCGAGTCCAGACCAGACCGGCCACAAAATTTTGTTCATTGAAAATACCCTTAAGCAAAACGTAATAAACCCCAAAAATCAAAGCAGACAGAACCACGGTTAAAATTAATTTTTTATTTTTTGCGCCCGCTATTCGCCAATTCTTTCTTTCCTTAAAATCAACCGTAATCAAGATACCGCCGGCAACCAGGATGAAGAAGGCCAGTAGATTTCGACCTTTCAAATGTTCTCCCAAAAAAAGAACGGAAAAGATAGCCACAAATACAGGCGTAATGGCGCCGATAATCGGTCCCACACGCGAAGCATCACAAGAAAAAAGCGCTTTATACATCAAATAGATAGCTAACATAAAAATAGCTCCCACCACCAAACCGGAAATGGCTTCCATGGGCCCATACCAACACCTGCCAAAGGGAGCAAAAACCAAACCAAAAATACTCATCAAGCCAACATAAAAACAGTAAGTCACGGGGCTAGGCATGGCTTTCTTGAGGATAATTTTATCCATGGCCAAATTCAGGGCGATGAGAAAATAGGCTGAAAGAGCAATGGGAAGGAAAGACAT
>CAZRPR010000014.1:9645-20065 GCA_964602125.1 uncultured Candidatus Saccharibacteria bacterium
TCGCGCTTTCCCTAATCGTTCGTTTTTGGGTCTTATAATCAATCTCAATCAAGCCGAAACGAGGCCAAAAGCCTTTATCCCACTCAAAATTATCCGTTAGCGACCAGTAAAAATAGCCTTTCACATTATACCCCTCTTTTATTGCTCGCTTGATTTGTTTGATATGTGCCAACACAAAATCCAATCTTTTACTGTCGTCTCTGTCGGCCAAACCGTTTTCGGTTATATAAACAGGGATGTTTTTATTACCACTGTATTTTACCGCTTCTTTGATGATGTGGTAAATTCCCTCCGGATAAATTTCCCAACCCAAGTCCGTCAGTGCTTTATTTTCATTATGGTTTTTCAAGGTAAAACGAATTTTACGATGAAAATAGTAGTTTAAGCCTAAAAAATCATGTTTTCCTTGAGTCAATCGATAAAATTTTTCATTGGAAATATAACGAAAGATCTTAACTACCACTTGATCAACTATGCAAAATTTATACTTCGGCTCCACAAAAAGCATATTATTTGCTAGACCGACTTGCAGCTCTGGATTTATTTCTTTAATTTTATCGTAAGCAAGATTGTGCGACGTTGCCAAGTTTTTAAAGGCTCGATTGGCTTCTCTCGGACATTTCTTTTGCGGTGGCCAGATTCCTCGAAGATACGCGTTAGAAACTACAATCGAAGGCTCATTAAGCGTAATCCAAAACTTAACTCGGTTTTTAAAACGAGAAACCACCTTTTCCGTAAAACGTTCGAAGTAGGCAGGGAAGTCCTCACTTAAAATTCCACCTTCTTTTTGAAGCCATAAAGGCAAAGTCCAATGCCAAAGCGTCACGAACGGTTCCATGCCATTTTGAGCTAATGAATCAAACACTTTGCTGTAATGCCTAAGTTCTTTCTCGTTAAACACACCCTTTTCCGGCTCAACGCGCGACCATTCAATAGAAAAACGATGAGCGTTATGACCCAATTGCTTGGCCAAAGCAAAATCTTCCTCAAAACGATTATAATGATCGGCCGCTTGGCCTGAAATGTAGTTTTCCTTTTGAAACATTTCCGGAAAATTGCCTTGTTGCCAATTTTCCCATTGTTTCGACGCTTCCTCCGCCAATCTTTTAGCGTTTTTCTTCTCCCATTTCGTCCAATCGTTTTTGTTGCCACCCTCAACTTGATGAGCGGAGCTACTCGTCCCCCAAAGAAAATTTTTCGGTAAAATTATTTTTTTTGTATTCATCTTGGTAAAATTTTCAATTTTTAATTTTGCATTTTTAACTTTTAACTGTTTTAATTTTACCATCTCTCTTCTAAAATCAAAAAAACGTGCTATTGTTGAATTAACAAAAAAAAATCGGCTCCTTAAAAATTAAGAAAGGAGGACAACCGAATAAAATCATTTTGATTCTATCTGTATTCTTTTCGCATAAAGGAGGGGCTAATGCGAACTTTTGAAGCGGGAAAAGATTTAGTTAACTTAGTAACTAAAGAAGGCGTTTTCTATCTTTATTTCGGTAATAACGATAAACCGCCCGTTAGAGTTATTGATTGTAAAAGTCTCTATTCCAGAATAAAAATTATTTTGGAGGAAGTAGCGTGCGACATTAAATGTGTTAGAGGCTACCAGGATATCGTCAAGCATTGTTCCTACTGCTACGGTTTCTATTTCGACCAAAATGACAGCCGAACCCTCTACCGGTTCAAAAAATTACCACGGGACGAAAAACGGACTTTTCTTCTAGCTCTTCGGAAATTAAGAGCCTTCTTCCCCCCCATCAATCATTTCGTGTGGAATAGGTTTGGGCTCGAAGAACTAACAGGAGGTTTTTGCAAACTTTGCCAATCAGGAAGTCTTTTGGGCGACAAAAAAAGAAGAAAACAAATCGAGGAAGGAAATTTCGACTGCTTCGGGAAAGGATTAATTTTTTGCGATCAAGAACAGTGTACTTACTTGGAAGAATGCCTTGCCACGAGAGAAGAATACTATTTTTGGCTCAAAAGAGTCGAGTTTTTGAAGGAGATGGGCTCATACCATTTCAAGATTATACACAGATAGATACATACCCTTAGCTTGCTTTTGAGCTAAGGGTTTTTTTATTCCGGCACTATTTGTTCAAAAGCGTGCCAAGAGAAAGAAACATCTACTGTTTGTTCTTTATCCAATTCAATTATAAAGCCTTCTTTGCTCACTTCACCGACCCTATACTCTCCATCAATAAAGTTCATCGGCGTCGCCGTCACCACCGGTTTTTGGGCAAAAAACCCTGCTTCAAATTCTACTCTGATTTGCTTAGTTCCATTAATTAAGACCACCTCATCAGCCATATTTTTATCCAAAGCCATCGCCTTCCTGAAACTTACCCGATCCAGAAAATCGACAGTCTTCTCAAACGTCACTTTGGCTGTAAACCAAATTTCTTTGAAGAAAGCGGTAATCGTCTCATCAATCTCTCCTATACCCAAGATTGAGAGTTTATCGTTGATTTGCTCATTGACGTCCGTTGGGTTTTTAATCCCCTCTTGAGAGGGGTCCGCCTGCAAGGTGGGGGGTGTGTCATCCACTACGTTATCGTTTGTATTTTCATTAATATTCTCGTTTATATTTTCGTTTTCATTTTCATTTTCAGTATTATCATTTTCATTGGAATTTGAATCATTGGAAATTGTTTGAGAATTAGAAATTGAAAATTGAAAATTTTCCAACTCCGCCACCCTACTCTTTAATTGTTCAATCTCTGTTTCTCCGTTATTGATTACCCATTCATTATTTAATCCAGTAATTTGGTCTTCAATGACATCTAACTTCCAATCACCAGTTTCTAGGGTCAAGTGATCTTCTAAATCAGTTACTCTTAGATCTAAAATGGACAAATCTTCACTTGAGCCACCCTCTGTTCCTCCCGTCAGACCAGCCAGGGATGCTTGTATGGCTTCAATAGATAGTTGTTGTTCTTTCATTCCTTGCACCAGAAAAGCATTGAATTCGAAGGGTAGTTGTAGAGCCAAAGATTTTCCATCTACAAGATCCCTATCATCTCCCTGAGGATCCACTTCGCTCACCCATCCTGGAAAGATAGATTGTAATTCTTGAGCAATAAATCCTCCCTGGACTCCTGTTTGATTGCCGTGTTCTTCTGGATTAATCCATTGGAATTGGACTGGATTGAGTTGCATGATTTTGTTCATAGCATTAGTAACGGGAGTAACTTCTTTTTTTAATCTTGAATCAGAAGAATCGGTCCAAGAACCTCCACCGGGCTTCCCGGCTGAGTTGGTGGAGAGGTGGAGCTGATAAGTCGGTGCTGTCGTCCCGATGCCAACGTTGCCGTTATTATGTAAAAACATAAGATCACGATAAGTGGAAGATGTTAGCAGCTGCATAAAACGAATACCAGTATTCGCATAACTACTTGGAGGTAAGGTATTCCAAATATTTAATTCTGCTTGTCCGCCACTAAAATTATTAGCTATAGCCATTGTGCCAGCAGACGAGGTTGGATAGGTGGCCCCAGAATTATGCGCGCCCAGATAAGCATACCCGCCACTTTGAGATAAGGAGCCATCTATTTGAAGTTTGTACCCCGGATTCGTCGTCCCGATGCCAACGTTACCAGCCGTCCTGTCTATATACATGTATACATTAGAGGCAATGCTAGTTGAAGACCTAGCAAAAGTGAAACCGTCATTAGAGCTATCAATACCTATAGACCAGCCATGATCCCCATCGTTAGCTTGAAATGACATATAGGCATCGGCTTCGGAGTGCCCAGAGCTGTTTCGCAGAATAAAACCTGGAGTATTCGCAGTTTCAGTACCCGTAGTAACTTGCAGCTTCGCCCCTGGTGCGGTCGTCCCAATGCCGACGTTGCCAGAACTTGCTTGCAAAGCTAAATTCCCATTACTTTGCACTGTCATCACGTTCGTCGAAGTCGTATACCCAATCTCCCCTTCATCCGCATCAGCTGTTCCAATATGCAATGTCTCTCCACCCAACCACGCATTCGCAAAGCGCATAGAATCAGAACCAAGATTATAAGTATCATTAGTCGAAGGCAGTAAATTACCGGTTAAAGTTGTCGTTCCCGTTACATTTAACGCTCCATTGACAGTCAATGATTGATTGGCCACCGCTGCGTCGAAGATTCCATACATCAAAGCTTTGGTTCTAGCGTCCGCCTCAGAGGATCTTCTAACATTATCTATAAACAGTTTATTACTACCAGTTTCATAGTAGCCTGCCTGATAACCAAGAAAAACATTACTAGATCCGGTTTCGTTGGAAAAACCAGCCTCTTGACCGATTGCCACATTGTTATCGCCTGTCTCATTGTTCATAAGACTGTCCACTCCAACTGCCACGTTTCGGTTGCCTGTTAAATTTCGCAGGAGACTTCCTGATCCTATTCCTATGTTATTTTCTCCCTCTGTGTTATCTATTAAAGAATACTCCCCCAAAGCTATATTATAATTCCCAACAGTATTTCCCTGTAAAGTGTATTGACCAATGGCAATGTTACTAGAGCCTGAAGTATTTTCAACTAAACTTCCATCCCCGATCGCCACATTGGAACCACCGTCAATATTGGAATAGAGGCTGTCTTCTCCAATAGCTATATTTGAAGTTCCATCAATATTGGAGTAGAGACTTTCATCTCCGATGGCTATGTTTGAGTAGCCTTCAGTGTTGGAGTAGAGACTTGCATCTCCAATAGCAATATTTGAAGTTCCTTCAGTGTTGGAGTAGAGACTTCTGGTTCCCAAAGCAACATTATAGCTACCGATAGTGTTTGAAAATAGACTTTCAGCCCCCAAGACTGAGTTTGAATTACCAGTAGTGTTAGCGGTGCCGGCATTGAAACCGATAAAAGTGTTATAAAAACCATCCCAACCATCGGAAATGTCATTAGAGGCACCAGCTCCGACTCCAACGAAGATATTTGCTTCATTATCGGAATGAATTCCCATTAGCTCAGCTCCTCCGACAGAAACAAGTTGAAAAAGAGGATTGGTATTTGATTGGGTTGTATTGGCTCTGATTATCATTTGAGTGGAGTCGGTGGTGCCGGCAATTTCCAGTTTTGCTCCAGGACTCGTCGTCCCAATTCCAACATTCCCACCAGTAAACAAGGCAGAGTAAGTTGGATTGGAGAAAGTAGATGTGCCAGTAAAGGTGTTAGCGGAGGTTCCAGTTTGAGTGTAGTAACCACTATTTTCTATACCATTAACATTAATTTTTCCAGAAATATTTTGATTTCCATTAATATTCAAATCTCCATCAATAGTGTCACCACTGTTTTTCACATAGATATCTTGAATTTCCACGTTACCGTCAGTGACGTTGAATTGAATATTATCGTATTTGGAAATGCCCTTATTGGTGGTTGAAGCGTCTTCACCGGAGATAGTGATTCGATTATTTTCTAATAATACATCCATACCTTCTCCGCCTTTGATTTTTAGAGTTTCCCCCAAATGAAGATTGTCTAAATAATTACCATCATCTCCAATGAGAGTAAGGCCACTATTTTCTAATTCGTCGTTACCAATGGTATCGCCGAGGTAGGAGATTTTATCGGGGTTATCGAAATCTGAGGAGGAGAGATATTTATTTTCATTCAACCCCTCTGCCTCGTCATCTAATTCCTCGACACCTCCCCTCATCTGAGGGGAGGAAGAGATCGGCTCGTCATTCTCCGGAGACGCATTCAATGCGTCTTTACTGTCTGCTATCGATTCCTCCGTTTCGTTGTTATTTTGTGTTTCTTCCGGGCGGACACGCGGGTCCGCCCCTACGGAGGAAAATGATCCTGTTTCCTCTTGTTCCTTGTCCCTTGTTCCTTGCTCCTGTATTTTCTCCCGTAAAACCAAAACCGACCCTGCTCCTATGAGAACAGAGACTAAAATAATTAAGACCGGAAGAAATGCGAACCCTCTTTTTCCGGGAATCATGAGGTTTTTTTGTATTAAAAAAAGTAGCAAGTTTCAAGGTACAAGTTGCAAGTAAGAAAAGTTATTCTTTAGTACTTGCTCCTTGTTACTTGATCCTTGTTCCTGAGTATATTTTAAAGGGAAAATATGGAAAAGACAAAATCTACCCGCCTACCGGCAGGCAGGTAGATAATTTTATAATTCGATTTGCATTTTTAAAGTTTTAATTTAATTTAACTTCAAGAGCAATTTTTAATCCAAAAAAATGGCGATTACCAAAAAAGACCTTCAAGAAATGTTTAAAGTTCAAGATAACAGCTTTAATTCTAAGATTGAAGACGTCAAGGGAATGTTAGAAGTCCAAGGAAAGAATTTGAACGACAAGATTGAAGACGTCAAGGGAATGTTAGAAGTCCAAGGAAATAATTTAAACGATAAGATTGAAGAATCAGAACGCCACACTAGAGTTTTGCTTGAGGATCTCGAATCAAGATTCGACACAGTCACAGAAATGCTTGATTTCGGTCTTGAAAAAATAGAAGAAGTGAAAAAAATGACAATTATAAATACAGAAGATATTTCTGACATAAAAATTGACATAATCTCCATCAAAAATGGATTGAAAAATAAAGTTAGCCATTCAGAGTGTATGACTTTGAGAAAGGTTTACGCCAGATAAAATATAGATTTAAACTTTCTAATTCGTCATTCGATTTTTGGTATTCGCATCGTCATATACGTCCCCTGTAATTTATATCCTTGTTTAGCGTAATATTCTCGCACTCCAACACCCGAAATAACAGCGATTTTTTTGCAATTAGATTCTGCTCGCACGATTTTTTCCGCTTCCAGAAGCAGGCGTTTACCCAAACCAAAATGCTGAGTTTTGCCGACAGATTTCTCTCCCAACCCCACCAGGCGACCGTAAGTGTGGACTTCTCGAATCAAGGCTGCACCTTTCAACTCCGATAGACCAGAGATGCTTTCCTTTCCGGGCAAACGAAGTCGAAGCAAAGAAAAAAGTTTTTTGCCATCTCCACTGACATATTCTAAGAAAATTTCTTTTCCCCTCGAAGCGGAGTAATCAGTGCGTCTAAGAATAGCCTCCTCGAGAGAAAATTCCGTCTTACCCACCTCCCGACAGCGAATACATTGGCACTCGACTTTTTCCGCCACCAATTGTCTCAAGTTAGAAATATCCGGTCCGGCCACAATGGATGTCGAGGGAATATCTCGAATAATGCGAGAGACTCGCACCCAGTAGGGAATAATCTTTTTAATTTTTATAATTAATTTTTCATTTTCTTTATTACTCAATGGTTTATATTGACCCGACTGCCAAAGAGCGAAAAGCTCCGAATTCTCCGTCACGGCACAAGGGTAAATTTTCACTAAATCTGGTCTGAATCTTTCATCTTCAAAAATCTTTTTCAAGCTTTCGTAATCTTTTTTGGGGGTACTGCCCGGCAAACCCAACATCATGTGATAGCTCACCTTAAAGCCCGCGTCCTTCAGCAATCGCGTTGCCTCAACGGTCGCCTTCACTCCATGCCCGCGACGATTGATTTTTAGCACCTGCTCATCTACGCTTTGCACCCCGATTTCCACTCGCGTTGCTCCTAGCTCACGAAAAATCCTGATTTCTTCCTCATTAATTTCATCCGGTCGCGTCTCCAACGTCAACCCCACCACCCGAACCGCCGCCATCTCATTTTTGGTCTGTTCAAGAAACAATGCCTCTTTATTGAAAATTACATCATTGGAAATTGTTTGAAAATTGAAAATTGAAAATTGAAAATTTCCCTTGTCCCTTGCCCCTAATTCGTATTCATTACACGCTCTAAAACACTCTTTTACAAAATTATAACGATATTCCATTGGCAAATGCGAAAACGTCCCACCCATCACAATAATCTCAATTTTGGAAACCGGATGGCCGTTCAATTCCAACGCTTCCAATCTCTTTTGAACCTGCTGATATGGATCGAAATTGACCGTCACCGCCCGCATCACCGCCGGCTCGTTAGACAAATAACTTTTCGGCATCAATTTTTCCGTCGGACAATACAGACAATTGCCCTTGCAAGGAAAATCCTTGGTCAAAACAGCTACCGTCGCCACTCCCGAAGCCGTACGCATCCGCTTGGCACAAAGCCATTTTTCGGCCGCCAAACTCTTACCAAACCAGCCCTTTGCCAGCCCCTCCAAATAGGCTTTTCGCAAATCAGCATTGCTCGGTGGCGAAACGTGAAAACCAGCCGAAACTTTGTCTTTCAGCTTTTCCAAGTCCCAACTTGAAGAAATTTTCACTGTTTCTAATCTAGTTAAAAAAAGTTTAATAAAGTGTTTCATGTTTCTCTTATACTCCCTATATTTGAAATGAAAAACCCCTTGCCCAAAGCAATAAACTGTTTCATACTGCCGACATGAAAAAACTATCCACCCAAAATCAGATTATCCAAGATGTCACCGTCGGCTATGACCGCATTGCCGACAAATTCGCTAACACTCGGAAATTCTTCTGGGCCGATTTGGAATTTATCCAAGACCTAGTCAAAAAAGAAGATTCCATTCTTGATTTCGGCTGTGGCAACGGTCGGTTGGCCGGCTTTCTGGAAGGGAAGTACCGAAGCTACTTGGGAGCAGACGTTTCCGAAAAATTGCTTGCTATCGCCAAGAAAAACAATCCCGATCCCAAAAATAGTTTTCTTCTTCTGGGGCAGGGAAGTGGTAAGTTGCTATTTCAAGCCAAAAACCGTTTTGACGTGGTTCTTTCTTTAGCCGTTTTCCATCATTTGCCGGGTCGGGACGCCCAGACCAAGAATGCCAAAATATTATACGACACTGTTAAGGAAGGCGGGATTTGCGTGATTTCCGTCTGGAATCTTCTCACCCCCAAATATTTAAAAATATTTTTGAAAGATAAGTTATCCAATCGAAAAAATCCCAAAATGAGTTTTCGCGATTTTTATTTGCCCTTCAAAACAGACAATTTTGTCTTTGAACGTTTTTTACATATTTTTACACTCGGCGAACTACGCCGATTGTTCGAACAAGCCGGCTTTGAGACTATTGAAATCAGAAAGGGAGAAAAAAATTTGATTTACGTGGGAAAAAAACTATAGAAATTGGAAATTGTAGATTATAGATTATTGCGGAAATTCTAGAGACTAAAATCTTAATCAGAACAATTTTCATTATTACAACGAACAAATTTTATTGTTTTGTTTGTAGCATCCACGTAGGTTATCCTAACAAGCCCGTCGAGACCAATAACTATTGCTGAAGCGGCACCAACATCTCCTATTGAGTCAATGGTTGTTATGTTTTTAGTAGTACAATCAGCGTTAGTACAGCGAGCAAATCTCAAGTCCCTGCTTGATGGATCAAAAGCGTAACTTATTCTAGCAAAACCATCTGGCCCAAGAGTCATCGACGAGAAGTAGCTTCCTTTGTTATTGGGATCAACGGTAGTAATATTCTTAGAAGAACAACTAGCGTTAGTGCAGCGAATAAATTTCAAAACGCCAGAGGTATAATTAGCATTCTGATAAGCAATCCTGGATAAATTATCTGAACCAACAGCAACCGAAAAAGAGTACGGATTAGAACTTATCGAATCAACTTGAGCTGTCGTTTTGGTTGTACAATCAATATTGGTACAACTGGCAAATATTAAGTTAGGATAACCAGAAATCCAAGCTCCACTAAAATAGCTCACCCGGGGGGAACCGTCTTGCCCAATATCCATAGATGTGGCAGCTCCAACACCAAGTTCCGTTATATTTCTAGTAGTACAGTCGGCGTTGGTGCAGCGAGCGAATCTTATCCTCTCATCCATATAATCGTGCGGGTAATGAGTATAATTGACTCGCGGAAGACCATCCAAACCAATGACAACTTTTGAATAATCTCCTGTGCCATCGGTTGAATCAAGCGTTGTTATATTTTTAGTGGAACAATCCTCGTTGGTACAACGAGCAAATTTTAAATTATAACTTAAATGGTTAATATAACTTATTCTCGCAAAACCGTCGGAACCAATACTAATTGACGAATGGTAACGAGCATTTGAATCAACAGTTGTTATGTTTTTAGTAGTACAGTCAGTGTTAGTGCAACGAGCAAGTTTTAAATTCATTGCACTGTCGGTGTAGCTTATTCTAGGAAGTCCATCAAGACCGATAGCTATTGATGGGCGAGTTCCAGAATCAACCGTAGTAATAATTTTCGCCGGTAAAATCAAGCAGCTCTCTCCGTTTTTTACATATCCTCCATCACAACTCCACGGACAGTTGTTCGCCCCGCCACCGGAGCCAGTATAGACTGAATTGGCCGGTTTGTTAGTGCAAGCGTAACGGTTGTTGTCGGTGGCGGGAGAGTAATAGCCGGTACCAACAGGGGAGCAAGTGACACCAGTTTTGTATAGATCGATTCCGCAAACAAGTTCCTTGCATTCTCCATTTTGACAGATTTTATCGTTAGTTCCGCAAATTTTCGTATTATT
>CAZRPR010000014.1:20165-22836 GCA_964602125.1 uncultured Candidatus Saccharibacteria bacterium
TGCATTCTCCATTTTGACAGATTTTATCGTTAGTTCCGCAAATTTTCGTATTATTAATATTCGTCCAATCTTCTTGCATCCCTTCAGCGGTAATATTCTTCTTTTTACAGTAAAAATCATCCAGTCTGCCTTCCCCAACGGCATATTCAACTACTTTTCTTTCATCCGTCACCACGTCTTCAATGCTCTCCCAAACGTCATCTTGAGTGTAAAAACTAAATTTGGACTCAGCTGTATTATAAATCAAAGAACCTTCTTCCGGATTTGAAACTTTATCGGGAGTGGTGCGGGGAAGTAAAACCCCTTCTGAATTAGAATTTATTTTAAGTCCTTTCCCTTTGATTTTACCAGCTACGTCCAGGGTCGCTTGCGGATCGTCCGTGCCAATACCTACCAATCCAGATTTAACTATTAGGCCATGGGTGGCATTACCCAAATTCAAGATTAGGCCACTAATTTTTGATTGACCGAAAGCGGAAGAATTAAGCGGAGTAAAAATATTGTTACCGGGAGGATTGGTGGTTGGCTCAACCCAAGCCCTGGCTGATATGACAGGGATGACCAAGGCAATGATAGTTATTAGTAGAAATATTTTTTTTGTTTGCATTATAGAAATTACAGAAATTGGAAAAATAAAAATCCATTTTTTCACTGCATTAGTTTCGATAAATGCAAGTCGAACCACTTCTGATAAGGCCTGAAGAACAACTCCAGTCACAGCCATTCGCTCCACCGCCCGAGGAAGTATAAGTTGCGGAAAAAGGCACATATTTAGGATAGCGAACAATCACAATCCCAGAGCCACCAGGGGCACCATTCCATCCTATATATCTTCCAGTGGATCCGCAGCTACCTCCCCCTCCGCCTCCGCCAGTATTAGGGGTTCCGGAATATGGCCCATTTGAAGGGCAGGAAGCTCCAGCACCTCCACCACCCAACCCACCTGATCCACCTGATGTAAAAGCACAAAAGCTAGTTCCGCTTCCTCCTCCTCCTCCAGCATAATAAACTTTATTTCCGCTAATATCATACTGTAATCCTATACCTCCTGCGCCACCTCCCGACTGAGGATACCCATTACCACCCAGAGCTCCCGCTCCTCCCCCGCCAGCACCACTGTTGTTTGCAATTCCGCAATTATAACCTGGCGAGTAGTCTCCTGTCCCTCCATTACTACCTTGCCCCAAAATTCCTAATCCTCCCGGTAAGAACGGTTCAGTATTGGAATATCCAGCACCACCCCCTGAGCCTCCATTGTTTCCCCTTGAATTCCAATTTCCACCACCGCCACCGCCTGTAGATAAAAGACTCCCAAAAGCAGAATTTCCCCCATTTACTCCATTGGAGCTTTGACCGCCCGCTCCACCTTCACCAACAGTTACGGAGATTGATTGACCGGGAGTAACAGAAAAATTTGAATTATATATAAGTCCTCCAGCTCCTCCACCTCCTCTTCCAACATTGCCGTTAAAAAATCCTCCGCCTCCGCCTCCGCCAGCCACAACAAGAACTTCGACTTTTGTATTGTTTGTTCCGGGAGTAAATGTCCCACTGCCTGTAAAGGTGTGGATGATATAGTCTCCGGAATAGGTGATTGTGCCACCGGTTGGAAGTGCCTGATCTGGTGGTTTATTGGTACAATTATACAGATTATTATTGTTATCCGGAGAATATTTTCCCACTCCCACTGGAATACAAGAAGATCCGTTTGAGTAGAAATCAACCCCGCAAAGAGAACAATTGCCAACCCTGCACCATTTATCTGATCCACAGGTTTTACCTTCATTGATATTCGTCCAGCCTTCTTGCATCCCTTCAGCGGTAATATTCTTCTTTTTGCAGTAAAAATCATCTAGTCTGCCTTCCCCAACGGCATATTCAACGACTTTTCTTTCATCTGTCACCACGTCTTCGATGCTCTCCCAACCGTCATTTGGAGTGTAAAAACTAAACTTACTCTCAGCCGTATTGTAAATCAAAGAACCTTCTTCCGGATTTGAAACTTTATCGGGAGTGGTACGGGGAAGTAAAACCCCTTCTGAGCTAGAATTTATTTTAAGCCCTTTTCCTTTGATTTTGCCAGCGACATCCAAAGTCGCTTGCGGATCGTCCGTGCCAACACCGACCAATCCAGATTTAACTATTAAGCCATTAACCGCTTTACCTAAATTCAAGATTAGGCCACTAGTTTTTGATTGACCGAAAGCGGAAGAATTAAGCGGTGAAACAATATTATTTCCAGGAGGATTAGTGGTCGGTTCAACCCAGGCATGGACGCGATTTAGGACTATTATCGAGATTAATATTGTAAGAATTGTAATTGTAATTTTGGTTCTGAAAAACATTTGATAAAGTTCAAAGTTCAAAGTTAAAAGTTCAAAGTTTTTTGAAAGATTTTAAACTTTTAATTTTGCATTTTTAACTTTTAACTTGTCCCTTTCCCCTTGCTACTTTAACCCTATCTACTGGCATCGACACCTTGTTTCGATAGTCATCCAACAACAAGGATACAGGGAATTTACAGTTCCACAACGAGTATTACAATTACCGGCCGACAATGTAGTTATGCGACAAATCAAAGATATTGATCGGCCGTAATTTATATTATGATTACCGTCACTAGCGGCAGCGTCTCTACCGATAGAGACACAGGTTTTACCGAGAGCCGAAC
>CAZRPR010000015.1:0-10705 GCA_964602125.1 uncultured Candidatus Saccharibacteria bacterium
TACGGAAAATTAAAGCATGAATCGGGCGTTCATCGAGTTCAGCGTATTCCCTCGACAGAAAAAAACGGTCGCATTCACACTTCCACTATCACTGTAGCCGTTCTACCGGAAGCGGAAGAATCGGAGGTGGAAATTCGCCCTGATGACATTCGCATTGACGTTTTTCGATCGTCCGGACCGGGTGGCCAAAGCGTTAACACGACCGATTCCGCCGTTAGGCTAACTCACTTGCCGACCGGATTGGTTGTTTCCTGCCAAGATCAAAAATCCCAACATAAAAATAAAGAAAAAGCCCTGAAAGTTCTCAGCTCAAGACTTTTGGCTTTCGAGGAGGAAAAGAGACAGAAAGAAATCGGCGATATGCGCTCTTCTCAGGTGGGCACCGGTGATCGCTCAGAAAAAATCCGCACCTACAACTTTCCGCAAAACCGCCTCACCGATCATCGACTAAAGAAAAATTGGTACAATTTGGAAAAAATAATGGAGGGAGAGATTGAGGAAATTATAGAGATTGGGAATTAGGAATTATAAATTATAGATTACGGAAATTAGGAATTATAAATTATGGAAAAATCTATAATTTAAAATCTACAATTTCTAATTTCTTTATTCCTGCGTCGGCATGCCTCCCGTCTGAAAATCATCAGGGTAAACCGTCAGTTTTCTCTTGCCTCCAGTTTCAATCATAATATTTACCTGCATCTCAGTTTTTAAATCACTCCAACTTTTCTTTACTTCATTAAATTGTCTAATTTCCGGATCTTCCTGAAACTCTTTCATCTTTTTCTTGGCTTCATCTGATAGTTCCGGTTGGGCGGGAGGAGTGTTGGAATTAGCACTAACGACTGGCGGATTAGTCGATGCTGTTGGCAATAATTTCATCATTTCTGCCTGCATTTTCGCTGCTTTTTCTGAGTTAAAATTCGAATTTTTTTCTAGAAAAACTATCTCAGAGACATCTTCCTTAGCAATTTCATAACTTAAGTCAATAGAAGCGATTTGTTTTAAAATAAACTTATCTCCCTCTATTTTCTCAATTGATCCTGTCATCACTTCCGGCTGTTTTTCTTTCTCCGCTATATGTATCGGTTGGTTATTTGTCTCATTATTTTGTCCGGGAATACCAATCATGGGATCAGGTATAGCTGTCTTTTCCCCCGTCAGACCTTCTTGACCTTTTTTAATACCCATCGAATAAAAAGTCATACCAACAAAACCCAAACCAAAAACAGCAACCAAAACCGAAAGAATTACTATCGTTTTTTTGTTTTCCATTGTTTTAAAATATTTATAGAAGTTAATTAAAATTCCGCCCAGTCATTACCCTTAAGCTTCCGCGACAACTCGTAGCCTGCCTGAGAAATCAATTGAGAGGCTGCTGCGGACGCTTCCTCCGGGGTCACTCCTTTGTCTACGATTGAATTGATAGCCGACTCGAGAATCACTCCAATGCGAGCATTGTCTGCTTGACGAAAACTGGTAGCGGAAATAGCTTGATCAGCAAAAACACCCAACCAAGGATCTTCTTTCTGGATTTCCGCCACATCCATTCTGGCAGAAATAGTCTTAGTTGCGTCCGCCAATTTCTTCGCCTGATCTTTATCCGTTAAAAATTTTAGAAAATTAAAACATTCAATGGCTTTTTGGCCTGTGGCTTGTCTTGAAACGGCCATCGCCCAATAGGAAGCAAAATTAACGGGTTTACTACCAGTAGCAATTTGGGGCAGGGGAGCAATCCCAAAATTAATATTGGGAGCTTTTTGTTTAATTACTTCTATTTGATTCGAGTAGTTCATCATCATGCCCACATTATTTTCCGTAAAGGCATCAATTGAATGATGCATTTCTTTATTCCAAGAATAAAACATTTGATTGCGGTCTGAAAATTTGGTAAAGAAGGATAAAGCTGCTTCACCCGGTGAAAAGCTACTACCATCTTCTCCCGTTGTTCGATTATCCATCACCGACTCCCAATCCTCATTTACAATCGGGCTACCCATTTGCATCATTAATACCGCTAAAATATCGGGCGAGCGACTAATGTTTTTACCGTAGCCGATGGCAGCTCCTGATTTTTTGATATTGCCATATTCATCAATGAGGGTAGTTTTTTTGGCGTAACCGTCAAAACTTTCGACTTTGTCTTCAAATTCCTGCCAAGTCCAATTTTTAGGTGGAGGCGACATCCCTGCCACACTAAAAAGGTCGCGATTGTAAAAAACAGCCAAATTATCCATCCAAAGAGGAAAGGCGTATATTCGTTCCACCCCGTCAACGTCTTTACTAACCAAGTCCTTTCGAGCCACCGGAAAAAAAGTTTCTCCATATTCACGCAAGGTCATTATTTTTTTCTGTCCGTTTTTTTCCAAAACTTCATTTACTGAATCCAAAGAAATCATTTTTTCCTTCTGTGCAGGCACCCAAGTGTTATTAATCAAAAAAATATCCGGCCCGTTACCGGTAGCCAGTCCTTGCGTTACTTGATCCATGTAGTCCAAACATTCCGATTTATTACAAGCGAATTTTTTATATTCTATTTCCTTAACATTCTTATGACTCTTTTTAAATTCTCCGATAAAAGCATCGTACGCGTCGGATTCGTTCCAAACTCCCCAAATGACTATCTTGTCCACCGTTGGTGTTGGCGCTTTCTGCCCAAAAAACAAAACCGCTAAAGCGATAAGACCTCCGACTCCAAATATAGCCCCTAGCGCCATTAGAATTAAGTTTTTGTTCATAATTTTATTTTTTTATATTTTATATTAATTTATAATTGTTTTTAATTGTAACAAAAAAAATTAAAACCAGAAAATTTTATTTTTCCTCCACTGAAACTACGGCCACTTTTTTCATTCTGCCGTCAAAACCTTTTTTCATTCGACGAGCAAATTTCACCAGTCCGTTTTTCATGGAGTAAAGAGTGTCATCGCCACCGACAGCTACGTTTTTCCCCGGTTTATATTTCAGCCCTCTTTGTCTTAAGATAACATTACCTACGGCCACTTTTTGATCACCGAAAATTTTAACTCCTAATCTTTTGGAAATACTGTCTCGACCCAAATGAGTGGATCCTCCAGCTTTTCTATGTGCCATGACTTATTAATTTATTTACTTAAACTTTAATCTCGATTATAGTCGATTTATTACGAATTCATTAAATTATAAAAAAACGAAAAAAGCAACTTATGAAAAAAAGTTTTTCGCCCACCACCAAACCTTATGACCGCATTCGCAAAGTGAACACTCTTCTGCTGTCAGAGATAAACCAAATCCTTCTTAAGGACGGGTTCTTTTCTTCATTCACAGAGAAAGATGATCGAATTATCAGCTTGACTCGAGTGGAAACTGCCAGAGACCTGAGAAACGCTACTGTTTATTTTTTAGTTATTCCGGAAAAATATAAAGCAACCGTCGGAGAAGCTTTGAACAAAAGGGCTTCTAAAATCAATCGACTGCTGGGTAAAAAACTTAATATTAAGAATAAACCGCGACTTGAGTTCCTCTACGACAGTGGCCAAGGCAATGCTTTCGCCGTCGAAGCTATTCTCGATGAAGAAGCGAGAAAAAAAATCGCTTAATTTTACCAAAAAAAATAAAAAAGTCCTAAAATTAAAAATAAAGAAAATAACTTAAAATAAAAATGTTTAAATTTTTTGATCCTTTCAACGGAAAACTATCTCGAAGTTGGGCTTTGCACTTAACTAATCTACATTTAAGACTGATTGAAATCAAGGGCAAAAAAGAAGCTTGGCAAGTTTCTAGAGTGGGAAAAATCGATCTTCCTCCTGGTGTTATAGATAATGGCGTTATTAAAGACAGGGAAAGTTTTGCTAAATATTTCGAAAAATTAAAAAGAGAAACTTTTCCCTCCGCCCCTAAGAACATAGAAGTTATCACTAATATAAACGAAGAATATACTTTCTTTCGAACTGTACAAATGCCTAAAATGAGTGAGACGGAAATAGAAGAAGCTATCAAATGGGAGGCGGAAAGCAACATCCCTTTGCCCGTGGAAAAGGTTTACTTATCTTGGGAAATCATTAAAAATGTGGGCGAAAATAAAATTTCCATTCTCCTGGCCGCTACTCCAAAAAATATCATTGATGAAAAAATAAAAATTTTTAAAGAGATCGGCTTGGATTGCCTGGTGGTTGAGCCAGAGTCTGTCGCCCTATGTCGGGGACTGGCTACTAAGGAGAATTTTCTAGCTTCCCCCGCTCCGATTATTATTCTCAACCTTAAAGAACATTACACTCACATTATCGTTTTTGATTCAGGAATTATTCATTTAAGCACTATTTCTGAAGTTTCCAGCAACAACTTTGATGATTCAATCAGTAAAGTTTTCAATATTAAAACGACTGAGGCGGAAAAATTCAGACAAAAAATTGGTTGGCAAGAAGAAAGCGAACTGGGACATAAATTAGTAGAGGTAACGGGACTTTTGTTTTCTTCCCTCAGACGAGAAATTGGTAGTGCCGTTTCTTTCTATAAAGATAAAACAGGCAAAGACATTAGTGAGATTCTATTAACGGCTGAGATTCCAAGCAAGTGGAAGGGTTTTGATCACTATTTATCAGAGAAAACGGGTGTAAAGGTTAGATGGCAACAATTGTGGGATCCAAAAATTTGGCCCGAAAAATACTCTGGATCAGAAAAAGAGAACGAGGAGTTCAATATTGCCATTGGTTTAGCCTTGCGTAAATTTGAAGATATTTTTTAATTTTTTTAGCTATTCAAAGAAATGATAGAAAAACCAAAAGAAATGAGTTCTAAAATTTTCTCACCCAATTTACTGCCTCGTCTTTTTAAGGAAGATCTTTGTTTTTCTTCAATGAAAATAAGTGTTGTAAGAATTATATTTTTTTCAATTGTTTTATTGCTCATTCTCTTGGCCATGGGAGGGTTTTTAGTTTTTAAAATGAACCAAGAAAAAAAATTTTTAGAAGCCTCCCTCTCAGCTGAAAAATACGGCGACAAACTGACCGAACTCGAAAAATCCAACAGCTACTCTCGAGAATCAAGAGTATCTGCCAACAAATTAGAAAAATTCTTTGATAAGCAGTATCGTTTTAGTAATTTTTTAGAAGAATTAATTAAAATTACTCCTCGCGGTTTAGTTGTGAACAGTCTCGAAACCTTAATGGATAAACCCGGATCAATTAAAATAATAGGGGTGGCCAAGGAAAGAGAAGGCCTGCTTAAATTCAAGGAAAATTTAGAAAATTCAGATTTTTGTGAAAAAGTCGAGTCCCCACTGTCCAACTACGTTGAACCGACAAATCTCAATTTTGAAATTACTGTTAAGCTTAAAAATTGGCAACCAACTTGGGGCGAAAATATCAGTAAAACCGCCACTCCCGCTAAAGAAAAAATAGAGGAACAACCGTAATCCATAATTTCTAATTTATAATTTATAATTTCTATAATTTTTAATCCATAATTTATAATTTCTAAAATAATCCCCCTAAGCCTATCTGCCGGTTTTTTTGCTTATTTTCTAAGCTTAATAGTTCAAGCCGGCATTATCAAGCAAATAAATATTATTCCTGAATCGTTTTTATATCTTCTTATTTTTGCTTTGGTGGAAGAAACTTGCAAGCTGTTTTTGATTTGGAGAGTAACCCCTCAACTCAATTGGCTAATATGGTCAGGGGCTATTACCGCTCTCACCTTTGGTTTCTCTGAAGCTTTTTTCTCCAACCCAGAGACACTTCTGTTTAATCTTTTTTGGCTACCGATTTCGCATCTATTCTTTATAATGTTTGGCTTTTTTGTTCTCAGATTCACTTCTATCAAAGAAAATCTTGTCTGGTGGCAGTGGGCTGTTTGGTTGGCCTCAAGCACTCTGCTTCATTGGCTCTTTAATCTTCTGATGTTTAAGCTTAATCTCTCTTTTTGACTAAATCTTAAATAAATCGTTAGATATAGGAGTTGCTAAATATCTTAATTTTTTCAAATACGATGGGTAGCGATTTTTTAGAAATTTTACTGGGAGGAGAAGGCCTGGCTCGGTTAGTTAAATTTTTTATTTTAAACCCTGTAGCCAAAGTTTCACCCGATGAGCTTAAAGACCGATTGCAAATAGACAAAAGGAGGATTCAGAACGATTTAAGCGTTCTTTTGAAAGCCGATATTGTCGGTAAAAGAAAATCTCTGAATAAATCAGTTTACTACCTGAATCAGGAAAATGAGTTTTATCCGGAAATAAAAAAAATCGTTTCTAAGTGCACTATCTTTCCTCAATTGAAATCGCTTGACAAGTTAACCAAGAATGGTCACATTAAACTAATTCTGGTTACCGGTGTTCTGGCGAATAACTTAAAGACTCGAGCTGATTTATTAGTCGTCGGTGATGGTGTTAATAAAAGCCAACTCGATTCCATTATTAGAGAGCTGGAGGCGGAAATAGGCAGAGATCTTCGCTTTATTACCTTCACCACCGAAGAATACGAATATCGCTTAAATATGTTCGACAAGTTTATCCGTGAATTTTTTGAAGGACCCCACAAAATAGTCTTTAATCGACTAGGAGACAAGGGATTCCCCATCTCTCAAAAAAAATCTGTCTTTGATACTAAAATAAAGTAATTCTTGTTATCAATAAGCTATGACCGAAAAAGAAAAAACAAAAGATGAAAATCTATTTCTTCTTTATGGCAGTGATCGATTTAAGAAAGTCGAGGCCAGAAGGGAAGTATTAAAAAAATTCGAACATCAAAAAGATGTTTCTTTTTTTAATTTTGAGATTGATACTGAAAACTCCTTAAATATTCTCGAATCTGCCCTCAAAGAAATTGGTAATCAGCCCCTTTTTGCTGCTCTTAGATTTTTTACCCTCAAGTTTTTTATTAAACCTGAAGCCAAGGGGAGCAAGAATGGTAGCGAAAAAAGCAATCCCACTTCCGATTTCATCTCCAAGCCAAGAATTAACAAGGCTAGCGAGATTATTCTTCAAAAAGTTATGCCTCTCCTTGAAAAGTTGGATTCAAGCACTTTTGTCCTCCTCGATTTAAGTTTTGATTTGGATGAAAAAAATACTCTCCTTCTTTGTGCCAAAAAAATATCAGCTTTCAGTCTTATTTCTTCTTTTAAAAAAATTCGTTCCGCTAGAAACAGTGACTTCTCGCTAGATAAAAAAATCAATGAAATGTTAAGAATGCCAGAAATGGAAAAAATTGATCGTTTTTTGGTTGAAAAACTAAAAAACGGAGCCGGCAGTAACCCGGACTACATAATATCCGCCCTGGATGAAGGCATGCTATTGTCCAAAGCTCTTCCTGCTGAAAATATAAACAGTCGACTTGAGACTGTTTGGAACTTAAAAGATGAAAAAACTTCATTCCAATTGATAGACGCTGTTATCTCGGGCAATCTTAAAGAATCTCTCTCCTTGTTTGAACAGACCAGCACCGAATCAAAATTAAAAGGCCAGGACGACACAACTTTTGTTTTAAGTTTTTTGGGGCTTTTAATTTTTAAAATTGTTCGTCTTCTGAGTTTAAAGGAGATAAATAGCCCCGCAGAAGCTCAATCAAAACTTAATATTCCGCCCTATTTTTTTAGTCAAGAGAAACAACAATCCGAAAATTACGGGCTTACTTCTTTGCTTACTTTATTAAAAAAAACCGTAGCTCTCCAACAAAAAGCCAAAAGCGGACTATATAGTCCGCTTCTGATCCTAACCCCAATCATTTTTTCCTTCTCTAGAGAGAAACGGAAGAGATAATCGGTCCAAAGTAGAGATTAACGTCGCTAATCCACTTACCCGCTCCCTTGTCGGAAGCACAGGCGCTACCACATTTCCAGATTACCATTTTGGAAGGAGTGTTTTTTCCCTTGGCTACCAAGTTGTCGATTCTCTTGCCAACTGTTTCTACAGCCACTTCCGCTGAGGGGAAACAACTATGTCCCGCCACAAATTTAAATCTTCTGTCCTTGAATCCCCAATAGTTAAAGCAGTCTCCATCCTTTGAGCGAGGAGAAACTTTTCCCCAATTGGATTCTTTCTTAGCAATAGCCACCAAAAAAGCGGCAGTTATCGGATCTTGCTTCTCAAGATAAGGAAGCATCTTAGCCATCGGATATTTACCGACCATATTTTCAATCTTTCCAAAGTATTCTTTCTCTTTTCTTCTTTCTTTCTCCTCAACTGAGATAATCTCAGTTTCTGCAGTTTTTGAGTCAATCTCACTAATCTTGATTTCATTCCCCCCTTTGCCCTTGGAATTTTTTTGTTCCCAAAAACCATCCTTCACTTCAAAGGAGATTTTATCCAACTCAATCTTCTTAAATTTTTCTTCCACCGAATAATATTCGGTCTTTTCACTAGTTTGCTCTTTTAAATCTTCTTTCTCTAAAACTGTTGCCGGGTTTACAATAATGGAAGCAGTTAAAGGCACTGCTACCAATAATTTCGCAAAATTGCGTTTACCCATTTAGTTAATCTAAAAATCTGCCCTCCGAAAATAATCACAGACTGGTAAAATACCAATCTGCAATAACTCAAGACTATATAACGTAATATAATTTTGTCAAGGCTAAAAAAACATTTTATCCTATTTTAGCTGAATTATTTAAACTTTAAGAAATAAAAAAATGAAAAAAAGCTTTTTAAACTGTCCGATAGGAAGCCCAAAGAGGGGATTCTTCTCTAGATTAATCTTTCTTTTCCTCCTTCTTTTCCTGATTCTAACCTTAACAGGTTTTGAATTTAAATGGGAGAAAAGCTTTCCTTTCTGGAGTCTAAACAAGAAAATAAACTCTCTCAGTAAAATCGATAGCAAAACGAACAAACCCGATAGCGATGGTCTCTCCTTGCCTATTCCGGCCGATTTGCAAGCAGAAGAAGACTTGACCGTCCAAGTGGTTGAAAAGTCGTCTCCTTCCGTGGTAAGCATTATTATTACCAAAGACATGCCTAAATTCGAACGCTATTCTTTTAATCCTTTCGGCTTCGACCCTTTCATGGATGATAATTCGGGCTTTTTTGATGATTTCTTCGGTCAAAATATGCCCAACCAAGGTCAAGGTCAGGGTCAGAGAGGTGATGGCACTGGTAATACAGAAAAGGTTGAAATAGGCGGAGGCACCGGTTTTATTGTTTCCAAGGAAGGTATGATTGTTACCAACAAACACGTAGTTTCAGACGATGCAGCTGAATATACCGTAATTTTAAGTGACGGCACTAAATACGATGCTAAAATCTTGGGAAGAGCGAGAAACAACGACGTAGCCGTTATTAAAGTCGATCCGGAGAAGCCAAGGGAAGGAAAGGGAAATAAGGAATTGCCCGTCGTAACCTTGGGCGATTCTTCCAAGACTAAAATTGGACACACGGTTATTGCCATCGGAAATGCTTTGGGGGAATTCAAAAACACTGTTTCTAAAGGCATTATTTCCGGTCTCAGTCGAAACATCACTGCCGGAGACAATTCGGGATCGGAAGAATTAGACCAGTTGATTCAGACTGATGCGGCTATTAATCAGGGGAACTCAGGAGGACCCCTAATAAATTTAAAAGGTGAAGTCATTGGTATTAACGTGGCCATTGCGGCCGGAGCTCAAAATATCGGCTTTGCTATCCCCATTAACTCAGTCAAAAACATTATTCAAAGTGTTGCTGAAAAGGGAAAAATCTCCCAACCCTATATTGGAGTTCGCTACGCTATGCTCAATAAAGAGATTCAATCACGTAACAGTTTGCCTTTCGACTACGGCGCCCTAATCGTCAGAGGCGAGCAACAGACTGATATGGCCGTCATTCCCGGTTCTCCGGCCGATAAGGCAGGCTTAGTTGAAAATGATATTATTTTGGAAATCAACGGTCAAAAAGTGGAAGAAAAAAACAGTTTAACCAAAATAGTTAGTGTTTTAGAGTTAAACAAAGAGGCGGAATTTAAAATTTGGCACAAGGGAGAAACTAAAATTTTAAAGATTCTCATCGAGGAAGCTCCGGTCAATTAAAAATTTGTCATATTTTAAAAAAGAACTAAAATTGATTTAAAGCTTTTTCAATTTTAAAGTTCCAAAAATAAAACAAAATGAATTCAATAGAAAAAAATAAAAAAGTAACCATAGCTTGTTTTTTGGCTTCAGGAATGTTTATTTTTGGATTTGGTTCGGCTTTTGCTGCGACGGAAATAGGGCCCGACCCCTCTCTCCTAACCCCAGAAATAGAGCAAGAAATCGAAGAATACTCACTGGGGGTTGTTGCTGACAGCACTTTTGGAGGCACTTTTACTGAGACTTTACCCTTCCACACTGACAGATTCACCCAATTCAGCCTTGATTTTCGTCGAGAAAACCGTAAGGGTTATCAACCGGGAGAACGACTGGATGTTGCCGGTAATCTTAGTTTCAATCCGGACGTTGAAAACGCTTATTTAGACTTCAAGAAAGAATGTTTGGGCAACCTTTCCGAAAAGAACAAAAGTCGATGTTTGCTTTCACCCAATTATTTTTTCAACGAATATTCACAACTAGGTCTTTTTGTACAAGTTTGGCGTAAAGACAAGGAGGAAAAAGCTTCTTTAAATGGAGATTATTTGGTTGACGAGTTCTACGTTTTAGAGGGAGTTAGCCTGAAAAAAAATGACCTAAAGACTTTTTCTGTTAACTGGAAAATTCCCACTGGCATGAAAAAGGGCGAGTACTATTTGACTTTTTCCGTTTTAGCCAACAAAAACTTTGAACTTTCCGGCAC
>CAZRPR010000015.1:10805-12341 GCA_964602125.1 uncultured Candidatus Saccharibacteria bacterium
AAATGGGGTCAGACCGATCCTAAAAATCTCATTGAGAAAAAGGAGGAAAGCCGAGTTTTTAAACCAAACGAAAAGGCCATTTTCAACTATAAATTCGTTCCGACTGAGCTGGAAAGCGTCTATAATTTAAGAGTGACCGCCAAAACCGAAACTAGCCAATCAATCTCTAATATACGCTTTACCATTAAAAATCACGACAAAGGAATCTTCCGATTTTTAGCCTTAGCTGAAGATCGAGGCAATCACTACCCCTTCTTCTGCCTCAAGAACGCCAATTGGGGAGGATTATTCCAAGGTCAAGTGGAAATTGAAGTGAAAGACTCCTTAGGTAATCTAGTGGGTCAGTTTTCCGAAAAAGCCAACATCAGACCGGAAACTCGTTGCTTTATTGCCTTAGATGCAAAAATCAATTCCACTGAATGTTTAGCCTTAAAAGGAAAAATTTTAAATAGAGAAGGCAAGCTTACAGACGAAAAAGAAATCTTAATTCCTTGCGGTTCAATCAAGGAAAGTAAGCTGGGCGGTACCTTAAAGAAGATAGGGGAAAATCTGCCCTTCAAGGAAAATAAAGGGTGGACTTTGATTTTTGTTTTTATTCTGTTTATACTGGGAGGAACTCTTATCTATTTGAATAATAAGAAAAAAAATAATGAAAACTAAGCCTAAAAAAATCTTTTTTTTCTTGCTTTCGCCAATCTTTTTGTTGGTGTTAACAGGAAATGCAAGGGCGGCAATTATCCAAGAATTAAACGTTTCCCCTTGTGAAACCGTTAGAGGAGAAATTAAGGCTGGTACATTTAAAGAGGGTGGTGGCAATAACGGAGGCATGATTTGTACTGAGTTTACCGTTAAGGTAAAAAATTTGCAGGAAATTGCCAAAAGCCTCAATAGTAACACTAATTCCTACGAATATTCCACTCAATATGACGGTTTGGTTGAGAAATATAGAGATATTAGGGAACTTACCAAAAGAGGAATCACCGAATCTTCCGATGCTAATCTGCTTACTTGCGGTCAAAAAGCTAATGATTTAGCTGCGGCCCTGGCCACCAATAAGTTTCAACAAGAAAAGCTAGTGTCTCCCATAAGAGAATCTTTTAGCACTATTAGCTTTAAATACGCTGCTAGCGTTCGTTATTATCAAAGCAAAGGTTACATAACCGGCAAGGAAGCAGAAAAATATTATTTTAGTGATAATTACGCCTACTACGACTTTTTACCGACAGATAATTTTGCCGACTATCCCTACGGTCGATCTTATGCCGGTGACTATTTGTGTCGTATCCATATAGATAAAACTTCCAAGGGGGTTACCGGCTACGAGATCAGACAGCGACCGACCGGTACTGCCGGTCAAACCGATTGGCAAACAGCTACCCAAAAGCTTTTACGCTGTAGTCAGACTGAGACTCGTTATTCCTGCGACCATCGAAATGTTTACGATTACGGTTTTAATTACCAAACCCGAGAAGACGGAGGCGCTTGGAATTCAGCCTGTTCTTCTCAGCTGCATAAATGCGAAGATATAAAATTAAA
>CAZRPR010000015.1:12441-19083 GCA_964602125.1 uncultured Candidatus Saccharibacteria bacterium
CGAGGTTTCGATCAAACCATTAATCTTTCTTCGGCTACCATTCCCGAAACAGCCGCTAAAACCGATTTAGAGATTGTTAATCGGCCGCCTGTCGTTACCGTAAGCTTATCCAAAGACAATATTAATCTTAATGAGGAAGTTGAAGCTATTTGTGACATTATTGATCCAGATGATTGCGTCGATAAAATCGCCAAAGTCAAGTGGCAATGTTTCAATGAAAAAAATGAAAGCGTTAGTTGTTTCTTTGCTAAAACGGGAGATTTTAAGGAAGGCCAATACACAGAAGAAATTCCTTCTGCTAGTCAAACTAATCCTTACCGTTCCACCGTTAAATTCAAAGCCAGTAAACTTGGACGCTACGCCATTACTTGCGAAGCTTGGGATACTGACGCTAAAGCTTCCTCCTCAGGAATTGGCCTGAAGGGAGTCAATGTCTGTGAAAATTGTAGTGGAGTGGTTCCCGCCGAAGCCTCTTTCTGTGCTGTCGTGATGGATGATGAAAAGAATCAAGCCAGAACGGCCTGCGGTGAAAAGGCGAATTTTGATTTCGAAGCTTACTATTCAAGCACCATTAAACCTTCGAAATATTTATGGAAGTGTAGCTCCTCCGACTCCAATTTCGTTTCCGGCAACTCTTCGAGACAAAAGTGTGAATATGCAGAAGGCAGCTATATTCCCGCCCTAACCATATTGGACGAAAGTGGTAAAGAACACAAATGCCTAACTAATATTGACGTAAAAGTAACTACGGAAAATACTTGTAAGGTAAAGTTAAAAAGAGCAAACAGTACAGATGAATTTTCCACTTCCCTAAAAACAAAGAGAGGAGAAAAGATTGAGGCGAAAGTTGAAAATGAATGCTTAAATAAAGGTGAGATAAAGTGGGTAAAAACTGGATCTTCTTCCGAAAGCAACTCCCTTTTCAGCTACTCTTCCGCCGGCAATTACTCAGTAGGAGCTTCATTCGAGGGTGGTGAAGGAACAGTAATTTGTGCTCCCGGTCAGGTAGAGATAAACGATGGCTTCAATATCGGCACCTAGCTTCTTAAAATAAAATAAAAAAACTTATGCCAATTAAAAAACAAATCAAAAAAAGCCATAAATCTTCCGGAGTAACAATTGTCGGTGTTTTGATTGGAACTACCATTCTCTCCATTGCCCTAGTCTCTCAAATTAGACTGCTAGGAAGTACCATCAAGAGAGAGGCGGACTTGCGGAACATTATAACAGCTACTAATTTAGCCAGGGAAGGCGTCGAGATTGCCTTTGCCTGGAGGATTAGCGACGGCTGGGAAGCCCTGAAAGGCTTGAAAGATAGCAACACTCTTTTTTGTGCCGATATTGGTCTTCAGAGAGCAAGCGGTGACTGTAAAACAAAGAAATTAAATTTTGTTCTTAATCAAAATTCCAGAAATTTTCTCTATGCCGACAGCGACACCAACCTAAAATATACCGTCCCCTCCTATTGGCGAACTATCGAGCTGAAACCTTGTGAAGACACCTTTACTGACGGGGAGTGTCTGAAAATTGTCGCCTCCTCCGGCTGGGGAGAATATTCAGAAACCAACAAAAAGATCAGTCTTGAGAAAAAAATTTACAATTGGTATGTACCCTAAAATAATTTTCAAATAATTTTTCCATGTCAATCAAAAAAAATAAAAAATCGTTCACGTTGGTAGAAGTCGTTGTGGTAATGGGCATAATGGGTCTGATCATCGGAGGATTGGTAACTTCAATGAAAGAAATCATTGACGGAGAGGTCTTGCTAAAAAAAATGCAACAAGTTGAGGGGGAAAGTCGTTTCATTATGGATCTTTTTTCTCAAGACGCTCAATATAGCGATCTTGACCCTCTCTACAAACCCGGGTCGGGACAGACTAAGATTTCTTCTTACCAGATTAAGTTCATAATCGCCGATAAAAAATCTTTAATTGGCACTGATAGTACCAGCTCCTACGCGCTTTACAACTCGAGTAATTCGACCGGAGACTACTACCTAAGGCGCGAACTTAAAAATGTTTCCTCCACTTTCACCACCCTTCTTAATAATATGCCTCTTTATGAGCAGCCGGTTTTTATGGTGCAGAAAGTTTCTACCCCGGAAGAGGCGGAAAATTTCATCACTACCATTTCATTGCTTTTCAAGGTTGCTACCAGAAGTGGCGATCTACTAGTCCCGATTCAGACTTCGGTGGTCTCAAGAACTTTTGAATTTTAGTTATTGATTTTTATTTTAAAAAATGAACAATTCACCCTCAAAAAAAAGAAGCATTGTGAGTCTCCTCCGTTCCGAGAGAGGCGACGCCATGATTCTTATTTCCATTGTTATTACCGGTCTGGTTGTCCTGGTCAGCACTGTTGCTCTTGAAAATTTAAGGAAATCGATGGCCGTTCAAGGCTTACAGGAGAAATCTCTGGAGAATCTCTATAAGGCTGAGGAAGGTATTGAATACAGCCTTTACGTCAACAAGGAAAAAAGTAACAAGAATCTTAACTTTAATGAACAGGGCACTACGATAGCTAGCAATAAAGCTTCCTACAATCTAACATTCTGGGAAGGCACAAACGCTAAAAAAACCGACGCTGAGGCTTTAACTGAGCTTTCTAAAGAAACTGTCGGCAAGAAGATTGTTTTAGTTAGTCAAAGCGCTAAAAGCAATACCAATGACAACGCAAACCTCAAAAGAACCCTTTTCGCCAATCTCCCTAGCCGCTATTACGATCAGATTTCTATGGGTAACACTCTCTCTGAATGCCAAGAATGTCAATCTAGTCAAGATGATAGTGACATAAAAACCGGTAAAAAATCGGAAATTATCTTGAAGACCAGCAACCCATATTCTGGCGTTACCGACGCTTCAAAAATTAGCTACAGACTAACTATTAATTGCGGTGGTTTTCAAAAGTGCCAAATCCAAGATTTAAAAGTTGGAGTGGACTGTGGAGACGCCTTTAATACCTCCAGTTATTCCTGTCCCGCCAGCGATAGTGCCGGAAGAAGTGTCCGCTGTGATCGAAACTTCTCTGTGCCCTTCAGCAATGGCAAGAATGTTATGGAGGGATATGGAAGTCTAAAGTCTTCCCGATTTAAATTGCCTAGCGGCATCAATATGAGAGGAAAAAATATCGTAGTGAGACTAAAAATTAATTCCGGCAGACTGGTAACCCTCACAGATCTTTGTAAATTCTTGAATAATTGCAATAAGACGAAGATTTGTCAGGAAGAAGGAACCGGCTGGAAAACCGTTAAGGAAAAAAGTATTTATATCGGATTTGACGTTAAGAAGAATGGAGAAGGAACTACTCTTACCTCTCAATAATTTCGAGATTAGCACCATTTTGCCAACAAAATTTGTTTTTCCTAGCTGCTAAGTGATCGAAAACAATTTTTTCTTGCTTTTGTCGTTTATTTATTGTATCAATTACTAAGTCGCTTTTAAAGAACTTAACTATGCAAAAATCACTTAGGAATAACCCCGTTTGGAATTTTATTCGAGAAACGGAGGTGGAACTAAAAAAGACCAATTGGCCCAGTAAAAATGAAGTAATTCGTTATACTTGGGTGGTAATTGCTCTTAGTTTTTTCCTGATGCTGGTTTTGGGTGGATTGGACTATCTATTCAACTATTTAGTCAATAAGTTTATTTTGTAATAGAGATCTTTTTTTATTTTTAACTCTAGTCATGACGGAAAGCTTAAAGAAAAAGGCTGCTTCAGACTCGGAACCCAAGGAAGAAAAGAAAGTTTTTAGCTTACTCGAAAGGGAGGAAAAGCCCGCTTGGTATGTAATTCACACCTACGCCGGCTACGAAGAAAGTGTATCTAAAAGTCTTCGCCAAAGAACAGTTTCGCTCAATATGAGTGAAAAGATTTTCGAGGTTTTGGTTCCAACGGAAAAGCAAATTCGAATTCGAAGCGGAAAGCGAAAAGTAGTGGAGGAGAAAATTTTCCCCGGCTACGTTTTGGTGCAAATGATTGTAACGGAAGAATCTTGGTATATAGTCAGAAACACTCCGAATGTTACCGGTTTTGTCGGCACTGAGACCACCCCCATCCCTCTTTCCGAACAGGAAGTAAAAACCTTAAAGAAAAGAATGGGACGCGATGAATTCGACTATGATATCGATATTGCCGTTGGTGATCCGGTAAAAATAGTGGATGGTCCCTTTAAAACTTTCGACGGTAAAATTGAAAGTGTCGATCGAGAGAGAGGCAAAATTAAAGTTTCCGTTAATATGTTCAGTCGAGAAACTTTAGTTGAATTGGATTTCCTTCAAATTCAAAAAGTATAGTCCACCATCTATAATCTATAATTTATAATCCCTAATTTCTAACCCCCTAACTATGGCAGGCAAACCTATTAAAACTAAGATCAAACTTCAAATAGCGGCCGGTAAGGCTACTCCAGCTCCTCCCGTCGGTCCCGCTCTCGGTCAACACGGATTAAGCATCCAAGATTTTTGCAGTCAATTCAACGACCGCACGAAAGATAAGGGTGGAGATATTATTCCCGTTGAAATTACTGTTTACGAAGATCGCACTTTTGAATTTATTACCAAAACCCCACCCGCTTCCGAGCTAATTAAAAAGGCACTGAAGCTGGATAAGGGTTCCAAGGAACCGCACAAGGTCAAAGTGGGAGAGCTTTCCGATGCTATGCTTGAGGAAATTGCCACCACTAAAATGCCCGATCTTAATGCCGATAAGCTGGAATCAGCCAAGAAAGTTATCGCCGGTACTGCTCGTAGTATGGGCGTCAAGGTAGCTAAAGCTTAAGACATCGATATAATCAACCATAATCTCATTAAAGTTATTTAAATTATGAAACAGCGAAGCAAAAGAGTTAAAGAAAATCTAAAAGGATTAGATACTAAAAAAATTTACACCCTGGAAGAGGCCTTAAATTTTTTGATTGAATCAAAAAAAGTTAAGTTCGATGAGACCGTAGAAGCCCACCTGCATCTGAATATTAATCCGGAAAAAACAGAGCAGAATGTTAGAGGTGGAGCAGATTTACCTTTTGGTACCGGTAAAAAAATCAGCATTGCCGTTTTTTCAGAAAATCCAATCAAGGTTGAGGAGGCGAAAAAGAACGGAGCCGATATCTTTGGTGGGGAAGAGTTAATCGAAGAAACTGCCAAAAACGGTAGTCTCTCGGCAGACATAGTTTTAGCCACCCCTGGAATAATGCCAAAGTTGGCTAAAGTGGCTCGTATCCTCGGACCTAGAGGGCTAATGCCTAATCCCAAAAACGACACCGTTACTTTGGATATAGAAAAAACTATTGAAAAGTTCAAGAAGGGAAAGATTGCTTTCAAAAATGACAAGAGTGGTAATATTCACGCTCCTATTGGAAAAGTTTCTTTCTCCGTTGATCAGCTAAAGGAAAATTTTGAAGCCCTGAAAAAAGCGGTTGAGAAAGCCAGGCCCAATGGAGTCAAAGGTAAATACCTCCGATCCATCTCTCTGAGTAGTACTATGGGGGTCGGTTTAAAAATAAGCTAAGTATTTTGGGCTTTTTAGAAAAAATGTGTTTTAATTTAGTAAAAGAAAGTTTTAAAAATAAAAAAAATAAAAAAATGGAAATTCAGCCTTCTGAAAATGGGAATACCAGTAAACTTCTTTTACCTTTACTTTTGGTTCTTTTTGTCTTTTCGGCTGGTTTGCTTTTTTGGACTTTAAAAGAGAAGATGGGGCCCGAAGAGGAAGATTTTCCCGAAGAAGTGGGCGGTAACGTCGTTAAAAAAGAGGAAGATTTAATCCCCAAAAACACTAAAAGCCCAGAAGATTTTCTCGCTAAGATTGAAACCAAGGCGGAAGAAATTCAAAAAAAATATGATTCTAATTTAACTGATTTTTCGAGACGAAAATGGATGAATATCAGCAAGGCACTGAACGGACTGGATGAAAACTTTTTCAATGACGGTTTCGTTATACTTAATCAGGAGACTGTAAAAGAGGCAGACCAAAGCGTTCTTTTTAAAATCAAGTATCGAGCAAAAACGGCCGGCGGTGAAGTGGAGAATGAAGATTTTTTCTACTTAATTCTCTCTGGAGAGAAAGTAAAAAATCTTAATTTAACAGAGATTACGGCTAACGCATTTTTGACAGAGGATGAAATAAAGAACAATATCGCCAAGGAAGGCTTTGCAAAAATCAATAAAATAGGGCAATAAATTGCAAAAATTAAAAAAATAAATAACAATTCGAAGACGAGATAAATCATTTTGTCAAGAATTTTTAAAACAATTATTAAAATAAAAAAATGATTGAAGAAAGAAGAGAGAAACAAGATGCTCAGCGCATTTTACTTATCAAGGAAACCCTTTTGAACGCCGAGAAAAGCATTCAAACCGCTAAATCATTATTGGCTCAAATTGAGACCAGCTACGTTCCTCAGAAAAAAACCTACGGCGTCGCCGAGGGAGGAAAAGTTGTCGAAGGCTCCTTTGACGGTCAGATAATGATTGGCGTCGACGGAAGACAATATCCGGTCCCCGCTAACTATGCCAGTAAATCCAAGTTAGTAGAGGGAGATATGCTGAAATTGGTCATTACCGATGACGGTAACTTTATCTACAAGCAAATCGGTCCCTTCAAGAGAAAACATTTAATTGGAGTCTTAAAGGAAAATCCCGAGGC
>CAZRPR010000015.1:19183-21339 GCA_964602125.1 uncultured Candidatus Saccharibacteria bacterium
TAGAAAAAGAACTTAAACAAAGCTAAATATTTTTATTTAAACCCTTAAAAAAATACCAAAATGAAAAGTAAAATCACTCTTTTCGGTAGGAATGTTATTTTGCCGAGCTGGATTCCCGTTCCTAAATGGGCGGAACAATTTTTTCAGTTCGCTATTATTGGTTTCATGAACACTTTTCTAGATCTTTTAATCCTCACTTCACTTTCCTTCGTAACGGGTATCACTAAGGGTGGAGGTGCGGCCGGTCTTAAGGCAATTTCTTTTAGTCTTGTTTCTTTTGTCAGTTTTTTGCTAAACAAAAAGTGGACCTTTAAGGAGAAAACTCAACAAATAAAGAAAGAGGCGACCAAATACTCTCAATTCATGATTATTACTCTGGGAGGCTTAGGCATTAACACTGGAGTGGTCTTTATCATCACTAATTACATTTCTCCTCTGTATCTTCCGATCGTGGAATATCAGCTTACGGAAAGAATGTGGTTGATTTTTGCCAGCTTAGTGGCCACGGCTTTTTCGCTAGTTTGGAATTTTATCGGCTACAAATTTATTGTCTTTAAAAAATAGTCTTTTTCCCATTTTTTTATTTTTTGGTATAATGCATTTTGTACTGTTATGAGTGCTAAGATTTTTTGATTTTTAAATTTGAAACTATGGAAATTCGTTGGTTCGGTCACTCTTTTTTTGAGCTGACCGTGGATAGCAAAATAAAAAAGGACATTAAAATTTTCTTCGACCCCTTCAGTGAGGAGATTGGCCTTGAGCCACCTCAAAATCTAGAGGCGGATATCGTTTTTGTCAGCCATGATCATTCCGATCATAACAATTTAAAGGCTTTTAAGGAGATTGGTCTGACCATTAAAAATCCCGGTGAATATTCAGTAAAAGGTCTAGATATCAAAGGCATTCCTTCTTTTCATGACGCCAATCAAGGTCAAGATCGAGGAACTAACACTATTTACACCCTCGAAGCAGAAAAAATAAAAATTGCCCATCTGGGTGATTTGGGGCAAACTTTAGATGAAGGTCAGTTGAAAAAAATGGGCCGAGTGAATATTCTTTTTGTCCCCGTTGGCGGACCCTTTTCCCTCAATGGCAAAGAAGCCGTAAGAGTTATCAAGCAGATAGAACCCAATTTGATAATCCCCATGCACTACAAGATTCCCGGTATCAAGTTAGACTTAAAAGAACTAGATGAATTTATTAAGGAAATCGGTATTAGTCCGACTGAGCCGAGTCGTCGTTTAATTGTTAAAGCTTCCTCCTTCGAAGGCAAGGAAATGGAACTTGCCGTTATGGAAAGAGTAACTAACTAATAAAAATAAATGGCCATTCAGACCACCGGTCCCATTCCGGAAAAAAATTCTCTATCAAGCGAAGATTTCAGTACTGATTTCTTTAATTTCATTGACGGCTTCTATTTCTCCAAATTTTTCGTTGCTATCCAAATAATCATTGCTGTTTACTGTCTGATCCTTTTTTTTAATATTGTTTATTGCAGCTTAAAACTCTCTCTTTTCCGCAAAAGAGTCCGCCAGTTCGTCACCGGTACCCAAAACCAGGCGGAAACCTATAAATCACTTGAATTGTTACCAGAGAAAACTCGCATTTCAGAAATCTACAAAAAAACCGCTAGCACCTCACCCTCCGACTGGAAAATTGCCATTATTGAGGCTGACAAGTCCTTAGATCAAATATTGAAACAGAAAGGCTTTGCCGGATCCGGACTAGGCGAAAGACTGAAAGAGATGGTGCCGGCTGACCTGCCTGAAATCTACGAGGATATTTGGGAAGCTCATAAAATTCGTAATCGTATCGTGCATGAACCCAATTTCGAAGTGAGTCGAAGCGAAGCTCGACAAATCGTCGCCATTTACGAAAAAGCCATCAAAAAACTGTAGAAATTAGAAATTGGGGATTATAAATTATAGATTATAGAAATTAGGGATTGTAGATTAGAAATTAAAGATTAAGGAAAAATTCATAATCTATAATTCCTAATTTATAATTTCTTAAATAATTTCCGCAATGACCTTACGTTCTTACCTTAATTCTATGTCTGTGGCCACCGCCTTCGCCTTCGTCGGCTGGATTTTTGTCCTGATGTATATTGATCCGGGCAGTTCCGGCTATGTTGGCATTTCTCTTTTCTACCTAAC
>CAZRPR010000016.1:0-19591 GCA_964602125.1 uncultured Candidatus Saccharibacteria bacterium
TAATCTATAATCTATAATCTATAATCTATAATCTATAATCTATAATCTATAATTTCCATAATGCCCCCACTCTCAGACCGCCAATCTCAAATCTTAATCGCCCTTATTGAAGCTTACGTAAAGACAGCTAAGCCGATTGGTTCTATGGATTTAAAGGAATTAGCCGATTTTACCTTCAGCCCAGCCACTTTGCGAAACGAAATGAATGAGTTGGAACAAGCAGGCTTTCTTTATCAGCCGCATATTTCCGCCGGCCGAGTACCGACCGATAAAGGTTATCGGTTTTTTGTCGATTATATTACAGATGGTAGACTTCAGAAAATGCAAATTGAGGAACAAAAGCAACTTCAGACTGAATTACTGAAACTTAAAACACGAGAAAAGATGCTAGCCCGCACCCTGGCTAAACTAATGTCCACTTTCTCTAATAATCTGGCCATCGCCGGCCTTTTGGAAGATAAATCTTTTTTTGAATCGGGCATCAAGCAACTAGTCTCTCAGCCAGATTTCCAAAACGTCGATGAAATTTGTCAGGTAGCCGAAGTGATTGATTACTTAGACGAAAACATCGATCAACTCAGCACTAAGTTAAGCGAAAGCAAAATAGACACCTTTATTGGTGGCGAAAACGTCTTTAAGGGCTCCACCGGCTGTTCTATTATCATCTCCCGTTGCACCTTGCCTGAAGGCGGAGATGGCATCGTAGCCATTCTGGGGCCCAAAAGAATGGAATACAAACGCAACATCTCTATCGTTGAAAATGTAGTCAAATTCTTAGAGGGGGAATAAAAAAACCGACCTCCATAGAAAGAAAGTCGGTTTGGTCTCCGCGAATTTTTTAGTGCAGGTAAATGACGCTAGGAAGCTCTGTTTTTTCCTCCTTAATTTCAATTTTGGTTTGATAGATTCTCCGTTCGAAACACTCCGAAAAATCATCTCGCACCATTATTCCTTCTGATTTCAACACCGAAAGAAAGATTAACATTCGATTCATTCGAAAAAAAGAAAGACCGGAAAGCGATTCTCGAAGAAAAGGATCTCCTTCGGTCTTTTGCCACAGGTCTTGGATTAGGCATTCAGCTAAAGAAAGTTTGTCGTGGAGTTCTTCAAGTATTTTAAGCCCCTCTTCTTTTTTCATTGACATTACCTCTTTTTAAAAAGAACTTTTTGATTTAGCATTATTATGCTTAATATATGGTAAAGTCAATTGCAAGAAAACCGACCTCTTTTTGCTTTATTCTATTTTTAAAATTAGTATATCATTAAGGAGAAAGATTTTAATGAAATTTTATGTTTGAGAAAATAGGGGCTCACACTGGAAAAATTTTATTCTTCATCGTTAATAGCTTAGTCGCTTTTATTATGATTTGCCTCATGAAAGAAGCTGATAAAAATAGCTATGAGCTAACGACTGAGGAAGAAAAAAATTTCGTCCCCATAGATAATAATATTGTTGAGATTCAGAAAAAAATTGCCGTTGACAGAGAGAATAGACTAAGACAACTAAATAACTCCTCGAAAGAATTAAAGCAAGAAGAGGTTACAACTACCAAGACGACGGACATTCCTGACCCGGTAGTAGCTCCAGCTCCAGCACCAAAAACAGTCAGCCCCACCCCTACAGTGGCCCAGCCGGCACCAACTAAAACAACTACCCCTAAACCGAAAGCGGATAAAAAAACTAAAACATCTTAATGAAAAAAATTATTTTCTTTTTAATGCTTCTCTCTTTGATTGGTTATACTTTTTATAATATTACCGCGAAAGCAGAAACCAAAGTCGAAACCAGTAAAGAGATAATCGCATTGCCCGACAAAGATGGGGACGGCATTATTGACAGAGAAGACCCTCATCCGGATTACCCCGAGATCTATATTGTTGAAGATAAAAACCGTAACGGTATTGTAGACCAATTTGAGAATAAGCAGTAATGAATTGTCCATGGAAAACACCAAAAAATCTGTCTTTTCGCACTCATTTAGAGCGATTGGTACAGAGATTGGTTTGGATATTTCCCTTGACTCTGAAAATAAAAAAACCCACGCCATGGCCACGACAGTGGCAGTTGAACAATTCTTAAAAACAGAAGAAGAAATCTTTTCCCGTTTTGACCCCGAAAGTGAACTTTCAAAAATAAACAGCAAGTTAGGAGAATGGCACAAAACCTCTCCTTCCATGCTTGATTTAGCTAAAAAAATAATTTCTTATTCTTCAAAAAGTGATGGTCTTTATGATCCAAGAATAATCGATATTTTGGAAAAAATAGGTTATCGCAAAAGTTTTTTAGAAAATGATTTTGCTTCTTTAAAGATTGACACTGACAAAATCAATTTTACGTTTAAAAATCCTTTAAAAGAAGATTTGAAAATAAAAAATGGAAAAATTTTATTTTCTCACCCAATGGACTTTTCCGGCTTAGCAAAAGGTTATTTGGCCGACAAAGTTTCTCTTTTTATAAAAAATCAGGGTTTTGAAAATTTCATTGTTGACTTGGGGGGAGACATGTTCATTTCCGGTAAAAAAAAGGGAAACCGGCCATGGCATATTTCCATCGAAGACATACCTGAAGAGAAAGTTCTTTTGAAATTACAAAATTTAGCCATCGCCACTTCCGGTATCAGCCGAAAACAATGGGGGGTTGGTGAAAAAAGATTTCACCATCTAATAAACCCTCTGTCTCCGGAGAAATTTTCTCTTAATGTTTTGTCGGTTTCCGTTATTGCTAAGACTGTTATAGAAGCGGACTTTTTAGCAAAAATTATTTTTTTAATGGGCAAAACTAGGGGGAAAAAATATTGTATTAAAGAAAATATTCCCGCTTTTTTCCTGAATTCAGACAAAAGCACATGGCTTTCTCCTCGGGGTAAAAAATTCTTGGCTTAGTAAGTTATTTATGCTACAATTTTAAGTAATGAATAATAAAAAAAAGATGCGAGTATCCACTTTATTGCTACTGGTTTTTTTTGGGTTAATTGTGTTTTCGGGAACACCCGTCAGGGCCGAAGATAACGTCTTAGAGTATACCAACACACCAGTGCTGGACAACGATCTTGATGGGTTAACCAATCTGGGGGAGGAGAAAATTTTTAAAACCAACCCGAATTTTCCCGATTCGGACAATGACGGCTTCTTTGATGGAACCGAAATCATTGGTAACAGCAACCCCCTTGACGACTTATCTCCCACTGCCACCGAAAAATTTACAAGCCTCACCTACCCCCTGCCTAGCGAGAATGCTTGGGGTTGGTATGCCACTCGAGCCTTTGGAATTATAGCTTTTTTCCTTCTCTATCTATCAATTTTTTTAGGGGTTATTCCCAGAATCCCATTTGCCAGAAAATGGTTCCTGCCTTTATGCAATCTCCGCATTCACGGTTGGGTTTCACTTCAATCCTTAATTTTTGCTATTATCCACGCCTCAAGCCTTCTTTTTGAAAAGTATTTTGAATTTAGCTTAGCGGAAATTTTCATCCCCTTTGTTTCCCCGGACTTTGCCTTTTCTCTCTTTTCCGGTCAACTCAGTCTTTTTCTTATGTTCTCGATGGTCCTAAGCTCCTACTTTATGAGGTTCATTCCACTGAAAGTTTGGAGAGGTATTCATTTTTCAAACTTAATTTTATTTTTTGTAATAATTTTTCACTCTCTTTCTTTCGGCACCGATTTTAAAGAAGGCACTTGGGCAAGAGATGTTTTTATCGGAATGAATATTTTTCTTTTTTGTTTAATGCTTATCAATATGTTTTTTAGATTAGCTAACGCACTCAGAAGAAAAATTTCTGATCAAGCTTAGTCGAACTCCTATTTTTCTACGGTTTTTAAGATCAAATTATTTTTGCCGTCCGTTTGTTTTTCCCCATAAAAAATCGGGATGGATGAATTTTTTTCAACCGTTTCGGGTAAATTGGGATAGTGGCCATCGCTGCCTTCATTGACCTTTTGGGCTCCAGAGAAGCCTTGACCGTTAAAATGGGAGAAGAAAACTGTTCCCGAAAGTGGTTCCTCCCGCGGTAATAGGGAAGCATCGCTATTTTCCATCCAACTGAGATAAAAATCCTCTCCCTCAGAAAGGCAAGATATTGAAGGGAAAAATTGGTTATTGGCCGAAGCAGCAACAGGAGTCGGATTCCGCCAACTTCGCCCGATAAGAAAACTGTATTCCAACTGAGATTTATTAGTGGCGAGATCATAGGAGCGCCAAGCAGTATAGATCTTCCCATTTTGAGTTAGGCAGGCACTCAGATGGCGAGAGTCTTTTTCCGGATCGGAAATATTCAGCCACTCACTCCAATTTTCTCCACCGTCAGTTGAAAAGGAGTGCTGAATTTGCTGTAAACCGGAAGCATTACCCCAAGAAGAATACATTAATAAATGTAGTTCTCTGCCGTCTCGCGTAAGTAAGGTTGGCCGAGACTGAGTGTTGGGTTTAGTTTCTTTAACATTTTTCCACGCTTCCCAAGTCTCTCCGTCATTATAAGAAACTGTCGATTTAATTTGTTGCTTTAAATTAAGGCTATCTCTGCCTTCCCAAACCACCCAGAGCTTACCATCCCGCGCCAAGATAAAGGGATGCTCCTGCCAATATTCTCCCTGTCCAATGTAACCGCTAACAAAAGCTATGTTTTTCCAAGCCGACCAAGTCTGCCCTCGATCTTTAGATTGGCTATATTTTATTTGTCTTTCATTATTGTTTTTACCTTGATCAACCCCGTACCAAACGACATGTAGAACGCCCTCACTGTCTATAGTCATCGAAGGCACTCTTTGATCGTCCGCCCCCGAAACTTCCGCTATCGGCTGTTGGTTTTCCTCAAAAATATATTCACCCTCCTTGATTTTACCTCGAGCCACAAAAATCTGATATTTACCGTTAAACTTTTTGCGATAAGCTAAATAAAAACCGCCTTCGCCGTCAGCCACGATTTTTCTTTGACCGGCATAACCCAGAGCTCGGTAATCTTCACTCGAATCAACTGCCCAGGAGCCAACCAAGCTTTCATTGGCAGTATTTTTGGTTGATAAATTTGTATTGTCATTGAGACCAGCACCGTCTTTTTTATTTCCACCGGAGCTAAAATAACCCAAAGAATAAAAAACTACCAAGGCGATTAAAATCAAAATCGCGATAAAAAAATTACGATTGGCCGGTTTTTTGAATTTATCTAATATCATGATTTTGGCTTTCTTCGGTGACTAGAAGATCCTTCCGATTTTCCCCCGGCTGGAGATTATCCTGGAAATAATTTTCTTTTGAATCTTTTATAGTCACTCCCGATTTATTATTTCTTACCTTGTTCTCAAAAAAATAGTTTCTAGCCGTGCCCCCGTAAAGATAAATGCCCCTGCCGTTCTCATTGATTACGTTTTTCCAAAGAAGATTTTCCGCCGATTTTGTATTTATTCTTACTCCACTTTTCTGATTATTGATAATTCGATTCTTAACAATATAGTTGTTGTAAGAATCATAAATCGCTATTCCGTCGGCGTTGTTTCGACTCAAATTACTTTCCACGATGTTATTATTAGATTGCCTATCTAACATGATGCCGTGAAGCTTGTTATCTCTGGAGACATTACTGCGAATAATATTGTTAAAGCATCTCTTAGAAATAATAATGCCGTGATTGCCATTATTACGCACCAAATTATTTTCAATGAGCAAATTATTCGAATCATCGTGAGGATCAATACCGTATTCGTCATTCTCGTAAACCTCATTGTCGGTAATCTCAAGACCGGTCGCTCCGTAAGAATAAAGTCCGAAGTAATTATGATGAATTTTATTGTTTCTTACCACTCCTGTAGTCAGACTGTTGCGGAAAGAACCGTTCTCAATTTTCCAAGATAGCCCGTAAGATCCACCAAAAAGTCCACCTCGCTTCTCAACTCCAGCTGAACCTAGATAGGATATTTCGGAGTTTAGAACATCCATTCGGCCACTACCCTTAGCAGTAATATAAGCCCTCCCGTCCTTATTATCTTGATCGGGACCGTTGTTTTGTTCAGACCAAGAACTGATTTTAGTTTCCTCGATTAAGATATTCCCGTTTTCGGAACGAATCCAAACCGCTTTATCTTTCTCGCTTAATAACTTGAAACTTTTAGCTTCTTCGCCTTCAATAATCAAAGTGGTGTCGTTTTCCAAATATAAATTCGCTCGAAGGATCCATTCCGATGGGGCCATTTCCTCCAAGACAAATCGTTGGTTTAGGGGCAGGGCATTTCTGATCTTAAGAGGCGTAACTACGCTGCCTCGACCGTAAACATTGATTGTATTAGAAGCCGGATCGTAAGTTATTTTTTGAAGAGTCAGGGGCAAGCCAGCCAACTTTCTATCCAAAGGATTACGCAAAGCTTCATAAGGCATCTTAATTCTTCTACCCCCGAAAGGAGGGATTTCTTGAATCAATGCTAGATCCTTTAAGTTAAACTTTCTACCGACACTAGTCAGGTCTTCGCCTAGTCCGAGTTGATAATAAGCAAATTTTTCTCGCGAAGCTTCATCGTAAGTTTCTTTCTTTATGTTTTCAATCGGATAGACTTCTTTATTTTCCAAGTCCTCCAAGCTAAGTTTTTTCTCAAAAGTAGCTCCCTTGGGATCAGCTAATCTTTTCTCTTCTTTCTCCTTAATTCTTTGCTCTTTAACCACCTTTTTTGCCTCCGCCTCTTTAATTCTATTCTCCTCATAAGCTATTCCACCCCAAAGCATAATGACGGGGAATAGTAAAGTAACCAGAAGTGAAAAACTTTCCTTTAACATTAAAAAACTTTTCTCTCTTAGACGATCTTTACTCCAACGAGTAATCCAGCCTTGCTGATTTAAAGTTACCAAAGCATAAATTTTTACCAACGCCTCCAAATAACTAAAAAGAATGTAGGCGGGAAGAATTATAATTGATTTAAAACTGAAATTCTCCCTGAAATAAGGCAGTAGTTTAATGAAACGACTGACCAGAAGCCAGAGAACAAAAATTAAAATGGCCGAATATTTTTGATAGATAAGAGCGGTAATTATAAAGACCGGACCTAGCAGTAAAGTAAAAGGAGGGAAAAATCGGTCCAACAAATAAAAAGCCAGAAATTTTTCTCGCTTCCAGACCCAACGGCTCAATAAGGTTTTAGAATCGGAGCGCCAGCTGTTTCTAGACCAGCGCAATCTTTGCTTCAAATAAAAAGAAAGACTTTCTGAACCACTGGTATAAACCCGAATATTTCCCAAGTAACGACATTTCCAACCCTCGGCTTGGACTAGACTAGTTAGTCTCTTGTCGTCACCGCTAATCACTTTTTTGCCCCAAAAAGTTTCTTTAACCAACCTTTTAGTCAGAGGAAAAATGGCTTTTCGGCGATAAACAGCCGTCCTGCCCGAAAGCACGGTAAAAGCGTTGCCGACCGTAGCCAAAAAAGGAAATTCATTTAAAAAGCGAAGACTTAAATGCATTTTAAAAATTTGCTTCACAAAAGTATCCGCTTTTAAGATATCCTGCCTGATTGCCACTCCACCCACCGTCGGATCGGCGAAAGGGGCTAACATTTTTTCTTTAATGTTATCTTCCCAAACCACGTCGCTGTCTACCAGAGCCAAAATCTCGCTCTTCGAAGTTTTAATCCCATCAGCCAAAGCCTCTCTCTTGCCGGGAGTATGCGTTATAATAAGCTTAGCTCCACTGAATTTTTTGGCAAAACGATTAAAAATAGCGATAGATTGCTCATCTGTATAATCAATCACAGCGATAATCTCATCTACTTTATTTTTTTTCCAAGAAGCTAATGCCTGTTTAAACAAGACGGGTTCTTCGTTATAGACAGGCGTGATCACTCCCAAATCAGCATCGTATTGACCCTCAATCGGTCGATAGAAAAAACCAATTAGCTTTTTTATTAGCCACATTCCCCAGCGCCAAGCACCGATAATGCTAACGGGCAGAAGTAGGTAGGCTGTCTCAAGATAGCCTCCAAGCAAATCAAAATTTTTTTCAGAGAGACTCCATTGGCTAAAAAAATCCATATTTTAAAAAATCTTTATATTTAATTTTTTATCCAGTTTAAAACCCTGCCGAGATGGGTTTAAAACCCATCTCTACTGTGTATTTCTCTTTTTTGCCTCCACTAATCGGTTGTTTGATTCTATGACCGCTCCCAAGATAGGCATTTCTTTTTCCAAATGATCCTTAACCCAAGCTTTAAAAGCTTCCGTATCTTTAGGCAAGCACATACCATTAAAAGGCCCTCTATTTTTTATTCCGTATTCGGGATTCCAGGAAGCTTCCGCCGTTTTTACCACCAATTGAAAAATTTTGTCCGCATCCACGCCCAATTCCTCTGCAATCAAACGCATTTCATTAAAAAAGGCGATTTTAGTGGCATTGAAAATATTATGAACATATTTCTGCATTTCCGCCTCCTCCAAAGATAATCGATAGACAGGAGCCTCAAAGGGGGAATACATTTGATTAAGCTTATCAAAGGATTTTTCGCCCCAGGCCCCAATGGAAATAGCTTTGGGCTTTAAAAAATCTTCTCCCGCCTTAATTTCTCTTAGATACTCCGGATTCATACAAACTCCAAAGTCTTTGCCCGCCTTCAAACCGGAATTTTCTTCGATTAAAGGAACGAGTACTTTGCGACTAGTGCCGGGAGGTAAAGTGCTTCTGAACACCACAACTGAATAATTTTTCTTATGTTTCATAGCCTGACCCAGAAAAACAACAGCCGATTTAATGTAGTCTAGGTTGATTTTTCCATTAACGGTCGGCGTTGACACCGAGAAGAAGAAAATATCGATTTCTTCAATTTTTTCTTCCAACTTTTCCATTTCTACGGTTTCAAACCCTTCTTGGCTTAGCCTAAGCAAGGTTTGCAGGTTAACATCGGCAAAAATAACCTGATGTCCCTTTTCAATTAAACCTTTACCGGAAGCTTGACCCACCACTCCACTTCCTACGATTGCCACCTTTGTCATAATTTCTTTTAATTAGTTTTTAAAATGTCATATTATTAAATAGACATTTAATTTTCTTTGCAAGAAATTACTTTTTGAGTGGAGGCGTATTTACCAAAAAAATCTTTATTTCCATTGTTTAAAAAAGTGTTTCCACAGATTTCTCTCTGCGGCTTTCGCTCAATTTTGATGCCCCCTGCCAGGTTATTACGCAAGACGTTCCGCTTGGCGATATTCTTAATGCCATCCCGCTGACCGTCTCCGCCAAAGCGAATACCAGCCCCAATATTATCAAAAATTTCGTTATCTCGAAAAATATTATTATTGCCCCTAGAGTCCATTCCGCCCGATTCCGGGTCTTTTTGACCCGTGCATTTGTTTTTTTCCACCACGTTCATGGAAGATCCCTCTTTAATGTCCACGCACTCGTTGCCCTTAGTCTCTATATAATTGTCATGAATCCAGTTCTGATCAGACTTATCTACATCGGAAGTCGGATTTTTACCATCCTTCCTCTGCTCCGGCGCCGTACCGATATAAATAGCCTCCCCATTTTTCCCGCCGGCGTTAAAACGGAAATCATGAATGCCACAATTTTTTATGGTGTTATTTTTAATTTCCGACTTTTGGACAAGATATCGAAGGCGAATGCATTCTCCGCCAGCATTTTTGATTTCCATATCGGAAATTTTCAGACCGTAAAGTTTCTTTTTCTTCTCTTTGCCCAAAATATAAATTAGCTTATCTGCAAAGTCTTCCTCCTTTTTTCCCTCATTTCTTTGACCATCAATCGTAAAGCCTTCCAGACGAATATAACTGTGATTAATTTCAACGACTCTATCGTTGCCTTTTCCCTTCAAGACAGCCCCTCTCGGACCTTTTATAATGATGGGTTGCTTGACCGTTCCTCGGCGAACCGTTTTTATGTTTTCTCGGTATTCCCCCGCTAAAAGATTAATGGCGTCACCCGCTTTGGCTTTTTTCAAAGCTGTTTGAATGCTTTTCAGAGGACTTTTTTCCTCTTGACCGCTGTTTTTGTCATTCCCACTGGGGCTAACAAAATAATTTTTGCCCGAAGCCAAAACTTCCGCCTGGCGAAAATCAAAAAACGATAATCCACAAAAAACGGCAATTGGTCCCAACAATAACAGTAGAAAGAGGATGTATTTGTCTTTCATGATAAATCATTTAGTCTAAAGTATTTTATTATAGCACGAGAAGACGAAAGGAGAAAGCAAAGAGAAAAAAACACAGCTTACTGTTGCGGATTGCCAAAAGATTCTGAAAGGTACTCCACGTGCAACAATTAATAATGACTTAAAGAAGATGCGGGATTTGGGAATTTTAGTGGCAAACGGCGCTTCTGTTAATACTTTTTACACCCTGGCTTTTTAGAGGCTTTTAGAGGCAATGGCAAAAAATGGCTTAAAATCAAGGTAAAATAGCAGTAAGAGGAGTACAAGCGATTAGAGGCTTTTATAAGAATCCGTAGGTAAAATATTTATTAAATCCAGATTAATATTTGATTTTGTTTGAAAGCTAGAAATTACCTTCCCCCTTTTCTTTTCAATTTTTCTGTTCTATTATCTAAAAAATAACCATTAAAATGATTTTATATGCTAAAGATTAAGAAAAAGGAGAAAATAGATGATTCAGGAGAAAATAGACCTAAAAAACGTATTAATGAGTATATATTAGAGCTGGAGCAACAAAACGCCGAATATTTAACCGGTTGGAAAAGATCGCGCGCTGATTTTGAAAATTACAAGAAAAGACAGGAGGACTGGGCGGAAGAATTAAAAAGTTACGCTAACGAGAATCTGATTAGCCAAATTATCCCCTTGATTGATAATTTGATTTTAGCAGTAAATCATCTCCCCGAAACGGAAGAGAACAAAAATTGGCGCTTGGGACTCGACCAGATAGTAAAGCAGGCGGAAGGCATTTTAATTGCCAACCAAGTTGAGTTTATAGAGGTCGAACCGGGGTCCGATTTCAATCCTGAGGAGCAAGAAAGCCTTTCAAAAAACAATGAAGAAAATGAAGCCTCTTCCAAAAATCAAAAAAGTAAGCTTACAGTAGAGAAGGTTCTAAAAAGAGGTTATCGAATGGGAGAAAAAATTATTCAACCAGCCCTAGTGGTTCTTAAATAAAGAAACTCTCATTATCTAATTTTTAGTCTTAATTATGAATACAAACGAAGATGCCCCCAAAGCTAAATGGCGGATTCCGAATTGGGAACAAATCGTTTTTTTAATAAAAGCCTTGTCTTTCAAGGAAAAAGTTATTGTTTTAAGCTCAATCTCGTTAGCCTGGATTCTTCTTTCCGGCTGGGGACTGACTATTTATCTGACTCGCACTAACCAAGGGCCGGCTTTGGGCGGAAATTATATTGAAGGCGTTCAAGGACAGCCCCTCTACATTAATCCTGTCATTTCTCACAACAATCCAGTTGACAGTGACTTGAGTTTATTAATTTTTTCTTCTCTTTTTCGTTATAGTAAAGAGGGAAAACTGGAGCAAGATTTGGCTGAAAATTGGCTGAGATCAGAGGATGGCATGACTTACACCATCAAATTAAGAGGGGATGCCAAGTGGCACGACGACAAGACAGTAACTGCTGAAGACGTTATATTTACTCTGAATTTAATTCGCAATCCCGCCTTTAGCTCAACCTTGAGAGGAAATTGGGAGGGCATAGAAATAAAAAAGGTTGACGATCTCACTATTGAATTTAAGATTAAAAAAGCTTTTACTCCCTTTTTACACAATTTAACTTTCGGGATTTTACCTAAACATCTTTGGGAGAATGTCACAAGTGAAAAATTTTTGCTAACCGAACTCAATAAAAATCCGGTGGGCAGTGGACAATTTGCCTTTAAGGAAATGAAAAAAAATAAAGATGGAAAAATCATCTCAGTCGCCTTAAGCTCAAATCGCGATTATTATAACAAAAAATCTAATCTGGAAGAAGCTTCTTTCAATTTCTATGAAACGGAAAATGAAATCATTGATGCCTTTAAAAGAGGCGAGGTTGATGGAATATCTTATCTGGAGCCAGGAAATCTGAAAAATATCTCAGAAGCCCCATCTCTTAAAATTTACGATATTCCAACCACTCGAGTTTACGGTGTATTTTTTAATGCTAAAAAAAGCTCTCTGCTTGCCGAAAAGAATATTAGAAAAACTTTAAGTCTTGCTGTTAACAAAGAGGCTATGCTCTCCGAAGTGCTAAGTAATAAGGGCATGGTTATCAACACTCCTTTATTGCCCAACATGCTCGGATTTGATGCCAACTTGAATCGCTACGACTATAACCCGGAAAAAGCCAAAGAAGATCTAGATAAAGCTAACTGGAAAAAATTAAGCGAGAAGGAGTTGAAAAAAATGAAAGAGACGGGCGAAGGTATGGAGGAAATTCTCTACAATGAAGAATTAAAGAAATTCCTAAGTTTCACCCTTTCTGTGCCCGACTATCCTGAATTGGTTAAAACGGCCGATTTTCTCAAAAGAGAATGGGGTAAAATTGGTATTAGAGTCGATTTAGATATTGTAGATACTTCCGAAACCTTACAGAATAAAATTAGTGGCAGGGACTACGAAGCCCTACTCTTTGGTGAAGTTTTGCAGCCCGATCCAGATCCTACTCCTTTCTGGCACTCTGGCAGCAAACAAGCCCCCGGTTTAAACTTAGCTCTCTTTGAAAACGACGAAGTCGATAAGTTGCTTGATTCCGCCAGACAGGAAGTTAACGAGGAGGAAAGGGCGAAAAGCTATCGACGCTTTCAAGAAATTATCGCTGAAGAAACTCCCGCCATCTTTCTTTTCTCTCCCTACTATCTTTACGGCCTGAAAAACGTTTATTCCGGCGTAGGCGTTTCCATAATCTACAACCAATCTCAAAGACTTAATGATTTGAGTGAAAGATATCTTTTTACAGCAAGAACGAGGAAAGAATAGCCTTTAGGAATTATAGATTATAGATTATAGATTATAGATTATAGATTATAGATTATAGATTATAGATTTCTCCATAATTTATAATTTAAAATTTATAATCTCTGTAGTTTCTAAAATAAATATAAACCAATACCATGCGAAAGAAAACTATCGTTTTGAATTTCGGCGGGTCAATTATCGCCCCGGAAGTGGCAAAAATCGACCTAAAAATCCTCAAAAACCTAAAAAAACTAATTGAGGAACTAAAAAAAGATTTTAGAATCATCTTGGTGGTGGGCGGGGGAAAGACTTCGCGCCATTACCAACAAATGGCTAAAGAAATAGGAATAGAGAAATCGGAAGCTCTAGATTGGATAGGCATTCGCATCACCCATCTAAATGCCGAATTTATCAGATCCTTTCTTGGTCAGGAAACAATGGCCGACATCGTCCTTACTGAGGATCAAAAATACGTTTGGAAGAAAGGAATTCTGCTTAGCGGTGGTTGGCGACCCGGTCGTTCCACCGATTTCGTAGCTTCGAAGCTGGCTTTAAGGCACAAGGCGGAATTAATAGTAGTCGCCACCAACGTAGCCTATCTTTTCGACAAAGACCCTAATCTTTACTCGGGAGCTAAGAAAATTGAAAAAATCGATTGGAATCAATTTGAAAAGATTATACCAACTTCTAACCGTTGGACCCCCGGAATGTCAGCCCCTCTCGACCCAAAAGCCGTAAAAGTTTGCAAAAAAAATAAAATAAGGATTATATTTCTAGACGGAAGAAAATTTAAAAATATTCTTAAGGCCGTTAAAGGAGAATCCTTTGCCGGCACTTTGGTTTTTTGACTTTGCTCTGCAAAGACTTTACAAAAAGGATCTTTTCTTCTTAACTGAGATAGCCACTTTTGGTTTTTGATTTTTAAATTTTGATTTTCTATCATGGCAAGAAGTATTAAGAAAGGTTTTTTCACCGATGAAAAATTAATGAAAAAGGTGCTTCAGAAGGGAGCCGGTGACAAGTCTGCCATTAAAACTTGGAGTCGTGCCTCCACCATTACCCCTGAAATGATCGGTTTACATTTTGAAGTGCATAACGGCAAAAGCTTTATTAAAGTTTTTGTAGGAGAAGAAATGGTCGGTCACAAGTTGGGAGAATTTTCTCCAACCAGAAAATTTGTCCGACACGGTGGAAAGATTCAAAAGGAAATTGATATGAAGAAAACAGCCGGAGATAAGAAATAAGGTTTTATTTTTAACGTTTTTTAGCCATGGAAGTCAAGGCCTCAATAAAAAATGCACTGATGACACCAAGAAAAGCCCGTATGGTCATTGATTTGATTAGAGGGAAATCAGTAGCTGAAGCAGATTTAATTCTATCCTTCACTCCTCGCAAGGGAGCCAGAATAGTTAATAAATTAGTCAGAAGCGCTGCCGCTAACGCAGTCAATAATTTTGGTTTGGATAAAACCAATCTTTTTGTTAAGGCGGTTGAAGCCACTGACGGTATCGTAATGAAGCGCTGGATGCCTCGAGCTCACGGTCATGCCACCCCTATTTTAAAGAGAAAGAGTCATATAAAGATTACTTTGGGCGAAGTGGAGAATAGCAAGGGAAAAATAGTAGGTAAAAAGACTGAAATTAAAACACTAACCTATGAAGAGGTGAAAAAAGCAATCGAAGAGGCTAAAAAAGCTTCCAAACAAGTCAAAGGTAGCAAAGAAAATGGGAAAAAGTCAGAAATGAGAACTAAGAAAGATAACGAAGCTAAACCTAAGGGACAACAGTTGGGAGACACTATAAAGAAATTAGTCTATCGAACCTCCAAAAAAGTCTAAATTTAAAATTTTTTAATTTATATCAAAATGGGTCATAAAGTTAATCCGATAAGCTTTCGCATCAACGTCAACAAGCCTTGGAAATCAAGATGGTTTTCTGAGAAAGATTACGCCAAGAAATTACGAGAAGATATTGAAATCCGTGAAGGTCTTAAGAAACAGTTGAAACCGGCTGGTATTAAGGAAGTTGAGATCGAAAGAGCTCCTAACGCCGTCAGAATTATCATTCACACCAGCAAGCCTGGAGTGATCATTGGTAGAGGCGGAGCAGGTATTAACTTAGTGCGCGATAAAATTAAAGAAAAACTGCAAAAGGGTGAAAAAAATAAGATTCAAGTCGATTTAGATGTTAAAGAGGTTCGCTTTTTTGAAGAAAGCGCTGTATTGGTAGCTCAAAACATAGCCGAGCAACTAGAGAAAAGAACCTCCTTCCGAAGAGCTTTAAAATCAACGATTGACCAAGTAATGAAAAGACCGGAAATCAAGGGAGCAAAAATTATGGTTAGCGGAAGATTGAACGGAGCAGAAATGTCTCGTCAAGAATGGCTGGCCAAGGGAGGGATTCCTTTGCACACCATAAGAGCGGATATCGATTTTGGTAAAGCAATCGCCTACACCACTTACGGCACTATTGGGGTCAAAGTCTGGATTTATAAGGGTGAAGCCGAAGCGTTGAAGAATTAAACAATTAAACTTTAAGGATTAAGATATGTTGCTCCCGAAAAAAGTTAAACACCGAAAACAACACACCCCGACTCTCAAAAGAACGACCAAGAGAGGTGACACTTTGCGTTTTGGTAAGTTTGGTCTCAAAGTAATGGAATCTTCTTGGATTTCCTCTCGTCAGCTGGAAGCAGCCCGAAGAGCTATGACCAGATTTGTTCAACGCGAAGGCAAGATTTGGATTAGAGTTTTTCCTGATCGCCCTGTAACTAAAAAGGGGGCTGAAGTAGGTATGGGAAAGGGAAAGGGAGATGTTGATCATTTTGTAGCCGTGGCTCACGCCGGTCGCATTATTTTTGAGATGGACGGTATTTCCGAAGTTACAGCCAAGGAAGCTATTCGTTTGGCCGGAAGCAAACTTTCCGCCAAATCTAGAATGATTGTTAAACGCTAACAGTTTTAAATTTAAATTTGCAAAATTATGCCTATTAAGATAAAAGAATTACGCCAGAAATCAGAAAAAGAGCTTATCTCTCTCTTGGCTGAAGAAAAGGAAGGTCTTCGAAAATTAAGATTTTCCGACAGTGCCGGAAAGTTAAAAAGAAATCACCTCTATTCTGAAAAAAGAAAGATAGTCGCTCAAATTAAAACCTTACTGAAGAAGGATTAATTTTTAACGACGGTAATAAATCCATGGAAATAACCAAAAGAAATTCAGCTACTGAACTAGAAGTCAAGAAAGCTTTTCCCAAAGAGGAGTTGACTGCCTTGGAAGAATCCCTACTTAAAGAAGAAGCGAAGAGTATTAAACTGCCCGGCTTCCGAAACGGTAAAGCCCCTCTTGTAAAAGTGAGGGAGATGCTTATCGAAAGCGGAAAATGGGTGGAAGCCTTAAATGTCGCCCTGCAACGATCTTTTCTTTTTGATTGGGATCAAAAATTTGGCTCTACCGAAGGTGAAATTGTTCAGATTCTCGATTTTAAAAGTGCCGGTGAAGACCCCCTTACTATTGAATTTTCCTTTGAAATTTTTCCCCGTCTCAAAACTGACGCTCTAGGTGATATTTACAAAAAGATTGAAGTGAAGGAAAAGAAAAACGATTTTAAGGTGGAAGATAAAGAAGTGGAAGACACTCTGGCTGAGTTGCAACGTCGCCGAACAATTCTCCAACCTTCAACCGGTGGAGTAGAAAAAGGTAAAGATGTTTTCCTAAAAATAACCAACCTGAAAAACGAGAAAGTAGTTCAAGATATCTTTCATTACGGCAAGAACAAATACGGTCTGAGCTTTGAAGAAGCACTAGGAGGGATGCTGGAAGGAGAGGAGAAAACACTGAAACTAAGCTTGGAAAAAGAAGTTTTAGCAGCAAATCCCCAACTGGAAAATCTGGCTTTGGAAGCAGGAGAGGAGAGCGAAGTTACGGTGAGAGTAGAAAAAATCTTTTCCGCTGAAAAACCGGAAATCAACGATGAATTCGCCAAATCATTAGGTAATTTCAACAACTTGGAGGAACTGAAGCAAAACCTTAAGGACGGCATTCTGCTTGAGAAAAAACATCAGGAAAAAGAACGTCGCCGAGAAGCTGTCGCTCTTTTCTTGCTGGAAAAAATTGATTTGACAGTGCCTAAGTCTATTGTTAAGAGAAGTTTTAATGAGGAAAAAAAGAGATTAAAAGACCATTTGGAAAAACAGTCGGCCGAGAAACGCGAGGAGATTGAAAAGACCGTTGAGAAGCGCTTAGCTGACGAAATAAAATTACAACGCATCATCGAGACTATCGCCCTTGAGGAGAAGATTGTACCGGAAGACAAAGAAGTGGAGGAGGAAACGGCCAAGATCCTTTCTCAGTACAAAACGGCTGAGGAGGCGGAGAAAAGTGTAGGCAAGGCGGAAGATTTCAAATCTCGAGTTTTTCTTTCTCTTTGCTATCAAAAAACCTTCAATTATCTGGAAGAAATCAATAAAATAAGCGACGATCTTAAAATTTAAATCAAAACTATGTATCTCATTCCAACCGTAGTTGAGAAATCAAGCGAGGGGGAAAGATCTTACGATATTTACTCACGATTACTGAAAGATCGGATTATTTTTTTGGGTGGGGCCATTGACGACGCTTCGGCTAACGTCATCATCGCCCAATTGCTTTTTCTAGACAATCAGGGCAGCGATCAAGAAATTAGAATTTTTATCAATTCGCCCGGCGGCTCCGTCAGTGCCGGACTGGCTATTTTTGACACCATTAACTATATCAAAAGCGAAGTTTCGACTATTTGTGTTGGCTTGGCGGCTAGCATGGGAGCGGTTCTGCTGTCTTCCGGCAAGAAAGGTAAGCGTTTTGCTTTACCTAATTCAGAGATCATGCTTCACCAGGTAATGGGCGGGGCTCAGGGACAGGCTAGTGATATTGAGATTTCTGCCAGACACATCCTCAAAATCAAAGATCGATTGAATAAAATCTTAACCAAAAACACCGGTCAGCCTCTCTCGACTATCGAAAAAGATACCGATCGAGATTTCTATATGTCTGCGGATGAGGCCAAAAAATACGGACTGATTGATAAAGTTATCAGTTCAGCGATTAATTTTTAAAATTAAACCCTTGAAAAAAATTTCTAAAGGAAAAAGATTAAGTCGTAGAATTCGTAAGTTGATGAAGTCGGGTCACATCAGAGCAGCGGAGCCGAAAGAAAAAGTTGAATCGGAGGCTATGGAATTGGATAATAAAGTCATTGAGGTTTCGAGTGAAAAAACAGTGGAAGCGAATGAACCAAAAAAAAGACTAGCGAAAAAGAAGATTCCCATGTCCAAAGAATCAAAAGAAATCTTAGATCATCTCAAAAAAGTAATGCTGACCAGCTTTGTTTGCTTGCTAATTTTGGGACTAATCTACTATTTTGAACAGAATTACCAAATTTTGGATAAGTTTGAGTTTTTCATCAAAAATAAACTACTCACTATTTTTTCCTAATTTGCATTTATCTTTTTTAAATGTTAAAAGTTTAAGTGATATTTTTTAAATCAAATTTTAAGGGAGGAGGTTTTTTATGGTCGAAGTAAGAAAAAAGGACAACGAAAATTCAGAAAGCTTATTACGAAGATTCACTCGCCGATGGCAGGAAAGCGGAATTGGAATGCGAGCTCGTAAACGCCGATTCTATCAGAAAGATTTCACCAAACGAGAAAAAAGAATCCGAGCTTTGTACCGAGTGGAAAAACGTAAAGAATACGCTAATCTTGAAAAATTAGGCAAATTGGAAGAAGAACATTTCCGCAAAGGTAAAATTTATCAGAGAAGATCCATCTAATTTTGGCAGATTTTATGCTTAATGTTTTTTGGGAGACGGAGGAAGTCTCCCCAGTTAAAAAGGAGATCGAAAAAAAACTCATTTTTTTAAAAAAAGAGCTTTTTCGGTCTTCTTTTTTTTCTGCTCAAAAACAGAGGAGTCTGGCTGTAATATTTTGCGACGCTAAACGCATTCGAGAAATAAACAAACTTTATCGACAAAAAGACATTTCGACTGATGTTCTAAGTTTTTCTGAAATTGATTTTAAAAATAGAGATTCTTGGCTGGAAGAGAGTGATTCTTTGGGAGAAATTTTTATTAATTATGATTGGCTCAAAAAGGGTAAGGACCACGGTCTTAAAGGTTTAAGCGAACTTTTTGTCCACGGCGCCTTGCATTTAATCGGTTTTGACCACGAGACAGATGGGGGAGAGATGAGAAAGGCAGAGAAGGAGATTTTGGGAATTATTAGAGATTAGAGAAATTGGAAATTATAGAAATTGGGAATTATAGATTATAGATTATAAATTCCTCCTTAATTCTTAATTTAAAATTTCTAATTTCTTATCTACCTTGCGTAAGCTTTTTTCCAAACAATAAATTCCGAGCGATCCAGTTTATTTTTAAGCTGATCCCTAATCAAGCTAATATTGATTTTTATATCGGAGATATCTTCTGTATTTTGGAGAGTTAGTTTTTTAACTTCATCTATTTTATTTGCATTACTCTCAATTGCTTCAGCAAGAAGACTAATATCGTCTTTTAAACTTTCAAATAGGACCCCGGCATGACGTTCTGATTCATCAAACTTATCTTTCATCTCTGTTCTTAATTCTTCACCCTGTACTTTCATTTCCGATCTTAATTCTTCACCCTGTACTTTCATTTCTGATCTTAATTCTTCACCTTGTACTTTCATTTCTGATCTTA
>CAZRPR010000017.1:0-4077 GCA_964602125.1 uncultured Candidatus Saccharibacteria bacterium
CCGTCAATGCGATAGCGGACTACCACTTCCTTTTCTTCCGGCTCAATGTGAATATCACTCGCTTGTTGAAGAATCGCATGTTTTAACAGTACGTCCACAATTTTAATGACGGGCAACTCTTCCGCTCTTTTTTGGAGAGTTCCCAACTCAGAATCTTTATTGATAGAGTCTTTGACCTTGTCGGAAATGGAAGCAAATTTAACGTTTTCGTTGATTATTTCACCGAATTCCGCCTTGAGCGACTTTTGATACTGCATCAAAATATGTTTGATGGATTTTTCCGAAGTCAAACAGGGCAGGATTTTGCTTTGGGTTTTCTTACGAATAAAGTCGATGGTTTGAAGATCTTCCGGATCAAGCATAGCTACTTTGATTTTTGAACCTTCTTTCTCAAAGGCGACTATATTGTGCTTTCGAGCAATCGGCTCCGGAATAATGGCTAAGACTTCTTTTGGAACATATTGGTTCTCCAAATTCACAAAGGGAATGCCTAGCAAATAGGCGTAAGTCTTTCGCAATTGTTCCTCTTGAATCAAGCCTTTTTCCATCAAAATCGTGCCCAGCTTTTGTTTTTTGTCCTCCGCTTCCAGCGCCGCTTCTTCCAGCGAAGAGGCGGGAACAATCTCTGATTCCAGAAGAAAACCTTTTAATTGCTTTTCACTAATAAACATAAATTTGGAAAACTTTAATATTTATACCTGAAACTAAAATAAATTTTTTCTACAATTCTGTCGATCTGGCCGCTTCGGTAATACTCGTTTCTCCACCGATTACCCTGAGAGCCGCATCTTGAGTCATCGTCAGCATACCTTCTTTGATGGCCTGTCTTTCAATCTCAGAGGTGATCATAAAACGAGAAATCATCTCCTCAAGGGCGGGACTCATGGCCATAATTTCCGCCACCGCAATTCGACCGGAGAATCCGAGATTCTTACATTTTTCACAGCCTACCGGCTCAAACAGGTCTCCCACTCCGGCCGGCACTTCCACACCGGAACTTTTATCGATAGTGGCCAAGACGTCCTCTAGCTTTCTTCTGTCGGCATCGCTCGGAGCAACTGATTTTTTGCAATGAGGACAAAGTTTACGTAGCAATCTTTGCGCCATCATGGCGTTGGTGGACGTAGCAATATCGGTTGGATCGATATTCATATTGATAAGACGCTGAATGGAAGCCACTGCACTGTTAGTGTGCAAAGTGGAAAGCACCAAGTGACCCGTTAAAGAAGCTTGGATGGCAATTTTAGCCGTTTCCTCATCTCTAATTTCCCCAATCATCATAATATCGGGATTTTGGCGGAGTAGAGCCTTGAGGGCGTTAGCAAAATCGTATCCTTCTTCCGTCGAAACTTGGGTTTGCAAGACTCCCGCCAATCGATATTCGATTGGGTCTTCAACGGTAATTATCTTCACTTCCGGCTTGTTTAATCGATTAAGCAAGGAATATAGAGTGGTGGTTTTTCCGGAGCCGGTCGGTCCGGTGTTTAAAATAATGCCGTTCGGCTTTTCTATTTCTTTAATCAGTTTTTCTAGCAGTTGAGGTCTGAACCCGATCTTTTCCACTTCCAAAGCTCGAGCCGATTTGTGAAGCAATCTAAGTACCACTGTCTCTCCGTAACCTCCCGTAATAATTGAAACTCTCACGTCAATTTGTGTGTCAGCAATGTCTTTCATTTTTTCTTCCAATTTTATACCGAAACGACTGTCCTGCACGGCCTCATGCGAATCAGTCTTAAAACCTGAGAGCAACTTTATTTGAGAGAGTATCGGTAAATAATCTTGCGCTTTAATGTCGGTAATATCCTCCAAAATACCGTCAATTCGATAACGGATTTTAATCACTTCGCCTTGAGGTTCCATGTGAATGTCACCCGCATCAAAGGAAAGGCCTCCCGCCACCACGTAATTTAGAATTTCTTTATTGCTTGCCTTTTGAACAACAGCCGCCATCTGCTTGGCGTCAAAGCCACAATCAACCACTTCGTCAATTTGATTTTTGTTGATTTTAAGTTGAAGAGAAAGCAGCTGAGTCATAATTTTTTCATAAACTTCTTGCAGATATTGACCGGCGCCTGTCGTTCTTTCCACTTCATCCATGGAAGTGATGCCCTCGGAAGCCTTTAAAATACCGTCTTGAAGCATAGTAATCATGCCCGACTCCATGGCGGCAGCCAGCAAATCGGTGGCCGGAGCCATTTCCAACACCAATTTTTCCGTATCTTTGTTGATTTCAAAAACCTCAAAAATACCGATTTGACCTTTGTAGCCTATACCTTTACATTTGGGGCATCCCTTGGCTCGAAAGAGAGTCGTGATATTTTTCGGAATTTCTACTCCCGCCTTAGGGGAAATAATGGAAAGAAATCGTCCCATACTTTCCAACGTTTCTTTAGCGGGAACGTATTCTTCTTTGCAGTGGGGACACAATTTTCGCACCAATCTTTGAGCGATAACACAATTGACGGAAGGAGCGATCAAAGTGGGGCGAATACCTAAGTCAATCAAACGGGGAATGGCACCGGAGGCGGAATTGGTGTGCAGAGTGGAAAAGACCAAATGACCCGTCAAAGAGGCGTGGACGGCAATGTCGCCCGTTTCCTCATCTCGAATTTCTCCCACTAGAATAGCATCGGGGTCTTGACGCACGATAGAACGCAAACCATTGGAAAAATCGTAACCTTTGTCTTTGTGAACTTGAGTTTGAGAAATACCTGGTAGACGATATTCGATCGGGTCTTCAATGGTGATTATTTTAGTATCGGGACTGTTGATTCGCATTAAACAAGCGTAGAGAGTGGTGGTTTTTCCCGAGCCGGTCGGTCCGGTGTTGAGAATCATGCCATTCGGTTTGCTTAATTGACTGGTCAATTGATCAAAGGCTCGGCCTCTGATTCCCAAATCCTCTAGCTTTAGACCGACTGCTTCTTGATTAAGTAACCTCATTACCACGTTTTCTCCGTAATTTCCCGGCAGAATGGAGACTCTCACGTCGATTTCTGTTGTTCCGGTTTTAATGGTAAAACGACCGTCCTGAGCTCGATCGCGAATGTTAAGTTTCAACCCGGAAAGCATTTTTACTCTGGAAAGTACGTAGGGATAAACATTATAGGGAATGTGCACTATATCGTGCAAAACACCGTCTAATCGGTATCTAATTCTCACATCTTCCTTTTGCGGTTCCGTGTGCACGTCACTAGCTTCGAGTTTTATGGCTCCTGCAATAATAACATTTAATACTTCCGTGGTTGGCAATTCGCGAATTCTTTTTTTCAAATCAATCAGTTCCTTGATGTCATTTTCAAATTTATCCAAATCTTTGCCAGACAGTGTGAGCATCATATCTTCCAACGAAGTGGCCAGATTAGCCTGTTTGTAACGTTCCAAAGTTCTATCCAAACTGGTTTTAGAAATTATATAAATTCTCATACTGTACCCCTCATCTTTCTCCAGTTTTTCCAGCACTTCTTGAGTGGCCGGATCTTTCGGTTCGATTAAGCCTATCTTCAAGTCTCTACCCGATTTTTGGATAACTACCATCTTCCCAAAGCGCGAAACTTCTTCCGGTAGAGTACTAATCGTTTCAATGCCAACGGGGAAAATATTCAAATCTAAATAAGGCAAACCCAGTCCCGCCGCCTTGATGGCCGCCTGTTCTTCCTCGGAAATTCGACTCAAGCGACGAGTAGTGTCTCTTAAGGTAATCTCCTGAAATTCTTCTTTTCCCTGTGAACTAATTTTTTTTGAAAACGCCATATTTATTTTTTACTGAAGGAATTGTTATTTTTTTTATTTTAGCATAAATTTAATTAAACAATCCAATTTTTTGGGCTGTTTTTTTTCCAGCGGGTATCGTATATCGGCTATTACGTGGCCTTCCCAAGGCTAAAAGACGGGTCCGACTCCCGTTACCCGCTCCACTGTTTAATTTTTGTCTTTAGTAATTTCCCCATGTCTTTTGAAAAAATTAATCCCCTTGAGAAAACAGCTTCCGCGGAAAAAATTGAAGATGCCATCCGCGACAAAATTTCCGCCTTACCGGTCGGAACAGCGGAATGGCCGACTGAATTGATTGACGAG
>CAZRPR010000017.1:4177-19243 GCA_964602125.1 uncultured Candidatus Saccharibacteria bacterium
CTGAAGGAAGTTTTTGACCGAGAGGAAAATTTTCTCGGTAAGGGCCGGGTGGCAACCGTCCACAAGGGAGGTGAGTATCCGGAATATTGTTTTAAGCTGATTAAGGATTTTGTGCTTTACGCCGAGGGGGTCAATGTGGAGAAAGAAGCCGATTTTCTGGACGCTTTGGTCGATTTAAAAGTGAACCGAGTGCGAACGCCGAAGCCATTTTATTCCGTCATGGAAGATAAGAAACATTTTTTAGTGATGGAGACCTTACCGGGAGAAAACTTGGCGGAAATCATGGAGAGAAATTTGCCTTTGGCTGAAGATTTTGACTTCGCGACTCTTTTTTCCGATTTACGAGGATTCGTCAAGGAGATGAATAGGCGGGGAATCCATCATGGGGATTTACATTTGGGTAATATCATGTTAGACAGGAACTCCAGCCAAGCTTACGTCATTGATTTCGGCTCAGCTCGTTATGAGCTCGGGGATACCGAAATCAAGGAAAGTTCCACGGGAGGAGGCAAAACGCTTTTTTACAAAAAAGATGAAGAAAAGCTCAAGGAGAGCGAAAGCACTTTTAAACTGTGGCTGATAAAAAATAAAAAACTAACCGAGGAACAACCATGGAACAAATAAAAGTTTCAGACTACTTGAGGGAGCGAGCTCTTTCGACCATAAACGATCTCGAAGAGGAGAAGGCGGAAGAAAAACTGATCAAGGGAAGCGAAAGCTTTTTTGTTTCGAAGAAATTCGAAGAGAAGGAGAATCGCGTTCTCCTGGATGTTTTCGAGGTAGTGGACGGAGATGAAAAGTTTTTTCTTTTCCAAAAGAAATAAGCTTGGCGAAAAAGCCATTTTTTAAGACACTCAAAGACAAGGCCAACCTTGTCTTTTTTTTATTTTTTATTTTTTATTGTTAATCTTAGTTCAGGAGCTTAATCTTAAATACAAAAAATGAAAAATCTTCTGTCCTCCGCTCTGCTTTCTCTCGTGGTATTTTTAAACGTAAATTGGGCGAAAGCTGGACTAACTACAGTGCCTACCAATACTCCCGGGATTCCGAAAGGACTTATATTTGATATGATTTTAAAATTTATAAATTTTTTAGTTTTTCTTTTTTTATTTATACCAATTTTTTATTATCTTCCTCTAGTTTTATCTTTTACATTCCTATATTACCGCAATCTTAAAAACAAAGACGGAAAAGAAAAAGAGGAAAAGTCAAAAAGATATGCGAAAAAAATAAAGACATTTTTGGTAAGAGCTTTCATTCTTAGTCTTATCGGTTTTGCGTTGCTATTTATTTCGAACATAACTTACTATCCAGTAAAAATGTCAGGAGATTAATTGCTCCAAATAAAAAACCGTGTTTTGATGGAGTTAGGAAAAATGATTGAGTGTGTCTGAGATGGTCCGCCTAGGCGGGCCGTTTTTAATAAAACTCACAAATCACCTAAATTATTAAAAATTTAAATTATAAACATGCAAGACAAAAGTTTTTACTCCGAGAGTCAAACCGGTCATCTAAGCGAATGGGGCGCAGCCATTGCCCAAATTTGTGAGGAGAAGGGAATCGACCAAGAAATTATCATTGAAGTAATCGAAAGTGCTCTTTCCGCCGCCTACAAAAAAGAGACGGGACGCAAGGGAAGAATTGTGCGAGCCGACTTTAATGAAATTTCCGGTGGTGGTAACTTTTTTGAGATTTATTTGGTAATTGACAGGAAAGAGCGCGAATTTTTAGGAGAACAGGACGAATTGGAAATGCCCAAAGCCGATAAAACGAGAAAGATCAAGATTTGGAAAAAGGATAATTTGGAGGAGAAAGAAGGTGGAGAGGAAGAGGAGGAGGAGAAAAAACCTTTTTTCCGACCAGAAAGAGAAATTGTTTTCGAGGAAGCCAAAAAGATTTTGCCCAAAATTAAAGTTGGAGAATACTTAGCTATTCCCGTTTCCGCTCCGAAAGATTTTGGTCGTATCGCCGCTCAAACAGCCAAACAAGTGATTTTACAAAAAATCAAGGAGACGGAGAAAAATATTATCTACGGTGAATATTCCGAAAAAGTAGGTGAAGTTCTGCCCGGCACCGTTCAAAGAGTTGAAGGTTTTCAGGTACATGTTGATTTAGGCAAGACCATCGCTCTTCTTCCTCGTAAAGAACAAGTGGTGGGAGAAAGATACGAACAAGGACAGCGATTAAAAGTTTATGTTTTGCGAGTCGATTCTGAATCGAGAAACACAATGGTCATCGTCTCTCGCACTCATCCCAGCTTGGTTGAAGGCCTCTTTAAATTGGAGGTACCGGAGATTTTTGCCGGCATCGTGAAGATTCATAAAGTGGTACGTGAACCGGGCCAACGAGCCAAAGTGGCCGTTTGGAGTGAGGACCCCAGCGTTGATTCCGTCGGATCTTGTATCGGTCAGCGCGGCACTCGAGTTCAAGCCGTAACCGATGAATTAAGAGGGGAAAGAATCGATTTGGTCGGCTACAATGAAGACCCGATGATTTTTCTGGAAAGAGCCCTTTCTCCCGCTAAAATTATTAAAGTAGAAATAGTCAGTGAAGAAGACCGAAGAGTGAGAGTTTTTGTGGATAAAGATCAGCAAAGCATCGCCATCGGCCGAAGCGGACAGAATGTTCGTCTCGCCTCCCGCCTCACGGGATACGAGATAGACATCGAACTCTGGGCTGGAAATAATGAAACTGTAGAGACGGGTTTTAAACCCGTCTCCGAAGAAGATGGTTTGAAACCCGTCTCCGAAGAGGTATCGCCCGAAACTGTCGTTGAAAAAAGTAGAGACGGGGTTGAAACCCGTCTTCCCAAGACAAAGAAAGTTTCCAAGAAGAAAAAAACGGAAAAATAATCCGTGTGTAAAATCAATTACAATAGAGACGGGAGTTTTTGCCCGTCTCTATTTTTTTATTTTTCCTTTGGGCACCCACAAGGGATGCCTCTACGGTTTCTATTCCTCTGATCGTCGAACTTTTTCCCGATAAACCATTCGTGGGAAATCCCAAACGGCCGTTCGAATTCTTTCGAAGCGTGATGGTTCTTGAATCAGACGGAACAGCCACTCAAGATTGACTCTTCTCATCCATTGAGGAGCTCTTCTTTTTGAGCCGCTTAAAAAATCCAAGGAACCGCCAATGCCGACAGCCAATTTCACCGACGGCATTTTATCTAAATTGCGAAAAATCCACTTTTCCTGAAAGGGGTGTCCCAGAGCCACAAAGATCACTTCCGGCTTAGCTTTGTTCACTGCTTCCACTAACTCTTCATCTAAAACCTTTTTCTTCGAGAAACCGCCCTTAATTCCGGAAATAAGCAGGTCGGGAAATCTTTTTTCTAAGGCAAATTTGGCGGCCACCGGTGTGTCGCCCTCTCCACCGAGCAAATAGAGCGAGAAGTCATTTTCCGCCGACAACTTACAAATGGAAAAAATCAAGTCAGAACCGGAAAGTCTTTCGGGAATGTTTTTTCTAGTTCTTTTAGAACTGAAAAAATTAAGCAAGAGAGAAAAAATCACCTGATTGCGAATCTTCCTCCGCCGATAAACCGCCTGTTTTTTCAAGGAAAAATCGGCAGAAACGGAGACGGGCAGATTCAAAAAGTAGTCCGCCCAAATCACCCCGTTGCCGTCCGCTAAAGACAAATCGGACAAATTCAAAATTCGACGAAATTCCGGATCGTTCTTGGCGGTCATTAAAAATTCAGGATTGGTCGTCACCAGATAATGCTGATTATCATCCTTCAAGAAATACATTATTTTCCTCAACAGTTCTTTTTTTGTTAGGGGGTTGATTTTAACACCCAAAATTTTTACCTCTTTTGAGTTTTCTTCCTCCCTCGAATTTTTTTGCATTTTTATTTCTTAAACTTAACTTATCGACCAAATTCTAAAAGCCCATTCTCTCAAACAGCATTTTAAATTTGTCTTGAAAACGGGAAACGTCCTTGACGCTAACCAGAAGCATTAAAAAAAGCAATAAGTATAATCCGAAAGTATGCACCATGCCTTCGATTCTTTCGTTAACAGGGCTGCCCTTAACTTTTTCTATCAGTAAAAAAAGGATCCTGCCTCCGTCTAAAGCGGGGAAGGGCAGCAGGTTCATAAAAGCTAAATTAATAGAAATGATGGCGGCAAATTGGAGTAAGTATGGCCAACCCATTTCTTTCATTTGGTTAGTCAAGACCACGATTCCAACCGGACCGGAAAAATCCACGTTCACTTTCTCCGATTTTACTAAGCTATAGACCGTGCCCCCCAGATAATCTCCAATGACATAAAAAAGCTGACCTGCTCGTTCTGGGCCCATTTTTAACGCTTCCCAAAAAGAATGTTCCACGATACCCACTCGAACCAAGCTAACTCCAAAAGCCCCCTCTCCCTCTGGCGGATTTTTACGAGGTGTCGCCTCCAGTCGATAGAGGTCATCTCCTCGAAGGACTTCGAAAATAAGTTTTTCGCCTCCTTGAGTTTCAGTTATTGCTTGCAACTCGCTCACTTGATCAATACTAGATCGACTGCCGTCAGGAGTAACCACTGAGCGAATCGTATCTCCAACTTTAATGCCCGCCACTTCGGCCGGCGAGTCTGAGACTACTTGCGTGATTTGGATTTTTGGATCTTTCACTTTCGCCCCATCATCTACCACATCGGGAAATCCCAGCCAGAAACCGAGAGTAAAAAGCAAAGCTCCAAAAATAAAATTCATAAAAATCCCAGCAAAAAGAACCAGAAATCTTTTCCATGCCGATTGCGAGGCAAAAGAATGGGGATTATCTTTTTCTTCTCCATCTTCCCCCATAATTTTCACAAAACCGCCAAAAGGAATAGCGTTTAGGGAATAAACGGTGGAAATTAATTTTTCCGATTTTTTCTTTTTCTTAAAAACCACTCGCCAATATTCTTTTTTTTCTTTATTTCTAAATTTGGCCCAGCCCATGACTCGAGGGGGCAGACCAAAACCGAATTCATCCACTTTAATCCCTAGCCATCTCGCCATTAGAAAATGTCCCAGCTCATGAGTAATAATCAGAAAAGCCAGTAAAACAAAAAAAATCAGCAGAATAGAAAGCAAATGAAACATGATTTCACTTAAAAAATTATCTTCATGAAATATTAACAAAAGCTTACGGGGGCGTCAAAAAACATCTCCCCAATTAAAACGACAGGAAGCTTTAGGATTTTTCAAACACTGTTTTTTAATTTTTTCCGGGTTGGTCAGCCTTTTGTTAGCTAAGAATTTTTTCTCTCGACCCTTAGCTTCTTCAAGACCCTTTTCCGTTAATTTTAACTCATAGGCAGTTAAGGTGCCAAAAATTTGATAATCTTTAACCTCAAAATTATCTACCCGCTTATCTTTGAAGAAATTTTCCGGTTTTGAAGTTCGAGTAACAGCAAAATATTTGCCCTCCAGCCAAACCGGGTAATTGGAAAAATAATTTGTTTCGTCTCGAAATTCCGTCTCTTCCAGAAAGTAGTTGATGGAGCGATAATAGAAAGGGGGGGCCCAGAAAAACAACAAGGATTTTTCATTTAGGTTTTCGCTTTGTTTGTACTTCACTGCCATCCATCGAGCGATATCTTTTTGTTGTTGAATCGTAACGGGGTAGCTGTCTGAGAGTGGGAATATGTCGTCACGAGCGTATCCGTCTAACTCTACCGCGGAGGCCCCCGCGAAGGTTTGCCACCTCGAAAAGTTAGCCGTTTGATTCAACCCCAATAACAAAAAAACTACTGCGGCTCCGACTAGATAGCCTTTTTGGCGAAATTTAATTAGTTCTCGGAGCCCAAAAGCTAGCAAAATCCAGAAGGGGATAATGGAAAAGAGGAAGAAGCGCGGTTTGAGATTAAAGGATTGAGAGTAGAGTGACCACCAGGCAATTAGCACCCATATTAGGCAAAGTAGAAGCAACTCAAAATGGACATTGCCGGCGTTAATTTTGGTTTTTAGAGACCAAAGTTTTTTCCCGACGAAGGAGAACAGAATGAGAAAAATAATTAAGGCGAAAATGGAGAAGAAAAGACCGTTTCTGCAAGCTTGATCGCAAAGAATGTCGAGCTTGGGGCGGAGGAGGAGAATCGGATAGTCCACACCGGAAAAACCAGTCAGGCCGACAAAAAAACCTTTCGGATAGACTCCCAGATTTTGGATTAACTTTTCGGCTGTGCTGTGAAGTTCGTCTTTGTCTTGCCTTTCTGCGATAGTTTGGAGGAATTCTTGGCTGTTGGCACCGGAGCTGATTATCTCGTTGATCCAGACAGGTGCCTGAAAAATAACGATAGCCAGAAGCACGACGGCTATTTCTTTGGCCAGTAGTTTCAAATTTAAAGCTTGTTTGAAAATCTTTTTCTGACGCCAGAAAAAAACCGTCAGAGTTAGACCGAGGATCGGGGGTAGGGCCAACATCGCAATGAAATGCAGTTGAAAGATCAGGGACAGAATCATCCCAATGGCAAAGACCAGACCGAAAACCGTCTTTTGTCCATCCTTTCTTTTTGTCTCTAAATATTTAATGAAAAGAAGAATTAACGCTGCCGAGAAAAAGGGCAGTAGATTTGGATTCCAACTGAAACGATCGTAAGCCACCAGAAAGGCGGAGGTGCCAACCAGTAAAGTCATCGCCAAGGGCCAACGGTTTCTGTTTTTATCTTTAAAATCAAAAACACGCTGAAAAACAGAATAGACAACGGGAACCAAAAGCAGACCGAAAAAAATTTCCGGCAGAGCCAGAAGTGCCGGGTCGGAGCTCCGTAAAATAAAGGCGGGAATGAGCATTAAGTAGTAGAAAAAAGGGCCCAGATGCAACATGCTTCCGCCCGCTCTCGGTCCCAGCAGAGGAATTTCGCCCGCTCCTTTTTCCAAGACCTCTCGAATCAAAAAAGCGTCCCGAGCTTGGTCGAGTTCAAAATGAAGCAGCTCTTTCAATCCATAAAGCCTAAGAAAAAAAGCAAACAACATAATTAAAAAAAGAACAATCGGCACTCTGAATTTCAATATTAAAAACTTTATTTTTTCCATTAAAGTAAAATTAATTTCCCTCGGCCACAGCTTTTTAATCCGGCGGCGTTGGCCTCATCCACATCGAGATGAACCATGGTTTGATAATCGTCAGCGACACGCACGATTACTTGATGAAAAGTGGTTTCCCTCTCACCTCCGATATTTAGATTGACTAAATCCCCAGTCTTAAGGCTATATTCTTTGGCGTCTTTCGAATTTAAATGTAAGTGCCTTTTCGCCACGATCATGCCCTCCTTCTTGTCCACCAAACCAGCCGGCCCAACCACTCTAAAACCGCGACTGCCGGCCACCTCGCCGGAAAGCCGAAAAGGAATATCGGTTTTGAGAAAGTGCGAGTCTGAAAGAGTTAGTTCTAGCTGAGTGGCTTTACGAAGAGGACCGACTACTCTGACTTTTCTGAGAGTGGTTTCGTTAACTTCTATTTCCACCGTTTCTTCGCTGGCAAAATCTTCGCCTTGGGACAATTTCTTTAAGGCTTTGAATTTGTGGTTTTTGCCAAAAAGAATGTCAGCATCTTCCCTGGAAAGATGAATATGTCGGGCGGAAATCTCAACGGGAACAAAAATTTCTTTAGCCATTTTTTTAAATTAAAAATCGAAATAAACTAAATTCTTTCCTCCTCAATCAGTGACGCCATAATGACTTCGTTAACTCTCCTTTTCATTTGAGAAAGTTTAAGCAGGCCTTTTTGAGCACCAAAATACATAACGGTCGAACCGGAATTAGTTAACCCCCAGCTCATGGCTTTTTTAATATCTCCCGGATAATGAATCCACGAAGCCAGAAATCCACTGCTAAAAGCATCTCCTGCTCCCGTCAATTCAACTCTTTTCGGAGAAAGGGCGGGCGCTTTATACATCAGAGAGCCGTCCGTCGCCAAGGAGCCTTTCTTACCTCGAGTAACTAAAACCGCCTGCGGCCCTTTGGAAGCAATAAATTGTAGCAATTTTTTGGGGCTTACTTTTTTCCCTTTTTTAACCGTAAATTCTTTCTGTCCGGAAACGAGTTCTAAAGCTTCATCCCAATTTAAAATCAGCACTGATGTTTCTTTTAGTAGGGGAGATAAAAACTTTAATCCCGCCTTGAGTTGAAGTTTACCCGGATTAAGGGCGATTTTTACTCCCTTGTCTTTTCGAAGTTTTAGAATTTGCCCTAGTTTCTTCTCCCAACCTAAATTTAGCGATGAAATAAAGACCCAATCGGTTTTCCAGCGAGAAATCTCCTGCAATTTCAAATGTTCACCGGCATCTCTGGAATAGAAAATGGTACGATCTCTTTCTTTGGCTTCCACCAACACAATCGATCGATCACTAAAAGAAGAATTGACGAAATGAACCAATTCTGTGCCCACCCCATATTGACTAAGAGATCTTTTGATTCTCTTGCCAACATCATCCCCGCCAACGGCAACGCAGGCTTTGGTTTTAATGCCAAGCATAGCCAGTCCACAAGCCACGTTCGCCCCTGCTCCACCCAGGCAAGTTTTGATTTTACCAATAGGAATCTTGGCCCCGTATTCAAAGGCGATGAGCTTCTCTCTGGTTGGACCGTCTCCCGGCAAGATCAAGGCTTCGGTGGAAAGAAAAATCAGGTCTTCGGTGGCAGAGCCAATAGTGGTGACTTGGGTTTTTTGATTTAACATATATTCTTCTTTTATTTTGTTTTATTAATTTAATTTTATACTATTAAATATCTATTGTTAAATAAACAAGTTATTTTATTTTTAAAAGCAAGGTAATGCTACTTAAAGACATTGACTACAAAAGAGGAAAATTAAAAAACGGTCTGGATTTGATTTTAGCCCCTATGCCTGAAAGTCCGACTGTCACCGCCTTAATTATTTTTAAGGTCGGTTCGCGCCATGAAAAGGACGAATTTCTCGGCATTTCTCACTTTGTAGAACACTTGGTTTTTAAGGGTAACAAAAAATTTAAAACTCCTAAAGAAGTGGCCGCCTTTATTGATAATTTGGGTGGTTCTTTCAACGCCTTTACTTCAAAAGAATATACCGGTTTTTACGTAAAAGTCGGGGCCGATTTCTTGCCTAAAGCCGTATCTTGGCTGGGCGCTTTGGTGGGAACGCCTATCTTCAAAAAAGAAGATCTGGAAATGGAACGAAACGTTATTTTCGAAGAGATTAACATGTATAACGACACTCCTTCAAGACAAGTCCAGGATTACTACGAAAACTTAATTTTCAAAAACTCACCCCTAGGAAGAAACATTATCGGGGATAGAAAATCTTTGGAAAATATTGGGCAAAAAACCATTAAGGGTCATTTCGATCATTACTACACTTACGGTAAGGCAACTTTAGTGATAGCCGGCAATTTGTCAAAGCTCGGAAAAACTGACATGGAAGGCAGTTTTACTCTAAACAAAGAAGCTAAAAAAGGCAGTGCCGTAATTGGAAAGGGCCAAAATAAATCAAAGTCTCGAGTGGAAGCTTTTTATAAAAAAACAGATCAGACCCATTTGGTCTTGGGCGCAAAAACTTTTTCCTATAACGACAAACGCCGTCATCATCTGTCTCTGATTAGCACCATCATGGGTGGAGGCATGAGCTCCTGGGCTTTCTCGGAAATTCGCGAAAAAAGAGGCTTGGCTTACTACGTTGGCAGCATGACCGATTTACATAGTGACACGGGCAGTTTTGCCATTCGAGCGGGACTTAACAATGAAAAATTGGAACTGGCCGTTAGAGAAATCGTCAAGCTCTACAAAAGAATCCTCACCAAACCGATTTCCGGCGACACCTTGAAAAAAGCTAAGGACCAAATTATCGGAGGACTGCTCCTCGAAAGAGAAACTAGCGACGACGTCGCCTTCATTCTGGGCTCCGAAATTTTAGCTCGCGACAGAATAATCCCTCTTTCCAAAGAAGTGGAACTTTTCAAAAAAATAACGGTCAGTGAAATTCAAGCGGTGGCTAAAAGCTTTTTTGATCCTAAAAAACTTCACCTAGCCTTTATCGGTCCTTGGAAGGAGAAAGATGCAGCAAGAATGGAAAAATTGATTAAATAATTTTTTAAAAAAAACAAACTATGAAAACTTTAATCGTTGGAGCTAAGGGTATGCTAGGTCAATATCTGGGAGAGGTGTATCGAGAGGCAGGACATGAAGTTTTTATGTGGGATTTTGAAGAAATTGATATTACCGATCAAGATTCGGTCTTGGAGAAGATCAAGAAACTCGATCCCGATTTTATTATTAATTCAGCCGCCTATAACGCCGTCGACAAAGCGGAAGAGCCGGAAGAATTCGAGAAGGCCAAAAAAGTAAACGCTCTGGGACCAAAGAACTTAGCGGAGGCGGCCAAGGCTGTTGACGCCACTTTCGCCACCTATTCAACGGATTATGTTTTTGCCGGCAACAAAGAAGGCGGTTACTCGGAGGAAGACACCCCTGACCCTGTCAGCAATTACGGCATCAGCAAAGTCCTGGGGGAGGAAGCGGTCAAAGAAGTCGGCGGAAACTTTTTCATTATTCGCACCTCTAAACTTTTTGGCAAGGAAGGTTCTTCCGAACAGGCCAAAAAAAGTTTTGTTTCCATTATGAAAGATTTGGGTGAAACTCGACCGGAAATTATGGCCGTCGATGAAGAGATGAGTTGCTTCACTTACACCAAAGACTTGGCCGCCGCCACCCGCTTCCTGCTCGAAGGGAACTACCCTCCCGGTATTTACCATTTAGTGAATGAGAATCCTTGCACTTGGTATGTCTGCGCTAAAAAAATATTTGAAATTTTAGGTAACGATAAAGTTGAAGTTGAACCGGTACCGGCCTCTCAGTTTCCTCGTCCGGCTAAACGCCCCGCCTTTTCCGTTTTACTCAACACTAAAATGCCCAAACTCCGACCCTTCGAAGAAGCGTTGGAAGAATTTTTGAAAGGATAAAGTAGAAACGGATTTAAAACTCCTCTCTACTCTTTCACAATTTCTCAATTACTTTCAAAAATTTTTCAATATCGCTCAACTTTTTATTTAGAACATCGCAAACAATGGAGAAATCAGTTTTCTCATAGTCATGAGCCATGATATTTCTAAAACCAACCATATCAGTCATTTTTTTAACCATTGCTTGAGAAATTATTTTTTCTTCCTCAAGAATATTAAAAGACTCCCTCATCGAGGAAGGCTTACGAAAGTTTTTGTCGGTTACCACTGCCTCGGCTAAATCAATCGTAGACTGAACTGCTAAATATAAATATCTTTCCACTGAGCCTCTCAACTCAATTCTTTTTTCTATTTCTTTCTGAGAATATTTCTTAAAATATTGAGCATTTTTCAGGTATTTTTTAACCACACTAATTTTATTCTCGACCAATAGACTGTTTGTCATCTATTTTATTTTAGAATTAAGAGACACTAGCAAGTGCCAAAGACTGACGAAAATCAAAATATTCATTTAAAATTTTGGGCTCTATCAAAACTTTATAGGGTTCTTTTTCTAGGATAACTTTTCCTTCCCGAATAATATTATATTTAAGCTCAGAATTATCAATTGAGTTTAACGCAACCACGTCAATATTGTCTTTCTTTAAAAGCAAGCTAATTTCCGTCATCAAGCTCAACCGAAGCTTAAAGATTTTTTTACTGTCTTTCTCGGTAGTATAGAAAGCAAAATCAAAATCACTCAGCGGACCGGCATTGCCCCTGGCTTGTGAACCGAAAAGATATACTAGCTTGATGGAAGGATACTTTTCGAAAATAATCCTAATTTTTTCACGCATTGTTTTGTTCATATCTTAAATCTACCCTAGAAAAATTTTTTCCACAATCAAAAAAGAGAAGAAACAGAAATCAGAAAAATCGCTCAAAAGTTTTTTTCGACGTATTCAATACGCCGCTACTCGTTTATTTTCCCAAACGCGTGCCAATTTAATTTTACGTCTTTGGATTGATTTTTTTCCAATTCGATTTTGAATTTCTCATACAATTCCGTCACCGGATCTTTCTCGGTAATGATCTTAAAGGATCCATCAACAAATTCTGTCGGGGTGGCGGTAATAATTGGTTCCTCTGTGTAGCCTTCTTCAAAATTAATGAGAATATTGTCAGTTTCGGCAATAATTGTCGCTTGTCCCACCGAATCCTTACCCATTTCTATGTTCTTACTAAACTTCACTTTGCCACCGAAAGTTACGTCTGCAAGGAACGTAGCCGTTTTCTCAAAGGTCACTTTGGCCGTAAACCAAATTTCCTTGAAAAAGGCAGTAATCGTCTCATCGATTTCCCCAATACCCAGGATTGAGAGTTTGTCGGTGATTTGTTCATTAATCCCCTCTTGAGAGGGGTGGATCGCCGTAGGCGAGACGGGGTGTGTTTCCCCCTCTACGGTCTCATTTTCATTCACATTCTCATTTTCAATCCCCTCTTGAGAGGGGTCCGCCTGTAAGGCGGGGGGTGTGTCATCTCCCTCCTCTACGTTGTCATTGTCATTATCCTCCAGGGCACCCACCAGGGATGCCCCTACGTTTATTTTTTCTAACTCTGCGACACGATTCTTTAATTCTTCAATTTCTGTTTCTCCATTTTCTATTACCCAATTGCTATTAATTTCTTCAATATTATTATCTAATTCCACCACATAGAGGGCTTGCGTTTCTGCTGTTTCCCATAAATGATTGGCTAACACTCCCAAGGAGAACTTACCATTTTGTTGCCACTCGTCTCGACCGGGGATAGTGGGGAGGTGTCTGTTGGTGGTTATGTAATCTGACATTTGATCAAGGGATAACATACTGTAATCACTATGCAATGGTTCGTCTTCCACTCTAACGGTGCCATCGAAATATTTATCAAAGACATAGTCAGTGAGTATTACATTGTCATCATAGACAGCAGTAGCGTTAATAGTGCCAGCACCCTTGTCTCCACCAGTCGGCGCACCGACGACTATCCCGCCTCCCTGAACAGAGAGTCTAGCTGTTCCCGGATCAGTCGTCCCGATGCCGACATTACCATTACCTTGCATAGTAATAATCCCCGGATTACCATTGACTCCCATCCTTAATTGATTGGAAGTAGAACCGTCTCCAGCATAATAGAAATTAAATTCAGCTTGATTATATGCAGTATCAGCCTTCCCCCAAGCAAATTGAGAAGTAGCTCCCGTTGCCAGGCCTGTACTGTGGGCAGTTAAAACTTTATTATATCCCCCAGAAGATGTAGCAGTTGAATCAACCACTTGCAGTTTATAGGTAGGTGCAGTCGTCCCGATGCCGATTTTTCCCTTAAGTGCTGTAGTTGTGATTGAGTCATTTCCCAAAACTGCCGTATTCGCTCCGATGCCTACTGCTCTAGCTCCGATGACGATGGAATTACTATCGGAATTGTTGTATCCCATGGCATAAGATCCAATATAGATAGAAGACTCGGGATCGGTAAGAAGAGTTGAACCATTAGCTTGAAATTGCCCAGCACGCTCTCCTAGGGCTACGTTGCTGGATCCAGTTATATTTCCTGAAATAGCATTTAATCCCATAGCCACATTGTATCTTCCGGTCGTATTATCATAAAGAGCGTAAGTTCCCACAATGACATTGTCAGATCCTGTAGTATTAGAATAAAGAGCTCTTAAGCCCCCTATGGCAATATTTTGACTACCGGTTGTATTACTATGAAGAGAATCCATGCCTATAGCTACATTTGATCCGCCAGAAGTATTAGAATAAAGAGTTCCATTTCCAAGGGCAGTATTGCCTACACCATCAATATTAGAATAAAGAGCATCCATCCCCATGGCAGAGTTCCAATAACCAGTAGTATTATTATGCATCGTACGTGATCCGACAGCGGTATTGTAGTTACCTGTATTATTAGTATAAAGAGATTGAAAGCCAAGAGCGGAATTAAAAATTCCTGTTGTATTCGAATAAAGAGCTGAAGCCCCTATTGCAGAATTTTGGTAACCACTGTTATTGCTATACCCCGCTTGATGACCGCCAAAGAAGTTGCTATAACCCGTTGTATTTGAATATCCCGCCTGATAACCTGTCGCTGTTAGATTACTTGAGGTGTTTGAATAACCCGCTTGATAACCAATAACAACTGTATTGGAACCAGTTGCATTTGTGGCAGCTTGATATCCTATGACTACATTCTTCGAGCCTGCAGCATTCTCGTAGCCTGCTTGACCACCTCCAAAAAAGTTACTCGAGCCTGTAGTTACATGTCTTCCCGCACCATCGCCAATTGCTGTATTGTTAGAAAAAGAATTACCATTGATTCCTAGCAATGCGTTTGCTCCGATAGCTACATTGCTAGACCCTGTCTGATTATAACCAAGAGTATTTAGCCCGTAGGCAGAGTTATTAGAGCCCGTTGTATTGGCACCAAGAGAATCCCAACCACTAGCAGTATTGTAATTTCCAATAGTATTAGCTATTAAGGCTCTAGAGCCATATCCAACGTTACCGCTTCCAGTAGAGTTAGCATACAATACTTTATAACCACCGCCCGTGTTGTGATTACCTGTTATATTGGCATATCCTGTCTGATAACCACTAAAAGTATTATACTCTGCTGTAGTATTTGAATATCCTGCTTGATAACCAATAAATACGCCCGTACTAGCCGTTGTATTTGAATACCCCGCCTGATAACCTCCGAAGAAATTATTACCTCCCGTAGTCGTTGAATAACCGGTTTGATAGCCGATAAAGGTGTTGTTGGAGTAGGAATTGCCAGTAACACCCGCACCTGAATCTCCACCAACCAAAGTGTTGTAGCTACCGGTTTGATTATAATAACCAGTCATTCTTCCTATTGCAACGTTGGATTGACCACTAGTATTCGAGCTCATGGCTTCGGCTCCGAAGGCAGAATTATAATTGCCTGTTGTAACTCCTGCTAGCGCATAAGTTCCGACAGCTGTATTTCTGAAACCAATCGTGTTGGAAGAAAGCACACCACTTCCAATCCCCGTGTTCCAATATCCTGTAGAATTTACAGTTAAAGTTCCAAATCCCAATGCTGTGTTATCATATCCTTCCGGTCCACTACCATGACTCACGCTTCCTCCTCCATTTCCCACAAACAAATTCCC
>CAZRPR010000018.1:0-18803 GCA_964602125.1 uncultured Candidatus Saccharibacteria bacterium
GCTTCCTCACCCGCTCTTTTTTCCGAAGACATGGAAATAATTATCTTTTTGTTCGGATAGTTAGATTCTTTAATGGTTTCGATGGTCGGCTCCAGCACGAAAAGCTCCTCGTTAACATAAGGAATAATTATTAGGTGATAAATATCTTTAAATTCCAAACCGTCCGTTCCTGCGGTTTTTTTAGCTTGTTCCAGCCAATCAATCTTTTGATTTTTAGCTAGTTTACGATAAGCAATAATGGTGAGGACCGAGAGAACTAAAACTCGAGTCAGCCAAAAAAGATCGTAAAAAATTATAAAAACGGCAGCGAAAATTGGCAGAAAAAAAGAAAGCAATATCGCCAAAACGAGAACCCCCCAACAAAGAGCTCCGGGAAGAATTTCTCCCAGTCTTTGGATTCTATATTCCTGCGGACTGTCCGTTTTGTGACGAGGAAAAACCACCATAAAAACAAAGTTTAATACTTACTAAAAACACATTCTTAAGTATATTTTTAGCATCTAAGAAAGAAAGGAGCAATATTATTTTTCATCTACTAATCCGCCCCATTCCAAAACTGTGAAGCCGGCTCTTTCGGGGGTGAAAATTCTCGGCTCCGGCAGTTCGATTTTTTCTTGTAGCGGTTTGAAATAAAAATTTCGACGAATAACGGTTTTTGGTTGAGGAGAAACTTGAAGCTTCATATTCTCCGCCAAGAATTCATCGCTCAATAATTTTATTTCATAAAAATTACTTGGTTTAAGTTCAGCTAACCAATATTCCTTAAATTGGCTTTTTTCTTTTGCGTTTAAACCAAGGTTGGGTAAAGTTTCGTCAAACCAGCTGTTAAGATTTTTATATTCCACGACCCAGCCTTCTTTAGGAAGATCTATTTTGTTTAGAGTATTCTCATAGAACAGATAATCATATTTACCGTCTATCAGACCATTGGGGGAAGCTTTTACCTTCCATCCTTCTGCCGGATAAACCGGTTCGCTTTTTATTACCTCACCGTTTATTTTTAACGAGACCTTGGCCTCGATCTCTTTTTCGGGATAAAGATAGACTGCCGGTTTTTTTACCGTCATCGGCGGATACGTACCACAAATTTCCTTTATTTTAGTCAGTAAGTCTCCAGAACAACCGTACCGATTTATATTACTTTCGCTTAGTCCACTTTCAACCAATATTCTAGCTTGTTGTGATGAATAAACAGTGCAGGTAGCTGTCTTTCCTTCAAGCTGAGAAAAATTATTTGCCAGAGCGGGACAAGCATGCAAAGTTTCATCTGAGACTACCCCGGAAGACATTGCCCTGGGGCTGTTTTCACTTATTTTGTCCAGATTTTTAACTGTCATTTTGATTTCTGTCTGAAAACTTCCAGTACTTTTAGGTGTTGCCTGAATTTCACTAGTCTCCTCGGTCCTATAACCATCAAAATAGTTAACTTCAATTAAAGTTAGCTTGGTTTTTTTTGATCTAGAAACTTGATTGTAAAAACAAGTTTTATCCGATCCGCAGTCAGTCTCGTTGGTTTGGTAGCAAGTTCTTGGAAAGTTAATACGAGCGTGTGGAGCAAGCGAAGCTTCCGAGTCTCCTGGACATTGACAATAGGAATATTGAGGAGCATCCAGAGCTTCTCTCCAGATACCGCCGGAATTTTCACAAGCTGGCAGGTCTGATGTACCATCAACACACTTGCCTTCTGTGGAGAGACATTTATTAGCTGGGCAATCACAAGCGTAAACCGGATCCCAAAGAGATACATATGGGATTTCCCCATCATTCACACAGTTCACACGCAAGGCATTGTATTTATTAGCAAATTGCTTCCAAGTTCCACCGGAATTAGTACAGCTTGTTTGTTTGGTTACATCTCCATCATCATTATAACTATCAGGAACACATTTTCCTTCGGCATTTAAACAGCTATCAAAGGGGCAAACGCAACCCAGGTAAGGATAAGCTGTGGCTGTACATGAACCGTCATTAGAGCAATTCTCTTGTTTTAAAAATGCGCTCTCTATTCTTCCGCAGAAGTGACTGGGGGGATTAGATATTGCCGTTGAAACTGTTTTGTCATATCCGTAATCAACCCAACTGCCATTGCTGACGCTACAATTAGACTTCAAAGTATCCACACTAAAACAAGAATTGGCTCCTAAAAATTTCCCCAGATTAATTTGGCCTGTCTGACAATTTGTATTTGGATATGGTTTCGGCCAAGGATTTGGCCAACCTCTTTGCACACATCTTTCGCCTCGCAATCTATAGCCTTCAGGGCAAGAACAATAGCTGTATTTTACGGTTGAATCTCCCGATTCAACCCAGGTCCCACCGGAAGTTTTACAATTATTAGAACCGGTCGGAGGATTAACAACAGTAGCCCCGCCACTACAATAACCTCTTAATTCAAAAATAGTTGAGTAACCGGAACTATCATATCTGCCTCTTTCTGAAACGTTTTCAATATTTAGGCATTCACCAGTCGGACAAACACAATTACTACCGTTATAACTTGTGCTGTTATTAAGTGGATTAAGCTTGCTTATGACACTACTGTCAGATGAATAGGAGCAAACTGCCGATTTCAGAGTACTGCCAGAAGTTCCGGCAAAAGCATTCCATTTCCCTCCCGAGGCGACACATCGATTAACATAGTCACTGCTGGAAATAGTGCTTGGAACGGTCGGTTTTGGCGTATCGAAAACAGAAATTATTGGCCAATAACCACGGTCTCGATTTTTCGCTAAAGAAATTATTTTAATCAGCAAAGCCCTTAAACCACTTACTTGTTCCTCCAAGGTTAGACTGCTCGAGGAAAGAGATGCGAGTTCCGAATCCCAGTTTTCCTCCGCTTGGACTTCTTGAATAAAGTTAAATGAGGTTTTATTACCCAACAATTCATCTATCAGCTCCTCGTCCTTTAGAGACGCCTTAATCCCCTCTTTATCTCGGTCTATTCGCAACACTTCAATCATGCCTTCATCTTTTGAATAAATAGAAAAAGAAAAACTTTTTCCTTCAGGTAAAGACGTTATTGCTTGCTCTAATTCTTCCGGGGTAGACTGGTCAGAAAGCATAGCCGTCAATTCACCGCCCGACTTTGAATTCTGTATTAAATCGGCAACTTTTCTCTCTGGCAATTTTTTAATTCTTTCTTCTTGATTTACCAGATTTTTTACCGGCTCCGTTTTCTTTGAGGTTCCCAACACCAAAAAGACCGTATAAACAACAAAAACGGCTATCAAAGCAACCAAAAAGTAGATTACATTTCTACTTATTTGCTTTTTTTTACTCATTTTTTTATTTTATTTTCTTAAGATTAAATTATTAAAACATCTTTTTTCATTTTATACGCTTATTTTAAAATAATAAACTATTTTAAAAACAAAAAAGCACTCCTTATTTTATAAAGAGTACTTTTTTTGTGTATCATCTAATCAAAAATCGCTAGTCAGTTTTGTAGGAATTTGACTCGTCGGATTTACATCCGGCAAATCCCACTCCTACAAAGAGAAAAAACGAAATAAAGTAGTTAACGATCATTAGTATTGCTCGGCTGAACACATTGCTGTGCTTACACCTGCAACCTATCAACCTGATGTTCTCTCAGGAGATCTAGATCTAATCTTGAGGGAGGCTTCACGCTTAGATGCTTTCAGCGTTTATCCCTTCCCGACTTAGCTACCCAGCGATGCCACTGGCGTGACAGCTGGTAGACCAGAGGTCGGTCCATCCCGGTCCTCTCGTACTAGGGACAGAGCCTCTCAAATCTTTGTGCGCCCACGGTAGATAGGGACCAACCTGTCTCACGACGGTTTGAACCCAGCTCGCGTACCACTTTAATTGGCGAACAGCCAAACCCTTGGGACCTTCTCCAGCCCCAGGATGTGATGAGCCGACATCGAGGTAGCGAACACCCCCGTCTATATGGGCTATTGGGGGGTACCACTCTGTTATCCCCGGGGTAACTTTTATCTGCTGAGCTTTGGCGCGTCTACACGCAACCATCGGATCACTAAATCCCGCTTTCGCGACTGCGCGGCTTACCGGCCTTGCAGTAAAGCTGGCTTATGCTTTTGCACTATCAGCCCGATTTCCATCCGGGCCTAGCCAACCTTTGAACACCTCCGTTACAATTTAGGAGGTGAGCGCCCCACTCAAACTACCCACCAGACACTGTCCCCAAACCCGTTTCGGGTCCAAGGTTAGAAACGCATATAATAAAGGGTGGTATTTCACTTTTGACTCCGCTTCGACCGAAATCGAAACATCAAAGTCTCCCACCTATTCTAAGCATTAAAACACGAGTTTCAATGTCAAGCTGTAGTAAAGCTCCACGGGGTCTTTCCGTCTTACCGTGGGTAAGCAGCATCTTCACTGCTAGTGCAATTTCGCCGGGCCCCTTCTTGAGACAGTCTCCAAATCGTTACCCCATTCGTGCAGGTCTGAATTTACCAGACAAGGAATTTCGCTACCTTAGGACCGTTATAGTTACGGCCGACGTCCACTGGCGCTTCGGGGATTAGCTTGCACCTTTCCCGTTAACGTTCCAGCACTGGTCAGGGGTCAGTTCCTATACATCCCCTTGCGGGTTAGCAGAAAACTGTGTTTTTGGTAAACAGTCGCTTGGAGTCTTTAGCTGCGGCCAGCACCTGAGAAACTGGAAGATAGGGGGAAGAAGATTGAAAGAAAAATTTTTCTTCTTCCTGCAATGTTTTTGTTTGTTTAATAGATAAAAAAATAATTAGTTGTCTTGATTTGGATCTTTTTGATCCAATTTTTCTTCTGTTTGATACCGATAGAAGAATATTATCTTCCTTACGCCTTTGGAGGCATTAGTAAAATAGACTATTCCATCTATTGGTATTTGGTTGAATTTTCCGTTTCTTATTTTACAATCACTACAATTCAAGAGTTTTCCTTTTCGCATTGTCTTATGCGTACATTCTCGACATAAAGCCGAGCCAATATCTCTTGTTTTGCTTAGATTTTCAAATATAACAGAAAATTTTTCCGTGGATACCGGTAAAAATATTTTTTTTACCGAATATTCCTCATTCGAAAAATTCAAATTTTGAATACAACCATCAGGTTCGTCCACCAAAGCTATCAGCTTTTTTTCACCTGAATTTCTCTTGGTGTACGTCCTAATCTTCACTTTATTACTATTCAAAATTCTATCTACCTCCTATATTTTTAACAAACAAAAAATTGCTCTTCTCCCCATCTTCCAGTTTCCCGGCCTGGCAGGTCTTATCCCGAAGTTACGACCGCTGTTTTGCCGAGTTCCTTAAGAAGGGTTCTCCCGTTCGTCTGAGGCTACTCGCCTCGTCCACCTGTGTCGGTTTTAGGTACGGATACCCATTGCCATCATAGAAGCTTTTCCTGGAAGCTTGCTCATTTTCGTTCGGTCCGCTTGCGCTTTCCTTCCCGACGTGGCTTGAAATATGTGTTTCGTGGATTTACCTGCGAAACTTTCTCACCAAATCGACGTCAATCCAATAAGACGCGAAAACTACTAAACTCCGTCACTCCATAGCGAAGCAATAGGCAGGGCAGGAATATTAACCTGCTATCCATCGACTACGCCTTTCGGCCTCGCCTTAGGACCGCCTAAGCCTGAGCTGATTGACATCGCTCAGGAAACCTTGGACTTACGACGTACCGGGATTTTACCGGTATTGCGGCTACTTATGCCGGCATTCTCACTTCTTTACACTCCACCCCGCCTCACGACGAAGCTTCTACGCGTAAAGAACGCTCTCCTACCACTCCATGTTCCATAAATGAAACACGAAGTTCACAGTTTCGGTACTGCGCTTAGCCCCGTTATATCTTCGGCGCAAAATTCCATAGACTAGTGAGCTATTACGCACTCTTTTAATGAATGGCTGCTTCTAAGCCAACATCCTAGCTGTTTTCGGAATTTCACATCCTTTACCACTAAGCGCGCCCTTTCCCTTGGTAAAACCAAGAGAGGGGCTTCTTCCTTTGGAAGAAAAATTTTGGGACCTTAACTGGTGATCTGGGTTGTTTCCCTTTTGTCTATGAAGCTTAGCCCTCACAGACTGACTCGTAAGACTAATGCAAAAGAATTCGGAGTTTGGTTGAATAAACTAGGCCGAAACCACGTTTACTCATCCAGTAGCTCTACCTCTTTACAAAAATATCTTACGGCTATCCCAAGAGATATTTCGGAGAGAACCAGCTATTACCGAGTTCGATTGGAATTTCTCCCCTAACCACAGATCATCCCCGAGTTTTGCACAGCTCGTGGGTTCGGGCCTCCGTATAGTTTTACCCATACTTCACCCTGTCCATGGTTAGATCACTCGGTTTCGGGTCTATTCCATACGACTAAACGCCCTATTAAGACTCGCTTTCGCTACGGCTCCCCTCTTTAAAAGAAGGTTAACCTTGCCATATAGAATAACTCGCCGGCTCGTTCTGCAAAAAGCATGCAGTCACCATGTACTCGAAAGTACACAGCTCCTACTCGTTGTAAGCGTACAGTTTCAGGATCTATTTCACTCCCCTTGCAGGGGTTCTTTTAACCTTTCCCTCACGGTACTAGTTCACTATCGGTCACAAAAAGTATTTAGCCTTGCCGGAGTAGTACCGGCTGATTCACGCGAAGTTCCACTGGCATCGCGCTACTTAAGAACAATTTTACCTTAATTTTCCAATTTTCACTTACGAGACTATTACTCTCTTTGGTGTGACTTTCCAGCCAACTTCAGTTAACTGAAAAATTAAAGCGCGAATTAAATCGCAAAAATTGTCTTGCAACCCCTGGAATAAATTCCAGGTTTAGGCTTCTCCCCGTTCGCTCGCCACTACTGGGGGAATACTTATTAGTCTCTTTTCCACCGGTTACTGAGATGTTTCACTTCGCCGGGTGCGCTTTATTACCCTATGTATTCAGATAATAATGACAGGACATTACTCCTGCCGGGTTTCCCCATTCGGAAATCTCCGGATCAAAGCCCGCTGGCGGCTCCCCGAAGCTTATCGCAGCTAACCACGTCCTTCTTCGCCTTTTTGTGCCAAGGCATCCACTGTACGCCCTTTCACACTACCGCATATCGTTTTAAAAAAAACATAAAAATCAATAAATTGACCCTTACGTTACTGACTAGCAATTTTTAATTAGATGCCAAATTGTTAAAGTACATGAAAACTAACGCCAAAAGCAATCCCTCCTTGCTTCTTCCGCCAGTTTTTTATTTTGCCCCGAAAAAAACCGAGAGCTCTCAAGTTCTTCTTCGAGAAACAAGAATAACCATTGAGAAATATAAATTTAAAAAATTATTTTAATGCAATAGATAAAATATATTACTTTTAGAAATTGTCAAATTTTATCCTCTCTATCCAGTAAATACTGTTGCCCGATCAATAGCAAAGTTGAAACCACCCAATAAAGAGATAGCCCCGCCGGAAAGGTCAAACCAATATAGATTGTCAAGAAAGGAAAGAAATAAAGCATCTGTTTGTTCATTATTTCCATCATATCTGGCTCTCCAGATTTTTCTTCCTCTTTCTTCCCATTTTCAATAGACGTATTCAATACGTCTCTACCGGGGCCCTCCTTTTCCTCCTCTGCTTTTTTTGCTTTCTGCTTGGCAATGGTCATTTTCGTCTGAAAAAACTGAGCCGCTCCAGCAATAACTGAAAGCAAAACTCCGCCCCAGCTGATTATTTTTATGCCTTCACTAAAATTAAGGGATAATATTTTACCCAAATTAAGTTCCGCACTTTTGTGTCCCAAATCAAACAAATTAAAAAAATAAGTATCGATTTTCCCCGGATTGGTCATCCAAGAGTAAAGTTCCTCGAAGCGCAAGTCCATAACTGATAGAAATACCCTATACAGAGCGATTAAGACGATCAACTGAACAATCATGGGTAAACAACCGGAAGCTGGATTAAAATTATGCTCCTTGTAAAGAGCCATCATCTCCTTAGAGAGCGTTTCTTTGTCATCTTTATGCTTTTCTTGAAGTTCTTTAATTTTGGGTTGAATCTTTTTCAGTTCTTTTTGATGCACTAAAGTCTTTTTAGCAATCGGATAGAGCATTAATCGGACCAGTGCAGTCACCACAATAATGGCCAGACCGAAATCCCCTAAAGTTTCATACAAAAAAACTAAAAGATTAAGCAATGGCCTAAAAAGCCCTTCGTGAAAAATTCCTACTAGAATCGACATGTTTGTATTATTTAGAATAAAGCTTTTCCATTCTAGGCTAAAAAAATAATAAGACAAAAAAACGCAGGGGAATTAAAAGTTGAAAGTTGAAAGTTGAAAAAATCCATAATCTTTAATTTATAATTTAAAATTTCTAATTTTTGTATTATTTTCCTACTTTTAACTTTTATCTTTAAACTTTGAACTGGGCGTAGCCCCTACTACTTGCCCCTTCCATATTTCCCGTTTAAACTTTATTTGGTCTTAAAAAAACAAAAGAAGTCAAAATTTAAAATAATGATAAAATGGCTTTAAATAAGTTTTTTTATTTATTTTGAATTTTGATTTTTTTAATTGGAACCAATGACAGCAGAAAAAAACGACACTCCTAACAAAAACGAATACTCAGCCAAACAAATCCAAGTCCTAAAGGGTCTTGAACCGGTCAGAAAAAGACCGGGTATGTATATTGGTGGAACAGGCGAAGAAGGTTTGCACCATTTAGTGTGGGAAATTGTCAACAATTCAATTGACGAATCTCTAGCGGGACATTGCAAAAACATTAAAGTGAAGCTTTTGCCCGATAATAAGATTTCAGTGACTGACGACGGTCGAGGTATTCCGGTAGAAATTCATCCTGAAACCAAAGTTTCAACCCTAGAAACCGTTATGACCACTCTTCACGCCGGTGGAAAATTCGGCGGTGGCGGATATAAAGTCTCTGGAGGACTTCACGGCGTCGGCCTTTCAGTGGTAAACGCTCTATCTGAAAAATTGACAGTTAAAGTGGAACGAGACGGCGGTCTGTTTGAACAAATGTACGAAAGAGGAAAGCCCTTAAATAAAGTGGAGAAAGTCGGCACTTCAAAAAGAAAAGGTACGGAAGTTATTTTTTCTCCCGACCCGGAAATCTTTGCCACTATTGCTTGGAATAAGGAGAAAATAGCTGAGTATTTGAGACATCAAGCTTTTCTCACTCGAGGCATTAGCATTACCTTGATCGATTTGGTCGATTTACCGGAAAAAGAACATAAAGCCGCTGAGTTGGGCCGAAGCTACACTTTCTATTTCGAGGGTGGCATCGTTTCCTATCTCGAAATGCTCAATAATGGCAAAGAAGTAAAAAACGAATTACCTATCTATATAGACAAGAAGGAGGACACGGTTGAAGTGGAAATTGCTATTCAATACAATGACGGTCTCAAAAGCCGAATCCTTCCCTTTACCAACAATATTCTCAATCCCGGAGGAGGTACTCATTTGGTCGGTTTCAGGATCGCCCTTACTCGGGTGTTGAATGATTACGCCAAAAAACAAGGTTGGGTCAAGAAAAAAGAGGAGGCACTGACTGCCGATGACGTAATTGAGGGTTTGACCACCATAATCTCAGTCAAAATGGAAGGTTCTCCTCAGTTTGAAGGCCAGACTAAAGACAAATTAGGCAATCCTGAGATTAAAGGGGTGGTTTACCGAGCGACTAAAGCTGGATTAGAAGAATATTTAGAGGAACACCCTAAAGACGCCCGTGAAGTCTTAGGTAAATGCCTTTTGGCCGCTAAAGCCCGTCGAGCCGCCAAGGTGGCCCGCGATAACGTTATTCGAAAAGGGGCCATGGAAGGCATGACCTTGCCGGGAAAACTAGCTGACTGCTCCTCGAGGAACGCCGCCGAATCTGAACTTTACATTGTGGAGGGAGATTCTGCCGGTGGCTCCGCTAAACAGGGAAGGGATAGGAAATTCCAAGCTATTTTACCTCTCCGAGGAAAAATTCTTAACGTGGAAAAAGCCAGATTAGACAGAATGCTCACTTCGGAAGAAATCAAGAATTTGATCATTGCCATGGGCACCGGAGTCGGTGACCAAGTCGACCCCGCCAAGCTTCGCTATCACAAAATCGTTATTATGACTGACGCTGACGTTGACGGAGCCCACATTCGAACCTTACTTCTAACTTTTTTCTACCGTAATTTTGAATTTTTAATTACAGAAGGCCACATCTACATTGCCCAGCCACCTCTTTACAAGATTAGCCGTTCGAAAGAAGTTTCTTATGTCTATTCCGATGAAGAAAAAGAGCAAATTCTTTCCAAGTGGCAGGGGCCGGCCAAGGAGGAAAATAGTCGTAGCAGCCGGATGGATGAGGTAAGCGACGATAAAGACGCCAAAAGAGCTCCACTGGTCAATATTCAACGCTATAAAGGTTTGGGAGAAATGAATCCGGACCAACTTTGGGACACTACCATGAACCCAGAAAACAGAGTAATGCTTAGAGTTTCAGTGGCCGACGCAGAGAAAGCCAATGAAGTTTTTGAGACCCTAATGGGCTCTGAAGTTGCCCCTCGAAAACAATTTATTCAAGGCAAAGCCAAGGAAGTTAAAAATTTGGACATTTAAGTAGCGACTGTGCGCTACAGAAGATTTAAAAATAAATACTCATGCAAGATATTTTAGACAAACTCAATCCGCCTCAGCGTCAAGCCGTCGAGCACGAAAGTGGACCAGCGCTGGTGATTGCCGGAGCCGGATCGGGAAAAACTCGTGTTCTGACTCATCGAGTCGCTTATTTAATAAACAAGGGCATAAAACCGGAGAATATTTTAGCTATCACTTTTACTAATAAAGCTTCTAAGGAAATGGTTGGTAGAATCAACCATTTAACAGGAAATCCAAACCGAAGTCAGTTTTTCCAATCTCTCGATTTTTCCGGAACCGGAGTTCCTCACGTTGGAACTTTTCACTCTATCGGAGCACGTATTCTAAGAAGGGAAGCAGGAAAAATAGGTTATTCAGAATCTTTTGCCATTTTCGACGACGAAGATCAAAAAAAATTGATAAAACAAATCTTGGGAGAACAAAACCTAAGCGAAGAACAATTTCCCGTGAATCGAGTAAGGGATTTTTTGAGTCGAGCTAAAAATGAAATTTCCACCCCTCAATCTCTTCTTGAATCCGCCTCCGGTTTTTACGAGGAAAAAATGGCGAAAATTTATGAACGCTATCAAGCTATTCTCAAAGAGCAGAACGGTTTTGATTTTGATGATTTAATCATGGTGCCCACCCTGCTTCTCAAAGAGAATGAGGAAATAAGAAAATTCTATCAAGAACAATTTCTCCATATTCTGGTTGACGAATATCAAGATACTAATCGAGCTCAATACGAATTTGTTAAAATTATTGCCGAAAAAAATCGAAATCTTTTTGTGGTTGGTGATGATTTTCAAAGTATTTACGGCTGGCGAGGAGCCGACATTAAAAATATTTTTAGCTTTGAAAAAGATTATCCTGAAGCCAAAGTTATTCTTCTGGAACAAAACTATAGAAGCACTCAGACTATTTTGGACGCAGCCAGCGTGGTCATCGAAAAGAATGTGAAACAGAAAAAAAAGAAAATGTGGACGGAAAATCAAGGTGGAGAAAAAATAACCCTCTATCGAGCCTCGGATCAGGAAGATGAGGCTGATTTCGTCATCAAAGAGATAGCAAAAATCAAGGAAAAAAATCCAACCGTTAGCTTGGGGGAAATTGCTGTTCTTTACCGAACTAACGCTCAATCAAGAGCACTGGAAGAGGCTTTTGTTAAGAATGGTATTCCTTATCATCTGATTGGTGCTCTTCGCTTTTACTCTCGTAAAGAAATAAAAGATTTATTAGCATATTTGCGACTAATCGCCAACGGCCAAGATGAGATGAGTCTTCGGAGAATTTATAATATTCCAAAAAGAAATATTGGTAAGGTTGCTTTTAAGGAATTCAAAAAATTTGCCTCTTCGAGAAATCTAAAAATGACTGAGGTTATTTTTAGCGAGGAGTTAATGAAGGAAGCAACTCTGGGCGGAAGTAATTTGGCTAAATGGGAAAAATTATCAGAAATTTTGAGAAAAATTAAAGATTTCGCCCTTCAAAATAATCTTTCTAAAACTCTGGAATTCGTTCTAGAAAAGACCGGCTACAGCGCCCATCTACTTTCCATGGAAGATGGAGAGGAAAGACTGGAAAACATTAAAGAACTTTTCACGGCAGTAAAAAAATATGATGCCGAGGGGGTGGCCAGTAATTCTCTTTCTAAATTTTTAGAGGAAGTAAGTCTAATCGGAGCTGATGACCAAAATGCTATCGACTTGAAATCAAAAGTTCATTTGATGACCATGCATTCCGCTAAGGGCCTAGAATTTGAGAATGTATTTATCGTCGGCATGGAAGAGGGATTGTTCCCTCACAGTCGAGCGACTCTGAGCGTTACTGAAATGGAGGAAGAAAGAAGGCTGTGTTACGTGGGAATTACTCGAGCCAAACAGAAAGTCTATCTTCTTTCTGCCGAGAGAAGAATTATTTTTGGTAATCTTCAAGCTAATCCGGCCTCTAGATTTTTAAGAGAAATTCCCGAAGAACTAACAGAGGAAGTGAAAAACAGTCGTAATCAATTTGAGGAAGAATTCCATTTGAATATAAAGATTGAGGAGGAAGCGGAAGCCAGAAAAGGCAAGAAAGAAATCAACTGGAAAGAGGGAGACAAAGTTTTTCATAATATTTTTGGTCGAGGCTTGGTGGTAAGTGAAAAAGATAATATTTTGACTATTGCTTTCGCCGGGTCGGGGATCAGAAAGTTGGATAAGAACATCGCCCCTATCAGAAAAATTACCGAAGAGAAAAAAAGGAGAATTGTTTAAAAATAATTTAACCAAATGAAAGTTATTATTCACACCGATGGAGGATCTCTCGGTAATCCGGGTCCTTCCGCCGTAGGAGTCGTTATTGAAGCAGGGGACACTAAAAAAACTTACGCCGAAACCCTTGGCGTTGGGACCAACAACGAAGCTGAGTATAAAGCTTTAATCTTGGCCTTAAAAAAAACTAAAACTGTCATCGGCAAGAAAGAAGCGAAAAAAAGCGATTTAGCTTGCTTTTCTGACAGTGAACTGATGGTTAGCCAGCTCAATCATCGCTATCAACTGAAAAATGAGAGAATTATTAAATTATTTGTTGAAATTTGGAACTTGGCTCTTGACTATCAAAGCGTAAGCTTTAATTACATCCCCCGAGAGAAAAACGAAGAAGCAGATGGCTTAGTGAAAAGTGCTTTTGGAAGGAATAAGCAAGGAAGCTTGATTTAATTTTTGGATTTTAAAGATGAAAGAAGCCTTACTTTACGATTCGGAAAAATCAGGATTGGTTAAATGCAAAATTTGCCCAAGAGAATGTGTTATATCACCCATTAGGAAGAATTTTTCTCTCGATCAAGAAGATTTGGGAGAAATAATTAAAAAAGATAATCTGGGTTTCTGTGGTACCAGAATAAATATTTTGGGGAAGTTGTATGCTATTAATTACGGTCGAATCACCGGTCTGGAAATTGAGCCAATAGAGAAAAAACTAATTTATCATTTTATGCCCGGGACCAAGACTCTTTCTCTCGGTAGTTTTGGTTGCAATTTTCGTTGCCCCAACTGTTATAATTGGCAAATCTCTCAAACTTCTTCTCTCATCCAAAACAAACCCGACACTGTTTTTTCATTAGCTGAGAATTTTCCTGAGATTTCTCCCGGTGATATCGTTAACCAAGCCATTGAGAACAAATGTGCTTCAATATCCTACACCTACAATGAACCGACAGTTTCTTTTGAGTTTAATCTGAAGACTATGAGGCTGGCCAGGAAGGCTAAAATAAAAAACATCTGGATAACTAACGGCTTTATTTCAGCGGAGGCGCTAAAAATGATTCTACCCTTTTTAGATGCGGTCAATCTTGACATTAAATCGTTTAATGAAAATTTTTATACTTCTCACCCCAAGGGAAGCTTAATTCCCGTATTGGAAAATCTTATGACTTTAGCGAAAAATAAAATTCATTTAGAGATTACTACTTTGATAATCCCAAAACTCAGCAACCATGCTGTGGATTTGAAAGCTTTAGCTTCCTTTATAAAAAAATATATTTCTCGACACACCCCTTGGCACTTGATTGATTTCTCTTCCTCTGTTTCTTGGCAGATGGAAGAATGGGCCTCGGCGACGGAAAAAGATATTTTAAAGGCGTGCCTAATCGGCAAAAATGAAGGCTTGGAGTTTGTTTACAGTAATTTAGGAGACAAGCTTAAAAACACTTACTGTCCTCACTGTAGAAAACTTAATATCAAAAGATTCGAATATGAGATTGAGAGGCATGACGACAGAGGTTTTTGTTCCCGTTGTGGCAGAAAGTTGTTTATTCGAGACGAATTGTAGAGACGGGTTTTAAACCCGTCTCTACAATTCAAAAAAAACACCGCCCGAGATGGGCGGTGTTTTAGTTTTATTGGGCGGAGATGTTGATTTTACGAGCCCCAATTACTGACGTCCTTAACATCCACCAGAACCCCGGCGCAATCAGTAACTTCCTGTCTAACAACCTCAACTTTTTTCTCCACATCATTTCCCTCTTCATCTTTCTCTGTTATAGTTTTCATCTCTTTAATGGTTTTGGTCATCTTAGCTCCAACCGACTTTTCTCCAGCACTGGTAAACTTAATCTCGGTCACTCCGTCTTTAGTGGTTCCTACGGAGCCACCTGCTGCCGACCAAGTTACCGGTAATTTGCCTAAACATTCCTGTTTTACTCTGGCATCGATGCTTTCTCCAGCTCTAATAATGACTTTGTCAGAGAAATCTTCAGTTGTTCCAGCTTTTCTTACCTCCACTCGACAGCTCTTTTCAGTTGTTATCTTGACTTTTTCTTGTAACTTACAGTCTGTTTCTTTACCACTTTTATCAGTTACTCTTAAGCTGGCCATAAAGGTTCCGGGCCCGGCATATTTACAAGTATATTTAGGATCTTTAGTTTCTACCCAGCTTTCATCTGCTTTCTCGCCACATTTCCACTTGTAAGTAATTGGATTAATATTGTATAGGGCTTCGGCGCTGTATTTTATTTCGCTATTATCTCCACAGACAGGAGCTCCTGCGCCCTTGTTCGGAACTAAGGCACAAAATCTCATCGATGAATCAATAACCCCTCCATTTGGGCAATCTGGATCAGGAACGGCACAACCGGTAATACAAACGTTGTCTTGAATACATTTAGCACAATCCACGTCGACCGGAGTACAATTAGGATCACATCGATTATCGTTTGGAGTACAAAGAGGAGTTGTTCCACTGCCATCTGGATTGGTTACTGTAGCTCCATTTACTCCTACTCCGTTGCCGTCATTGGATCCGTCGGGATAAGTGCTGGAAGCACCATTATTGTCAGTAGCGTTACAAACAACCATATAGCTGCCCGCCTGAGTTACTTTAAATTTAGCAGAGAGTCTGTACGGATTGGTCTGACTTGCTCCTCCAATCTCCTTTGTTAAAGAACTTCCCAATGTACCTACTGCGGGGTCGTATATCAAACATTTATCTGAATTACCGGCATTGTCTTGACATCTCATGGTTACTTTCGAGATCTTATCCACACAATCGTCCGGATCAAAAGCGTCACAATGAACATCAACCTCTTCACCTACTTTAAAGTTTTTGTTGGACAATGTTATTGTTGTTATTGGCGTACGATTAATAATGTTTAAATCTAAAACACTATTAGTCTCAGGAATTTTTGTACCGTCTGGCTCCAAAGTCATTCCGTAACCTTTACACTGACCATAATAATTAGTTTCTGGAGCTTTCATGCTTAGTTTATATAACCCCTCTTTCGTTATAGGACAAGATCCGTCAGCACAAACAGTCGCCGAATTATTAGACAATAAAGATTTCTCTACCCCTGAAACAAAGTTAGCAGGAACTTGATGGACTCCCTTGCCGGAATACTCCGGTGTAAGAGTATACCCCTTAGCTTTGTAGAGACAGTCATCCTTGTCAGTACATTCAACTATATCCGTTGGGGGTGAATGGGACCAACAAGAATTTGAAATCATTATGTTCTTGTACACCTCAGCACATTTTTTTTCTAAATTAGCTCCCCAGTCGCCAATTACACTAAATTTGGAACGAACCGTGTCACACTTGAAAATATTCTCTTTTTCGAGCGGTGTCCAAGTTTCAACATGATTTTTCTTCGTTTCGTAATTAAACGAATACGTGTAATTGTTATTATTATTGCAAAACAGAGTACAGTCATTGTATAGATTATTACTGTAGCAAAGTCTTGACCATCCGCTTATGGTACACCAGTGATTACCTTCTTTGACCAAATCACTCGACAGTAATTTGTTCATATTCAGCTGCACTTGCCCGGTTTTGGTTTCCGTGAAAGCAAAGACTTCGGGAGCGAAAATCAAAGCTAGAAAAAACCAAAGGACAAAAATAACTTTACTTGTTTTCATTTTTTTAAGTTATTTTTATTAGAAATTATTATCTTATAAACCACATACGCTCCAATAAGTCCCAACAAAATAAGGATCCATGTCAAGGTTTTTTCTGTCCATGGAGTGTCTTTGGATGTTAAATCGGAAGCAATTCCTGCCACTCCTGAAGCTTTACTGTCCTTTTTGGCACCACAATAAAAATCAGTAGTTACCTGATCAACCATATTGTTTTTATCATCATAAATTTCACCTTTAAATACCGTGCATTTACCTTTCTCTAGGTTCTCAAACCCATTATTTTTTAGTATTAAACAAAATCCATCTTTCGTCTCAAGATAACCTTCCTTACTCCATTTGGCAATCGGCTTCTCACTACTTCCCAAAAAGGCAGATATATCCACTCTACCCTTAAAATTACCGACCCATGCAGCGTTTCTAAGACAAACCATCGGACTGACCTTGGAATCTTTTTCCGCTTGACCCATAAAAATAAATACTCCTCGATTCTTCCCTTCAAGTATCAAAACAACGTTAACCATTGATTTTTCTTGGCCAGATTTAACGTTTATTTGAAGGGTGTAGAAACTCTCTTTTTCGAAAGGTGAAAAAGAAAATTCTATCGGGGAAGTTCCGTTTGCTTTAATCGAGACTTGTTGATTTTTCTTCGAAAGGACATCACTTTCATTTTCTTGAGTCCAACGAAAGAGTTTGTATTCAACGTCCGCATTAGCTAAGCTTTGTGTATTATTAATAACTGAGCTCTTTACGGTAATTTTGCCGTTCATCAACTTAACCGTAGGGATTCGATTAATCGGGAAATAGTGATCAGAATTAATCTCTATTCCGTCCTTATCAAGAATAATTCCGCTAGCCTTTTCTCCTTCTACTGTAAAAGGAATTTGGTTAAGGGGAGAAAATATATCTGGAGCGAAACTCAATAAAGGAAATTTTTTGTTACCGTTAACAAAAAAGGAGAAAAAATATTTTCCTTTTATCAAGTCTTTCGGTGCTTTCCAGCTTATTTTTACTGGCAACAACTGCCCTTCGCTTAATTGAAAATCTTCCTTGGCATAAAACTCATCTACTAAAAAGTCTCCGTTTATTTTACGATTATCACTTTCGTCCATTCTCCAGACTTGGACCATCAGGCTTAGATGTTCAAAAGAATTAACATCGTAAACATCATAGTCTCTGCAAATACCTTCTCTGGCCTTTTGGTTATCCTTAGTCATCTCCAAACATTGCTCTTTTAGTTTGCCGGTTTCCATCTTACTCTTATCATTGGAAAAACTAACTACTGCCTCAATGTCAACACTTTCACCCGCCTTGAACATTTGTTTATAATTCTCTCTTCCTTTGACTTTAAAATCTAGAAAGGGAGGATAAGCAAAGGGTAATACTCTTTCATAATCAGATCCTTCTACTTGAGAGAAAGGATTTTCAGGTGGCATACTGCCAAAAAATTGGTCCAGACCAGCTCTAATTTCTTCTTCGGAGCTGCCCTTAAAAAGACCACCCTTCTCCTCAGCTGCTTGAGCTGAGAAAATTCCAGCCAGAAAGATTGGGAAAACCAAAAGCCCCCCAAGCCACAGAACAGTTTTTTTTCTTTTGTTTTTCATTTTTTTCTTTTTAATAAACAATTTTTGTAATTAATTTTGTTAATTATCGTCATTATCTTTTTTAAATTTTTCAATGTCAAATTTCTAATTACCTATCTCTATCTTTTCCTTCACGTCAGTGCTACTTTCTTTGCAAGCTTTATCTGCCGACCCCACTTTGACCTTGGCGGAGACAGTAACATTACCGGCGGCGTTCAGGAGAGCGGTTGAACTGTCGTTATCTTGGCTTTGCAAGGTGGCGTTAGCGGCACTCCACGTGGTGGTCTCTTTGGGATCAAGACATTTTCTCTCAATCTTCGATTCCAGAGTTTCACCAACAGTTGCTTTAACCGTACCACTGTAGTCCTCACCAGAACCCTTGACTCGACTTAAGACATTGCAACCGGCTTCTTTGTAAAGAGTAATGGAAGAATTGGAAGGGCATTTAATTTCATCTCCGTTGTCTTTAACCGTAAGAGCAGGAGTGAATTTCTGTGAAAGCTCACTGGTAGTGTAATTACATTCCACCGAAGAACTGTTAGTAGCTCCGTTACAGTTACTCCAAACATATTCCGGATTAGTGAATTCATAATTGGAATAGACTTTGAATTTAGCAGTAGCCTTATCTCCACAGGCGGAAATATCACTGCCTCCACCGTCAGGGACTATTACGCAGAAGCCTTGAACGTCAGGAGCGATACCATCAGTTGAGATAGCTGTTCCGTCGTTGTTGGTACATTCTTTAGTGGACCC